>NC_019689.1:0-300000 GCF_000317025.1 Pleurocapsa sp. PCC 7327 | reverse complement strand
CGGAACCAGAAGAAATCGATGTCACGATTCCTTTCGATCGCTATGGTTTAGATTCCTCGGCAGCAGTCGGTTTGACGGGCGACTTAGAAAATTGGCTGGGAACGGAAGTCGAGCCAACCCTACTATACGATTACCCAACTGTTGAAGCTTTGGTCGAGCATTTAAACTCCCAGTTGAAAGCCAAACGTTAGCGAACGCGGGATTGATTCAATTCATGCGGTGGACGGTTATACCAATTCCTAATTAGCAGATAGTACATAAATACTATAATCGAAATAACTCTTTCGAGTGGTCGGACGTGCAATGTCTTCCGGGAATTGCAAATTGTGAATTGTCAATTGAATTGATACTTTCAGGAGAAACTTATGGTAGCTGTAAACAAAACCCTAGATCGCAAGACTCAATCAGTAAACCAGTCAGAAACTCGAAAGACACTTCACCACCAAATCATCGAAAAAACTTTCAAGAACAACACCGACTCGGACTACACCGAGAAGATTAGAGACCTGGGTAATGAATTTGATTACGCCAGCAACCGCGATTATTACTGGGGCTATCCCGAACTTTCGCTGCTGTACGGTACCCCTCTCTACGATGCCGCTTCCCACACGCAGAAGCTTGCGCTCAATCATCTCTATTGGGTAGGAAATTACAACCATACCGCCGTTAGCGAAGCCACTACCAGTATTTATAATATGGTCACCAATGGGGTGTTTCGAGCCGTCGGCGGTTACGAAACCCTTTGTCGGGAACTCGATTTTGAAACCGAGCAGGAAAGCTATCACATTCGCACCTTTCAAAAGATCGGATTCAAAACCAAAATGGCGATCGTCGGCAAAACCATCTTGGGGAATTCCGAATATGGCAAATCGGATAATGAGGATGTTAATAGTTGGCTTAAACTTTTGATTCCTCAGCCCGTGCGGAATTATTTTATCTCAAGCAAGGGAAGCTCGCCCTTTTCGATCCAGCGAGACAAGGTTTTAGGCGCGATCGCCAAGATAATGCTTAGAGATAAAAAACAGTATTACTCTGGGTATTTGAGAGATATAGAAGAAAGGGGCGAGTCGATTCCCGCGCCAGCCGACGGTTTGGGAGGGCGAATCGCACCGCGTTATTGGTTGCGGTTCTTCACGATTCACTGGGGAATGTCGCCGTTTATGGCATGTCAGTACTATTCTTTGCGCTACACGGCAAATGCAATTCTCAAAAATCAAGAATACCCATACGTTAGGTATTTCCGAGAGTTAGAGCAAAAGGGCGAACATATCCCAACTCCAACTGCCGTTTCCTACTATCACTTATTGGACGAAGCCTTCCATACTACCATTTCTCAGACACTTGCCAGAGATACCTATAAGGATTTTCCCAAGCCAACAGCCTACGAGAAATTCATCTCCGGTTTGATAATTTACAAGATGCAATGCAGCCTCTTGAGCGGTCTTTCTGGAATTTTGCCCGGTCGCTGTGTTTACGACGACCAGATGTTAATGATTTTCTACTACAAGCTCTTAACATCGCCTCTGTTTGCGATGGAAAAGCGAGAAGCCCTCGATTGGCTGGAGAAATGCGTCTGTCAAGAACACGAAGGCTATCACGTGGGACTTAAGTATCACCAAAGTCTTTTGGAATTGATGCGGAGATTGTTCGGTCGCCTCGATTACCAATGGTCGATCAATCGCAACATGGGCATTATGGCGGCAGGCGGTTCGATCGAGAAAGCCTTGCCAAAGAATACCGAAGCCTTTAAGCGGTTCTCCCAATCGATCCTGGCGCAGGATAGCTAGCCTTTGAAGTTTGTAGGGATGTTTTCTAGAACGTCTGTACATTAGAGTTCGGAGTTAGAGAAATTTGATGGAACCCATAGCAATTGTTGGCATTGGTTGCCGTTTTCCCGGTGCAGAAAATCCCGAAGCCTTTTGGCAGCTCTTACGCAATGGTGTAGATGCGATCTCTGAGGTACCAAGCGATCGCTGGGACATTGACGAATTTTATGCCCCTCAGCCAGCTACGCCTGGAAAAATGAATACCCGCTGGGGTGGCTTTTTGGATCGGGTAGATCGGTTTGACCCTGGCTTTTTTGGGATTTCTCCCCGCGAAGCAGAGCACATGGATCCCCAGCAAAGACTGGTGTTGGAAGTGGCCTGGGAGACGTTAGAAAATGCTGGAATCGTTCCAGAGACGCTAGCGGGCAGCCAGACAGGGGTATTCGTTGGCATCACCAATGCTGATTACCACAAACTTCTCTACAAAGACTCTTCCCAACTCGGCGCATATAGCGCCACGGGCACTACTCCTTGCATTGCCGCCAATCGTCTCTCCTATGCACTAAATCTGCGAGGTCCCAGTATCGCGATCGATACGGCTTGTTCCTCATCGTTAGTGGCAGTTCATTTAGCGTGTCAGAGTTTGTGGAACGGGGAATCCAATCTCTGCCTAGCTGGAGGGGCAAACCTGATGCTGTCTCCAGAGCCAACTATCACTTGCTCCCAAGCTCAAATGATGGCGGCTGACGGTCGCTGTAAGACCTTTGATGCCAGTGCCGATGGCTACGTCCGGGGAGAAGGCTGTGGCATAATCGCCCTCAAGCGCCTAGAAGATGCCCTCCGAGACGGAGATAACATTCTGGCGCTCATTAGAAGCTCGGCAGTCAACCAAGATGGTACGAGCAACGGACTGACAGCCCCCAATGGACCGTCTCAACAGGCAGTCATTCGCCAAGCTTTGAAACAAGCACGAGTGGCTCCAGCGCAGATTAGCTATCTAGAAGCCCACGGCACTGGCACTTCTTTAGGAGATCCAATTGAGGTTAAATCCCTCAAAGCCGTGCTGATGGAGGATCGTTCCCCAGATCGATCCTGTTGGATTGCCTCGGTTAAGACCAATATCGGTCATCTCGAAGGCGCTGCTGGAATTGCTAGCCTGATTAAGGTAGTCTTACAACTACAACACCGAGAGATTGCTCCCCACCTGCATTTAAAGCAGCTCAATCCCTATATTTCCCTCGAAGGAACGCCCTTTGTCATCCCTTCTGAGTGCCAGCCTTGGTCTTGTTCTGGCAGTCGCTTGGCTGGAGTCAGCGCTTTTAGCTTCGGCGGCACCAATTGCCACGCGATCCTCGAAGAAGCGCCGCTGCAAACCCCAGTATCAAGCGAAGTCGATCGCCCTCGGCACCTTCTAACTCTCTCGGCAAAAAGCGATCGGGCTTTGGTAGAACTAGCACGACGGTATGAAGATTTCTTAGGGTATCATCCAAAAGTTTCGCTAGCGGATGTCTGCTTTAGTGCCAATGCGGGGCGATCGCATTTCGAGTACCGCCTCGCTGTTGTCACTGAATCTCCCCTACAGTTGCGGGAGCAGTTGGGTGCTTTTGCTGCCGGAAAAGAAACTTCTAACTTAATTAGCGATCGCGTCACCAAAAAGAAATCGCCGAAAATGGCATTTTTATTTACGGGTCAAGGTTCCCAATATGTCGGCATGGGTCGTCAACTTTACGAAACCCAGCCGACTTTCCGCGCCGCCTTAGATAAATGCGCCGAAATTGTGCAACCCTATCTAGAAAAGCCACTACTTGAAGTTTTATATCCCCAAGAGGGAACATTTTCGCCCATCGACGAAACTGCCTACACCCAACCCGCACTATTCGCCCTCGAATACGCCCTCGCGCAATTATGGCAATCTTGGGGCATAGAACCCACTGTCGTCATGGGGCACAGTGTCGGCGAGTACGTTGCCGCAACTATTGCTGGGGTATTCAGTTTAGAAGATGGGTTGAAATTAATTGCCTATCGCGGGAAACTCATGCAAGCCTTGCCACAAACGGGGACAATGGTCTCGGTCTTGGCAGATGAAACAACGGTAAGAGAAGCGATCGCACCCTATACAGAAAAAGTTGCGATCGCGGCAATTAATGGTGCCAAGAGTATCGTAATCTCTGGAGAAACAGAAGCTATTCAACAAATAGTCTCTGGGTTCGCATCTGAGGGCATAAAAACGAAACCATTACAGGTTTCCCATGCCTTTCACTCGCCTTTAATGGAACCGATGCTAGCGGAGTTTGAACGAGTTGCTAGCGAGATAACTTATGCTCTACCTCGTATCGATATTATTTCTAACCTGACGGGAAAACTCGCAACCGAAGAAATTGCCACGCCGCAATACTGGGTTGCTCACGTACGGCAGCCCGTGAGATTTGCCGCCAGTATGGAAGCGCTAGCGAAGCAGGAGTGCGAAATCTTCTTAGAAATTGGCGCCAAACCCACCCTTTTAGGCATGGCACGCACGGTTTTAGCAAATCCAAAATCCTATCTGTGGCTGCCCAGCCTGCGTCCGGGACAGGAAGATTGGCAACAACTGCTAGAAAGTTTGGCAGCCTTATACGTCCGTGGAGCAGCAGTAGACTGGAAAGGATTCGAGCGCGACTATCCCCGCCGTCGAGTAGCATTGCCCACCTATCCATTTCAGCGCCAGCGCTATTGGGTAGAAACAGCTCGCAACGGACGCGGTCAAGCCGAGTCAGGCTCCCAAGAAAATCTTCAAACCCCCATCATCAATCTCCTACATCGAGGAGACGCACAACAGCTAGCCCAACATCTAGAAACCGCAGAAGAACTCTCCCCCGAAGAAACCAAATTCCTGCCCAAGCTGCTAGAAATCCTAGTCAAGCAACACCAACAGCAGCAGAAGGCAGCAGCCCTACCCAATTGGCTCTACCAAGTCTCCTGGCAGCCCCAGCCCCGTCAGCAGACAGATATCAGCTTCCCCGAAGCAGGTAGCTGGCTAATTTTAGCTGAGAGCTCGGGTGTAGGACAAGCCCTCGCCAATCTCCTAGAAGAGCGCGGTCAAACTTGTTATCTGGTTCATGCCGCAGACACCTATCAAGGCAAAGAACCGGGAGCCTGGAGTCTCAATCCCACCAATCCAACCGATTTCGAGCGGCTATTACAACAAATAGAGGCAACTAGCCAGCCGCCGTTGAAGGGAGTTATCCACCTGTGGAGTTTAGAAGACTCATTCGCGCCAGAATTAACCGCGCCCCAGCTAGAACAAATCCAGGCAATCGGTTGCGGCAGCGCCCTGCACCTAGTCCAAGCGCTCGCCAAGCACTACCAGCAAGCCGTACCGCGCTTGTGGTTGGTGACGCGGGGAGCGGTGCCAGTAGACTCGTCGCTGCCAGGAGTGGCTCAGTCTTGTTTGTGGGGATTGGGTAAGGTCATCGCCCTAGAGCAACCGCAATTATGGGGAGGACTGATCGACTTAGCGCCAGATGCGCCTTCTGATGAAGCCATAAATCTGTTGGCAGAAATTAGGGATTCTCAAGGAGAAGACCAGCTCGCCTTTCGAGGCGGACAGCGCTATGGAGCTCGCCTAGTGAGAAGCCAAGTGCCAGCGGCTCGCTCGGTATCCCTACAAGCCGATAGCACCTATCTAATTACAGGAGGGCTGGGGGCATTAGGGCTAAAAGTCGCCCAGTGGATGGTAGATAGGGGAGTGCGGCACTTGGTGCTAACCAGTCGCCGAGAGGCTTCCGAGAAAGCGCAAGCAGCGATCGCACTCATGGAGCAGGCAGGAGCCAAAATTCTGGTCGCGCGAGCCGATGTCGCCGCGTGGGGGGAGCTGGTGAGAGTCTTTGAACAGATTAGGACTTCGATGCCGCCGCTGCGAGGAATCGTGCAGGCGGCTGGCGTACTCGACGATGGCATTTTGCTGCAACAGAACTGGGAACGCTTTGCTAAAGTCATGGCTGCCAAGGTCAAAGGAACTTGGAATCTACATGTATTGGCACAAGAGCTGCCACTAGACTTCTTTGTCAGTTTTTCCTCGGCAGCTTCGCTGTTGGGTGCGCCCGGTCAAGGGAATTATGCGGCAGCGAATGCTTTTCTCGATGCGCTCGCTCACTATCGACGGAGTTTAGGACTGCCGGGGTTGAGCATCAACTGGGGAGCGTGGGGCGAAGCGGGGATGGCAGCCAGCTTGGGAGAGCGCGAGCGCGAGCGTATGGCTGCCCAGGGGATTGAGCCGATTCCTTTAGCGCAGGGATTGCAGGTATTAGGAAATCTGCTCGCGGGAAGCGCTGCTCAGGTGGGGGTATTGCCAGTTAATTGGTCTAAGTTTCTGCAACGATTCCCTGAAGGCGTGATGTCGTCATTCCTTGAGTCTTTTGGGGTAGCATCCGAGCAACCAGCCACGCAGCAAACAGCGTTCTTGCAACAATTAGAGTCCGCTCCTGTCAGCGATCGCCGGAATTTATTGATAAATCATGTTCGCAGTCAAGTTGCCAAAGTTCTGAGGTTGAGCGAACCCGATCGAATAGATATACAGCAAGGCTTGTCAGACCTGGGACTGGATTCGCTCATGTCCGTGGAGTTAAGGAATCATTTACAGACCAGTTTGGGGTGCTCCATTCCCACAACTTTAGCGTTTGACTATCCAACAGTCGAAGCACTGACGGATTATTTGGCTAAAGAAGTAATGGGAGCGGACTTTTTTGATGAATCTGCTGTGGAGTTACACAAAAGCAGCGATCGCGAGCAAGGTGTAGCCGAATCAAACTTAGACGATCTATCGGACAGCGAGGCTGAAGCGTTGCTGCTTAGTAAATTGGACAACATGAGGTACTGAAGAGATGGATTGGAATTCACAACAAGAAAAGTCTGTATCTCCTATCAAGCGGGCACTCAAGGCTTTAGACGACATGCAAGCCAAACTCGATGCTATCGAGTATGCCAGAAGGGAACCAATCGCTATTATTGGCATGGGTTGCCGATTTCCAGGAGGAGCCGACAATCCAGAGGCATTCTGGCGGCTGTTGCGCGACGGGGTTGATGCCATTACAGAAGTCCCCCCCCAGCGATGGGATATGGAAAAATACTACGACCCAGACCCCGATACCCCCGGCAAAATATCTACCCGCTACGGAGGGTTTCTCGATCGCGTGGATGCCTTCGACGCTCAGTTTTTCGGCATTCCGGTTCGGGAAGCTACTAGCCTCGATCCCCAGCAGCGCTTACTGCTAGAGGTAAGTTGGGAGGCTCTGGAAAACGCCAATCAGGCACCCGATCGCTTGTTTAACAGCTTGACAGGGGTATTTGTCGGGATCTCTAGCGGCGACTATAGCAGCGTACTCTTAGGAACGGGAGAACCGACAGACATTGATGCTTATTACGGAACGGGCAACTCTCACAGTGTAGCGGCTGGACGCATATCCTACAGTTTAGGACTCAAAGGACCTAGCTTTGCAGTCGATGCAGTCTGCTCTTCCTCATTAGTAGCAGTTCATCTGGCTTGCCAGAGCCTGCGCTTGCAAGAGTGCAGTCTGGCTCTAGCAGGCGGAGTAAACTTGCTCCTAGCTCCAGAAAATAGTATTAACTTATCCAAAGCGCGAATGCTAGCGCCGGATGGTCGCTGTAAAACCTTTGATGCCTCTGCCGATGGCTATACGCGAGGAGAAGGATGTGGAGTCATCGTCCTCAAGCGCCTCTCAGATGCCATAGCCAACGGAGACCGGATCTTAGCCACGATCCGAGGCTCGGCAGTCAGCCACAATGGTCGCAGTAGTAGCTTGGTAGCCCATAGCGGACCGTCTCAGCAGGCTGTAATTGGTAAAGCTTTGGAGAATGCAGGCATCGAACCGACACGAGTCAGTTATGTAGAGGTCAATGGCACGGGAACATCTCTAGTCGAACCAGTTGAAGTAGGAGCCTTGGGGGCAGTATTTGGCAAGAACCGCCCTCAAGAACAACCGCTGGTCATTGGTTCGGTGAAAACCAACATCGGTCACTTAGAAGCGGCGGCGGGGATAGCAAGTCTGATCAAGGTAGTGCTTGCCTTGCAACACAAAGAGATTCCCCCCCACCTGCACTTTAAACAACCCAATCCTTACATTCCCTGGAACGAACTACCAGTAAAAGTTCCGACAAATTGTCTGCCTTGGTCTGTAGGCGAAAAGCTGTTGCTTGCGGGAGTTAGCTCCTTCGGCTTTAGCGGTACCAATGCTCACGTAGTTCTCGAGGAGGCTCCCGTTGCAGAGCCAGTGCCAAGGTCGATAGAGCGTCCCCTACACCTACTAACCTTATCGGCTAAGACAGATGAGGCTCTCGTTCAGTTAGCCGAGCGGTACGAGAAGCACTTAGCCGCCAACCCAGACTTAGCAATAGGAGATATCTGCTTTAGTGCCAATAGCGGGCGATCTCACTTTCAGCATCGGCTGAGCGTGCTAGCTTCTTCAACTGCCGAACTCTGCGACAAGCTAGCTGCCTTCAGTGCTGGGCAGGGAGCAGCAGGATTATTTAAGGGGACGGTAACCGATCCTCCCAAGATCGCCTTTCTTTTTGGCGGACAAGGCTCCCAATACATAGGAATGGGTCGTCAGCTTTACGAAACCCAACCGACTTTTCGAGCCGCTTTAGATAAGTGTGCCGAAATCTTGCATTCCTATCTCGAAAAGCCTTTGTTAGAAGTACTTTATCCCACTCAAGTCAAAGAAAATACCCAATCCGCCGTTCTCCCGAAAGCAGTTCCGGGAGCGTGTGGCGGCTTCGCCAAAATCGAACAAGCTGCCTTATTTGCCCTCGAATATGCCCTCTTCCAGTTATGGAAATCTTGGGGCATCAAACCCGCCGCAGTCATGGGTTACGGTGTAGGGGAATATGTCGCTGCAACCGTCGCTGGCGTATTTGGTTTGGAAGATGGCTTGAAGTTGCTTATGGAGTCATCGTCAGGAGAGTTGGAGCGAATCGCTAAGGAAATAACCTATTCCCAATTGCGAATTTCATTAGTTTCTTTAACTGGAGAACTAGCGACTGCCCAAATCGCTACCCCTCAATACTGGTGCGATTGCTCTCCGGGCAATGCCAAAGGCGATCGCGTGCGACAATCCGTAAATGCCATCAACATCGATGCCCTCGCTCAACAGGGTTACGAAATATTGGTAGAAGTTGCACCAAAGCCAATGCTTGCCCAAAAAACAGGAAAAGTTTGTCTATCTAGCCTAAATCCAGGCAAAGACGATTGGCAACAGCTCCTTGAGAGTTTGGGGACTTTATATGTGCGTGGAGCCAAAGTAGACTGGTTGGGTTTTGAGCGCGACTACTCGCGTCAATCGATACAACTGCCAACCTATCCCTGGCAGCGAAAGCGCTACTGGTTTGAACCGAATAACAATGGGCACGGAAACCAAAATAACGGTCAGCACTCGATGGCTAACCTTCTCGCTCAGGCAGAGAGCGAACAGTTAATCAGACAGTTAGAAATGACCGGAGAACTTTCAAAAGAGGAGTTGAATTTGCTGCCCAAGCTGCTTAGATTATTAGCCAAGCAATACCAGCAGCAGACCGAAGCGTCGCGATTCATCGAGCCAACAACTCCAGCACAGCCGCTCGATCCCAAGTCTCTGACAGCAGAAGATATTCAAGCTTGGCTGGTCGATCGCATTGCCCAAGAGCTAGGAGTCAAACCCGATGACGTAAATGTTCGAGTACCTTTCGACAGCTACGGTCTGGATTCTGTGCTAGCGCTCGGCATTGCTAGCGCTGGCAAACAATTTCTTGGACTCGATCTGTCTCCGCTTTTGCTAGTGCATTATCCCACGATTGAGTCGCTTTCCCACCACCTAGCCAAAGAATTAGAAGCTTCTGAGTTAGAAATCTTTGAGATTTAAACTTCAAATTCGCTCTGAAAAAGATTATAAAATAGGGAGATTTTTAAACGATGAACGTATCCGAGCTTTTGAATGACCTTAATCAACAAGGCGTTCAGCTATGGGCAGATAATGACAAACTCAAGATTAATTCTCCAAAGGGATTACTAACACCAGAAATACGCACAAAGCTAGCCGAGCGCAAAACAGAAATTCTGGCGTTTCTGCAACAAAATAACGGAACTGCTAGCGATCTTTGCACTTCTGAAACTCAAGACCTTAGCTTGCAGACAATTGGTCGTTTGATTGGAGGTTATTGCCGTAAAGTTACAGGCTTTATCCCTCCCGTTATCGATCCAAAAATTATGGCAAATAAGCTAAAAGTTACCTTTAGACCTTTGCCCGATGGATACAAAAAAGAAACCATTTTAAAGTTTAGACAAGAGTTAGAACGCAAGCTGCGGGACAATGGCGTTCAGATCTTATCTTGGGAAGAAGCAACTAAAGAGTTTAACTACGAAATTACGATTCCTTTTATAAATTGGAAAAAAAAGATCGCAACAAGAGTAATAAAAGCGGGTGTTAGTGCTGTTATCGATGTAGAAAAACGTCCTTCTTTACTTGGAAAAGTTAAGATATTTGCAGCAGAGTTACTGTATAAATTCTATTCTCGTTTTGTTTTAAAAAATCGCCAGATATCTGCTTCTAAAATCATGCAGTTTATCAGTTGGGCTGAAGAGAATGCCCGACCGCTGGAAGATCCTACCAATACTCAAGCGATCGTTTTAACAAAACTCAACCAAGAGTTTATCGATCCAAAAATTCCTTATCAACAGAAAATTCCTATTGGTGTAAATACCTTAATCGAAACATTTTCTGAAATCGCGATCGGAGTTTCCGACACCAAAATTTCTATCTTAAATATGAACCTTTCAGACTCGGTGTTTCCTGTAGAGTCAGTTGATGAATTCGTTTGTAAGTCTTTAATTCCTAAAATTTACGTACCCATTCAACCATTGCCTCTAAGCCGATTTGAGATTGGTGAATACGAGCCGAAAGCATCGATTTATGCAACCAATTTAGTGAGAATGGGTCGGGAGTTGGCATCAACGGGTTTACTCCCTTCTGGTTTTAAGATTGATGATGCGGTCAAAAGAAAGTCCCATCGAGATATTGTCGACTGGATGGCAAATGGCAGAACAGGCGTTTCTTATGGTTTTGTTGCCTACGCCGAACCGCCGCAATACGTGGGTGCGGTGGAAATATCCGAGCAAGAGTGGGAAAGTCTGTCCCCTATCGAAGGGTTCAGTCGTGACGAACTGCGTCAGAATGACATCGGTAGGAGATATATAAAAACCAGGATTGGGGAAAAATACGTATTTAAGCAGCTACCAGACCTATGGCTTGTCAGTTCTCGATCGGGTTCAAAGAAAACCGACCTCAACCTAGAAACTGATGTTTTGAGGATTGGCTTACAAGACAGATTATTACTCCAAGTACCCAAAGGAATCGATCCGGCAGCAGGCGATATCAAACCTTCTTACGATATTTATGTCATGGTCTCTATGGCTCTGGCAGCAGCTTTGTACGCACCGGATCTAATCGAAAATGGCGCACCCATGGTTCATTTTCACGGGTATCCATCGCTCGCGTGGTTTGAATCGAAAAACGAATATTGTACTGGAGTTTACAACCCCTCGGTTCCTTGTGGAACTTATGAATCAGGAGTCTTCAATTTTCTAGGCATCCGCAATCTCGTCGATCGCTACGGGAGCGACATTGCTTTAGCTGGTTTGGTCGAGCCAGATCATGGCACCAATATCATCGCCTCTGACTGGGAGTATTTAGTTGCCAGAATCAAAACTGGCGTGGAACAGGGACAAATCGAACTGGGAGGCAAACATTTTGCTTCCCTTAAAGAGAGTCTAGGTGCTAGCTGAACTTTAATTCATACGATGAGCCATGAATCTTGAAAACAAAACGCTTCTCATTACCGGAATTGGTGGCTTTATTGGCTTGCGGGCTGCCGAAATCGCTCTATCTAGGGGGATGAAAGTTCGAGGACTGCAACGTTCCCAAGAAAAAGCTCAAGCAGCACAAAAACTAGGTGCCGAGGTAATTGTAGGCAGCATCACCGATCCCGTAGCTGCCGCAAAAGCTTGCCAAGGAGTAGACATCGTTCTGCATGCGGCTGCCATTGTTAAAGAAGGTGGCTCGCCGAAGGATTTTTATGAGGTCAATGTTGGTGGCACCCTTAATATGGCTAAAGCCGCTAAAAATGCTGGCGCAAACACCTTTGTTCATCTCTCAAGCGTGATGGTATATGGCTTTAACTTTCCTGAGGGTGTCGCGGAAGAGGGACCACTCCGTGGAGAGAACAATCCTTACTGTCAGACAAAAATAGAAAGCGAAAAAGAACTCTTAAAACTCAATGCCCCGCCAGATTTCGGCATCATCATCATTAGACCGGGAGATGTCTACGGACCTGGAAGCACATCCTGGGTAGTTAGACCGCTGCAATTAATGCGCGAAAGAGTATTTGCATTGGCTAATGGCGGGCGAGGAGTCATGAACCACGTATACGTGGACAATTTAATCGAGGGCATATTTCTGGCAGTAGAAAAAGAAGCCTATGGAGAAGCCTTTAATCTCACAGACGGACAAGAAACGTCCTGGAAAGAGTATTTTACGCGCCTGGCGGAAATAGGAAATGCACCTACACCCTTTTCTTTGCCAGCGAGCGTACTCAAGTTTATCGCTTGGCTGCGCTGTTTTGGTCAGTCAGTTGTCGGTCAAAAACCCGATGCTTTACCACAATCCGTAAATTGGGTAACTCGCCCCCATGCTTATTCCATCGCTAAAGCACGAAGTCAGCTAGGTTACGAGCCAAAAATCGATTTGGAAGAGGGAATGCGACGGACACAGGAGTGGCTACAAAAAACGGATTTACTATAGGCTAGCTCAACTGCCAAAACTTCGTAGCTAAGCATGTCGATATTGCGACTATTGCTCTTAATTGAGAGGTTTAACTAGATGAAAAAAGTTTATTTGATGTCAGCCGATATGGGCGGAGGTCACGACAGCACCGCCAATGCTCTGCAAAAAGCGATCGAGATGCGGCAATTGCCTTGGCAATTCCATGTCGTCGAATTTTTTAAAGAAATCGGCGGGACGAGTCTTCCGCAAACGGTATATAACAATCTAGTGCTCAAAGAAAGTTGGGGAAGCTGGGTCAGAATTTTTAACGAACCGATCCTGGTTCCCTCGCTGAAGCTAAAAGTTCGCCTTAACTATTCTGCTTGGCTAAAGCGGCTGAGAAGCTACTTGTACCAGCACAAGCCAGATATCGTAATTTCCTTGTTTCCATACATAAACCGAATCCTTTATGAAGGCTTGCAGGCGACCCTACCGAATGTTCCCTTCATTACTCTTCCGATCGATTTTGCAGATTGTCCCCCTCACTTCTGGATAGAGCAACAGGATCAGTTTTTAATTTGTCCCACCGAACGGATGGTCGAACAAGCCCAAGAATTGGGTTATCGGGAAGAGCAAATTCTCCGCACTTCGGGAGTGATAATTAACCCTCGGTTTTACGAACCGATAAATTGCGATCGCAAAGTTGAAAGACAACGGTTGGGCTTAGATCCAGATTTGCCGACAGCTTTAGTCATGTTTGGCGGTCGCGGCTCCAATGCCATGCTAGAGGTTGCCGAGTCTCTAGAGCGATCGCCGCTGAATCTCCAACTCATTCTCATCTGCGGACGCGATAAAAAACTAGCAGATACCCTGCGCCGCAGCCAAAGCCGCTTGCTGAGGTACGTCGAAAATTATACGAGTGAAATCCCCTACTACATGCATTTGTCCGATTTCTTCATTGGCAAACCCGGTCCTGGAAGTATGAGCGAGGCGCTGGCAATGAAGCTGCCCGTGATTACGGTCAGCAATGCTTTCACCATGCTTCAAGAAAGATACAACCCAGAGTGGATCGCCAGTAATGGGTTTGGTATCGTAGTCCGCGATTTTCGAGAGGTCGATCGCGCTGTTGCACAACTACTCGTCTCCGAAAACTTTGCCCGTTACCGAGCCAAAGCCGCCGCTCTCAATAATCAAGCCGTGTTTGAAGTGGTTGATTTTCTAGAGGGAATCCTTGAGAAGTCAGAAGTCAGAAGTAAAGAATTTGTATAAGAACAAGCATTCTAGCCGAATTGCGATCTCTCTTTAATTTCTATAGAACGGAGACTGGAAATGAAAACTATAGCAGGTAAAACAGTCGTTTTGACCGGGGCTTCAGGTGGCATTGGCGCATTCATTGCCCGCGCTTTGGCAAAAGAGCGGGCAACTGTAGTCGGCGTTTCTCGTTCTCAAGAAGGTCTAGATCGAATCTGTGCCGAGGTCGAAGCCGCAGGTGGTAAAGGGATTGGCATCCCCTTCGATCTCTGCAAATTGGAAGAATTATCGGTCTTAGTCGAGCAGATCGAGAAACATACAGCACCCGTCGATATTTTGATTAACAATGCTGCCATAGAAAAATTCCGACCTTTTCAAAAGTACGCCTTAAAAGATATCCAAGCTATCCTGACAACCAATCTTGCGGCAGCGATGGAGTTAACCCGTTTGGTGTTACCGGGCATGCTAGAGCGCAATAGCGGTCATATCGTCAATATTTCCTCTGGGGCTGGCAAAAAAGGATCGCCATATAACAGCATCTACTCAGCCAGTAAAGCTGGTTTGATTATGTGGTCGGATGCAATGCGGCAGGAATTGGCAAGTACCAATGTCGGGGTTTCGGTGGTCTGTCCTGGAATTACCGATGCCGGAATGTTTCGTGCTCTTGATATCACACCGCCGAGTGCAGCACACGTCGCTCAGCCAACGGAAGTAGCAGATATAGTCCTTCAATCGATTAAGCAAAACCAGAAGGAAGTCGTCCTCGAAGGACTTCCGACCAAAATCTTATATGCAATTTCACAACTGTCTCCACAATTTGGAGATACGGTCTTTCAGAAGGTAGGCGTGGTCGAGATCAACCAAAGCTGCGCCCAAAAGCAAATGCAGGCTGAGAGCCTCTTACAAAACTAGATTGCACACAAGCCCTTTACCTGGACCATACACGACTCACTTGAAAATGAATAACGACCGTTACGATGTCATCATCATTGGTACGGGTGCTGGTGGTGGAACTCTAGCACATGCCTTGGCACCCAGCGGAAAGAAAATTCTAGTCCTAGAGCGAGGGACTTTTCTTCCCAAAGAAAAAGCTAATTGGGACTCCGAAGCAATCTATGCCAAAAATCGCTATCGAACTTCTGAAATATGGTACGACAAGAACGACAAACCCGTGCGTCCGTTTACGCACTATTATGTCGGCGGCAATACCAAATTTTACGGTAGCGCTCTATACAGATTTCGCGAGCGAGACTTTGAAAAAGTCCTTCATAAAGGGGGGATCTCTCCAGAATGGTCGCTGAAGTATCCTGATTTTGCTCCCTACTACGATAGGGCTGAAAAACTCTACGAAGTACGCGGTAAGCGAGGTCTCGACCCAACCGACCCTCCAAGCAGTGAAGACTATCCTTTTCCGGCAATTAGCCACGAACCTTACATGCAACGAATCAACGATGCGCTGAAGGATAGAGGCTTGCATCCTGCTTACCAACCGCTCGGTATTAAGCTCAATGAAGTCAACCGTCTTTTTAGTGCTTGCATTCGTTGCGATACTTGCGATGGCTTCGCATGTTTGGTCGATGCCAAAGCCGATGCTGACGTTAATGGCGTGCGTCCGGCAATAACCTATCCCAATGTGACTTTAATGACCGAAGCCAAAGTGCTGCGCTTGCATACTAGCCTGTCGGGTCGGGAAGTGACTGCCGTGGAGACAGAAATCGCAGGCGAGCGTCAGATTTTTTCTGGAGATATCGTTGTTGTTGCTTGTGGTGCCATCAACTCAGCAGTATTGTTGCTCAGATCGGCTAATGACAAACATCCAAACGGATTGGCAAATAGTTCCGACTTGGTGGGACGCAATTACATGATGCATAAGCTTGCGTTTATCGTGGCTTTGACCGTAAGACCCAAATCGATAGTTTATTCCAAGACGCTTTCCGTTAACGATTTTTATTGGGGAGATAAAGATTTTGATTACCCAATGGGAAACGTGCAATCCCTCGGTACTATCACTACAGACAGAGCTGCCGCTAATGGACCATCTTTTGTTCCCAAGGCAATCTATAAAACAATAGCGGATCGTGCGATTGGTTGGTTACTCATGACCGAAGACTTGCCAGACCTCAACAATCGCGTGTATGTCAAGGGGGAGAAAATTTATCTCGAATATACCAATAACAATGACGAAGCGTATAAACGTTTGATCGAGCGCTGGATTCGAGTGTTAAGGTCTATTGAGCCACGCAACGATATCGGATCGTTGTCGCTTTACCTGACGACAGCAAATATGTCCTTGAAAGATGTCGGGCATCAGTGTGGTACCTGCCGTTTTGGAGAAGATCCTAAAACGTCTGTACTCGATCTCAATTGCCGCACTCATGATGTTGATAACCTTTACGTTGTTGATGGTGGCTTTTTCCCGTCTAGTGCCGCTGTGAACCCAACGCTCACGATTATAGCGAACGCTTTGCGGGTCGGAGAACATTTGCTTGAAAGATTAAAATAACTAGACCGTTACATCCGCAATATTAGATAAAACTTGGCGATTATGAAAAAAAAAGTTGCGATCGAGTTTCTCACCTCGCAGGGTGGCGGAGGGCATTACGCCACCTATAATGCAATCCGTTCGGTCATCGAGCAGCAACAACTGCCTTGGCAGCTCAATGTAACCGATATGGACGATCTAGTGGCGAGCTTAGCAGAGAAACAAAGCATAGTGAATATCTATGAGTTATTCGGAATTTCTTCTCATGACTTGTACAACCTGATGCTCAAAAGCGGCTGGACGTGGCTTTTTCCGTTGATGTTTCGCCTTAATAAATTACTGATCAAACTCAATTACGATTTTGGTCTCAAGTTTTTTGAGCAATATTGGCGCGAGCGACAGCCAGATTTGGTGGTTTCTATAGTAGCGTTTTATAACAAAGTAGCATGGGAAAGTTTAGAAAAGGTAAAACCGGGCACTCCCTATGTAACCGTCCCGATCGATTTTGAGGATTTGCCACCCGGATCTTGGATGGAACCGGAAACCGACAATTATACAATCTGCGGCACCGAAAGAGCAGCTCAGCAAGCTTGTTCTCTGGGAATAAAACCAGAGCGCATCGTCAAAACGTCGGGCATGGTCATTCATCCTCGTTTTTCCGAACCGATAAACTGCGATCGCAAAGTTGAAAGACAACGTTTGGGTTTAGCTCCAGATTGTCTGACCGGACTTGTGATGTTCGGGGGTCAGGGTTCTAAAGTGATGCTCGACATAGCCAAGCGTCTGGAATGTTTTCAAGACCAACTACAGCTGATCTTTATTTGCGGACTTAATGAAGAACTCGTGGTGGCGCTGCGCAATAGCCCAGGTCTTCAAAAGCGGTTTGTGACTGGCTTTACCCAAGACATGCCTTACTATATGCATCTGTCGGATTTTTTCATTGGCAAACCTGGTCCGGGTAGCATCAGCGAGGCAATAGCCATGAAGCTGCCAGTGATTGTGGAATGTAATTTTGCCACGCTCATCCACGAGCGATACAACGCCAAGTGGGTTCAACTCAAGGAAGTGGGGTTGGTGCTGCGTAGTTTTCGAGAGATCGATCGCGCCGTCGAGGAGTTTCTCGACCCCCAAAAGTTGGCTCGCTATCGGGCCAATGTTGCTGCTATCGACAATCGCGCCGTGTTTGAAGTGGTCGAATTCTTAAAGAAGATTGTCCCTAGTAGCGACAAGACAACAGTGGCAGAAGCAATCGAACTGGGACAGTGAAGGCGATGAATCGAAATCCTATTAAAGCGATCGCGCTGTGGGCGATGTGTTTGGCACTGTTCATGGCTAATCTCGACGATACTGGGGTGAATGTAGCGCTTCCCAAGATCCAGGTAAGTCTGGATGCTGATGTGTCTGGATTGCAGTGGATTCTCAACGCCTACACCCTGTCTGCGGCTAGTCTGGTGCTGCCGAGTGGGACATTAGGAGATATGTATGGGCGCAAGCGGGTCTTTCTAGCAGGACTGGTTATTTTTACGACTGCCTCTGCGATCTGCGCTATGGCGCCCAATTTGGGGATTTTGATTGCTGGGCGAACGCTTCAGGGAATTGGTGCGGCTTCATTAGTCCCAGGTTCTCTCTCGATTCTCGCCAATACATTCCCCGCTCCGAAGGAGAAAGCTAAAGCGATCGGGATCTGGTCTGCAGTGTCGGGACTCGCTCTCGTTGCAGGTCCCGTGGTAGGCGGTTTACTTGCAGATACTTTGGGATGGCAGAGCGTGTTCTTTCTTAATTTACCGCTAGGCGCGATCGCTTTTTGGCTGACCTTCTGCTTTGTCAAGGAAGTTGGGAATCTGCAGCAGCAGTGTATCGATGTGCCCGGTGTCGCGCTTAGTGTAATCTTGCTGGCTTCGCTCACCTACGCCCTTACCGAGGGGAATGCTGGAATTTGGCAATCGCCCCTCGCGCTCGGTCTGCTGGCAGTTGCCGGACTCAGCTTTCTGGCTTTTTTAATCATTGAGTCTCGCAGCAGCCGTCCGATGTTACCACTACATTTATTTAACAACTCAACTTTTGCTGTCGTCAATGTCGTCTCTGTTTTCATATTCTTCACTTTCGTCAGTTTACTGTTTATTTTCAGCCTGTTCTTACAGCAGGTGCAGGGATACTCGGCGGCGGCGGCAGGGGTTCGCTTCCTGCCGATGAATGGGGCTTTTGTCATCGCATCGATCGTTTCTGGATGGTTGGCGGCGCGGTTGGGGTGGCGCTTTGCGATCGCGACAGGATTGGCGATGGCGAGCGTGGCGACGTTTTCATTTACCCGCATGAGTGCCGACACCGAGTATGGAGCTATATTGGGGAGCCTCGTTCTCTCTGGCTTCGGGGGTGGCTTGGCACTCTCGCCCCTGATAGCGGCAGCGATGAGCGCTATACCCTCTAGTAAAGCGGGAATTGCCTCAGCGGTACTCAACGTCAGTAACCGTCTCGGTAATGTCTTTGGAATAGCCATACAGGGAACAATTCTCACGCAACGGCTAGCCTCAAACCTGAAGCGATCGCTCTCTGCTTGGAACCTACCCGCCAACGTCCAAGACCGACTGATCGCCGATGCTTTGCACGGTGGAGCTAAAGTTCCCAATGACCTCCCAGGCAGCATTTCGCCCGATGCATGGCATCGAGCGATTGGCAATGCTTTCGTGTCGGGTCTACATGCAACTGTTCTCGTCGCCAGTATTGCCCTGCTAGCTGGGGCATTGTTGATTCTGGCGTTTATTCCGTCGACTTATAAGAGGCGATCGCACTTTTGAGCGGCTTAACTTTTCCTAACCGGAGTTTCCATTATCCAATCATTTTCGCAACGCAACCAAAACAAGGAGCAAGCAACTATGTCTCAAACTAAGCCAACTATTTTGGTAACTGGGGGAGCGGGATATATCGGCTCTCATGCCGTGCAGTCCTTACAAGCTGCGGGATACGAGGTCGTTATCCTCGACAACCTGATCTACGGACATCGAGACCTCGTAGACAACGTTTTGGGAGCCAAACTGATTGTCGGCGACATTGGCGATCGCGCTTTACTCGATCGTCTGTTTAGTACTCACTCGATCGCTGCGGTCATGCATTTTGCTGCCTATGCCTACGTCGGCGAGTCAGTCTCTTCTCCAGCCAAGTATTACCGCAACAACGTTGTCGGCACCCTGACCCTACTAGAAGCTATGGTAGCAGCCTCCGTCAAAAAAATTGTCTTCTCTTCTACCTGCGCCACCTATGGCATACCTAAGTCGGTTCCGATTCCTGAAGATCATCCCCAACATCCCATCAATCCCTATGGAATCAGCAAACTGACAGTGGAGCACATATTAGCCGATTTTAACCGGGCTTACGGCTTACAGTCAGTTATCTTTCGCTATTTTAATGCGGCTGGGGCAGACCCGACAGGACGGCTGGGTGAAGACCATACCCCCGAAACTCACCTGATTCCCCTCGTGTTGCAGGCAGCATTGGGCAAACGAGAATCGATTTCTATTTTTGGCACCGATTATCCAACCTCAGATGGAACCTGCATTCGAGATTATATCCACGTTGTTGATTTGGCTCAAGCTCACGTATTGGGATTAGAGCATTTGCTCGACGGAGGCGATCGTGAAACCTTCAACCTGGGCAATGGCAGCGGCTTCTCGGTCAGAGAAGTCATTGAGACAGCCAAACAGGTAACCGGACGACCCATCAAGGCGATCGAATGTCCTCGCCGTCCTGGAGATCCGCCCGTTCTCGTTGGCAGCAGCGACAAAGCTCGAAAAATCTTGGGCTGGCAGCCTCAATATCCAGATCTCAAAGACATGATACTTCATGCTTGGAATTGGCACCTACAACGCCACGGACAGGAACGAGACTTCATACCAATTCGCAATTTGCAATTGACAATTCGCAATTAACATCGCTGCTCGGAGGAACTTCACTCACTCCCGCGTGCAATTCGCAATTAGTCAGCGGATTCTATATATAAGGCTATCGCTACTAACGGGAAGGTAAATAAATATTCAATCAAGGTGACTCGATCGCACCAAGAAATCTTCTTGGAACCCAAATATCGAGTTCTATAAGACGGACTTTAGCCTCTTAGACAGAGAATTTATTCTCTAGCTACTTAGATCGAATTTTTTTGAGTTTATCGCATCTATTATCTATCAATTATTGGAATAATAGTTGATAAATAATAGTGTTTTTTATTAGCTCTAAAAAGAACAAAAATTTACTAATTAAGCTCTTCTTTTTTTAATTGAAAATTCTTGGCAACTGGTTAAAAGTCAGTTAAGATAGTAGCTATCTCTCCATAGTTATATCGGTTTAAAAAATGTTGGCGACAGATAGATCTCTAAAACGCCCATTAGAAGTATCTTTCAAAATTCAAAACCGCCGCGCAAAACTTTGTTCGAGCAGCGCAAAATCCTTTCATCCAAAATGGTATTATTCATACCTACCATAAACAGGTAAAGTTTAGAGTATATTTATGGAAGTTGATGGATTATTAAGTAGTATTTTCGATACTTTAGTTCATACTGGTACGGCTTATTTCCGATATACAATTCTTAGTTTTCTACTTTTTTGGGTGATACTCGAACAGCGACTTGCGCATTTCCGTATTCAGCCCAGGCAAAGAACAAAAGCCAAAGTAATTTTTAGAGAAATTGGATATAGTTTCTCGACTTTAGTAGTTATTGGCACAATTGGTTGGATTTTAGACCGATTAGTTTTTCATAGTCGCTATGGTCTGTTTTATGACAATGCTTATACCAATATCAGCGATTATGGTTGGGGATACTTTGTCTTGAGCGTGTTTTTGATGTTAGTTTTTGAGGATACTTATTTCTACTGGGCGCATCGTTTTCTACACCATCCCAAACTTTTTCATTGCGTTCATAAAATTCATCATTACAGTGTCGATCCCAATCCTTTTACGACCTATTCTTTTCATCCTTTGGAAGCTGCCATCTTATTTTTAGGTCAGATGATAACTCTGTCTATTATTCCCGTACATGATTTGGCTGTAGGTATTTGGGCGCTGTTAACATTGCTCAATGGGATCGTAATTCATCTGGGTTATGAAATTTATCCTCGATGGTTTACCAAATCTTGGTTGACTAATTGGAAAACTCCCTGCACTCACCACAATATGCACCATGAGAGATTTAATGGGAATTATGCCTTGATTTTTACTTGGTGGGATAAGTTAATGGGAACAGAATTTTCGGATTATCAAGCTAACTTAGAAGCCGTGCAGCAAAGAAAACTTGTTCCTAAATAACTAAATAGATTGAATAAAAAATTTTGCACGGAGCGACAAACAAATGCCAATCATATTTTTAAAAACTAAATCCAAAATAAACCAAACAAAGGAATCAAAAAAATGTCACATATTAAACGTTATAAATATCTGAATATTGTAGAGAAATATATGACAGAAGGAATCCAAAAAGGATATTGTTATTTATCTGTAGAAGATGACGAATTGAATGGCAGGACGATAAAAATCCACGGACAGGATTTGATTAACTTTGGTTCTGGTAGTTATCTGGGATTGGAAACTGACAGACGCTTGATTGATGGTGCGATCGAAGGTGCCTTAAGATATGGCACTCAATTTTCTTCTTCTCGTGCTTATGTAGCTAGCGGTCAACATTCTGAACTGGAAGCTTTGTTGGCTCAAATTTTTAATGTTTCTGCCGACTGCGTAATTGTTCTGCCTTCTACAACACTTGCACATATGTCAGTAATTCCTGTAACGATTGAGAGTAAGGATGTTATCGTCCTCGATCGCCACGTTCATAATACTGTGCGCATGGCTGTAAACTTACTAAAATCCTTGGAAAATGGTGTCGAAGCGATCGAAATTCCCCATAATCGTCTGGATATTCTAGAACAGAAAATTAAAGAACTGCGAAATAGGGCTTCTCGTATTTGGTACATGATTGACAGCATATATTCCATGCATGGCGATATAGGGCCATTAAAGACTTTAGAAGATATGCTGAACGATTACGAACGGTTATATGTGTATGTAGATGATGCTCATGGCATGAGTTGGAAGGGAATATCTGGGCGTGGATATATGCTAGATACGATTAAATTACATAGCAAGATGGTAATTGCTACGTCTCTAAATAAATCGTTTGGTGCGGCGGGAGGCGCATTAGTGTTTCCAGAAAAGAAATGGAGTCAACGGGTTAGAACCTGTGGAGAACCACTTATATTTACAGGACCCATGCAGCCTCCCTTACTGGGAGCATGTATTGCATCCGCGAAGGTTCATTTATCGGATGAGATAAGAACGCTTCAATCCGATTTACTGACGAGAATTAAATATTGTAACGAGCTATTGAAAAAATATAACGTGCCTATCGAAGAATTAATAGCTCCTATCTTTTTTGTTAGGGTTGGGAAACGCGATAAAACTAGGTTTTTGGCAGAAAATTTACGAAGAGATGGTTACTACTTCAATGTTGCTACTTTCCCCGCCGTTCCACCAGAAAGAACTGGCATCCGTTTTACTGTTACTGTGCATCATAGCTTAGATGATATTCAAAACTTAATCGAGGCAATTGCTAGTTATTTGAAAGAATTCGATCGTTAAAAATCACTGCCAACAAATAAATAAACTAATGTTTTGAAATAATTGTCTGATTTATTAATAGCCAGCAGCGAGCAAACTATAGGAGATCTAGGAGCCAAAATTTAACGGTAAAAGAGAAAAGATAAAGGAGGCAAATGAAAAATAATAACCCTACATTGAGCATTGGATTGCCAGTATACAATGGCGCACGATTTATCGCCGAGGCTTTGGATTCAATTTTGGCGCAGACGTTTGAAGATTTCGAGCTAATTATCTCAGACAATGCCTCAACCGACGCAACTGAAGAGATTTGCCTGGACTACGTAGCCAAAGACTCCCGCATCCGCTACTACCGCAGCGAAAAGAATCTCGGTGCGGCATGGAACTTCAATCGCGTTTTTGAATTGTCATCGAGCAAATACTTTAAGTGGGCTGCCCATGATGACGTACTGGCTCCCGATTTTCTGCTCAAGTGCGTTGAGATACTCGAACAGAACCCTAACGTGGTCTTGTGCCACTCCTACACAAAAATCATTGACAAAGATGGGCAAGTTTTGCAAAATTACCACGCCAATCTCAACACCAATTCGCCGAATCCGCAGGAGCGTTTTCATTCGCTGCTCGGTCGGCATTTAAACATTCAAATTTTTGGGCTAATACGCACCAGTGCTCTCAAAATGAGACCACTGATGGGCAATTACTCCTATGCAGATGAAATTCTGTTATTAAAACTTGCTCTGCTCGGTTGCTTTTATGAAATCCCCGAATACCTATTTTCTTACAGAAAACACGCCCAACAATCAATGAGTCAGTTTACTCCCGATTTATTGATTTATGCGAGTGGAAACTCCAAACAACCAACTGATAGGCTTCCCGATCATCATGCCTACACCGTCTGGTTCGATCCAGCCAATGAGGGACAGATATTATTTCCACATTGGCGAATAGCGCACGAGTGTTTGAGTTCTGTCTGGGAGGCTCCACTGAGTTGGTACGAGCGAATCTGTTGCTATCTAAGCGTGCTCGATCGATGGCGAGGGTTAGAATTTCTGCTACTCAAAGATTCGCTCGAAGCGCTTAAGCAGCTTGGGTACTATAGCTCTAAGATATTTGCCCTTCAAGAACAATGCTCCATAGGTACAGAAGAAAAGACCTGAATAGATAAAGGTTTGAGAGGATTATAAAATGATTCGCTTGCGGCATAATCCCGTTGTCGCTCTAATCTTTTTTATTACCTTTATAGGGCTAGACTTCTAAATATTTCCTGTAGAAAAAATTATAGGTCTTAAATCTTTTTTGTCAGTCTCATAACCAACCCATAACCAACCAATTGACTCAAACGATCGAAGCTCCAGCAGCATACGATTTCAGCGATTTGACTTTTCCTTTACGCGAGTCAGCGGTAAAGTAGTAACCAATCCGAATCTTAAGTCTCGAAAAAACCAAATTATTAAATTAAGAGGACTTAAATAAGATGGATGAAGAATTAAACTTACTTGTCTCATTATTCACGCCTGTCAGCGACTTAGCTTTCGCAGAACCCGATGAGAGGTTGGAAGCAACTTTCGGTCGCCGTGGCAACGATACCATATATGCCTTTTCGCGCAACTCAACTCCTCCATCCCAAAATATAGATTTACTTTTCGGAGACCTATTTGACAACTCTCCAGCAGAGTTTGAAATTATTATTAATATCCAGAATACCGGGCAAGGGGGGAATCCCTTTCTCATTTTAGAAAGGAATATTCCCTCAGTAGGACGAGACAGACACATTCTCGGAGATAGCACCGGAGCTTACTATTTAGGCGACCCGAATACCCTAACTACTACGAATCTGTTCGGAACTAATGAGTTCGCATTCATATACGATTTCGATCCCTCTCAGGACAGGATACAGCTAAACGGCTCTGCGCAAGATTATGTCTTGTTAGAACTGGAAGGATTGCAGATCGAGGGAATCCAACAACCATTTGCTGGCGAGGCGATCTTTTCGCTCAGACAGGGAGTGCCCGACCTCGTCGGCTTCGTACTCTCAAAACCTGAAGTCGATTTAAGTCTGACAGCAAACTATTTTCAGTACGTGGGCAACCAACCGCCCAAAAAACCAGCGCAAAGGAGAGCCGAGCAATTAGGGGGTCCTGGCGTCGATCTTGGGCTCGATACGGCTACCGATCCTGCGGGCAATGTCTACGTCACCGGAACGACCACTGGGACTATTCAAAGTGGAACCAGTCCCGTGGGTGCATCGGATTTCTGGGTAGCCAAGTACGACAGAAATGGTAACCAGACATTCATTCGACAGTTCGGAACTTCCGAGAGTGAAGCGGTCTTGGATGTCGCTACGGACAGTGCCGGAAACATCTATCTGGCGGGATCGACACAGGGCAATCTGTTTGGTCCGCTGCAATCGTCTCAGGATGCTTGGATAGCCAAGTACGATCCCAATGGCAATCTGTTGTGGGGTCGGCAGTTTGGCGCTAATCTAACTAGCGGTTTTGCGAATGGTGCAAATGCCCTCGATGTAGACGCACAGGGAAATGTCACTGCGGTGGGATTGGGAATCAAAAACAACGACCGACAAGACATCTTACAATTTGCCGTTCAGGATGATACTTGGGTGGCTAGATTCGATACCAATGGCAACCAGCAGTGGTTTAACCCAGCGGTTAGAGCGCCAGGAGCGACTTTTCCTTTTGACATATCTCCCTTTTTTGACGAAGCCTATGACGTTGCCGCCGATGCGAATGGCAATGCCTACGTGGTAGGGTGGACTCAGGGTTTAGTTCGAGAAGCAGATCCCTCTCGAAATCTGTCAAAGTACGATGTTTTTTTGGCGAAGCTCGATCCCAACGGTCAGGTGCAGTGGCTTCAACAATTGGGAAGTCAAGATCAAGGTCTTGAATTTCCTTGGGGAGTTGACGTTGACAGCCAAGGCAATGTCTACGCGACTGGATGGACGACAGGCAATTTTCAGGCGGGTAGCCAAGCCAATCCTGCTTACGATATCTGGCTTGCCAGATTTAACCCAGCAGATGGCACTCCGACGTGGATCCGACAGTTTGGCACTCCAGGCGATGATGGCTCCTATTTAGCTGACATGGACATTAGCGCACAAGATGCTATCTATATATCCGGATATACGAACGATAGGATTAGCGGACGCGGCAGAAATAGAGGGGAAAATGATGCCTGGGTGGCGAGGTTCGACACGGCAGGCAACAACCAGTGGATTCAACAGTTCGGAAGCGCAGGAACCGACTACGCGACAGGTGTTAGTGTAGACAACAGTACCGGAAGAGTAAATGTGACTGGTTTTACCGATGGTCCTTTGGGGAGAACCAATACTGAAGCGGTAGATGCCTGGTTCGTTCAGCTTGACGCTAGGCGAGGAAGATTGCAAAGGGTGACTGGCTCTGCAAGGGAGAGAATCGCTGGCGACGAGTCGGGTACAGCGCCCATCCAGGCTCCCCAGATCGCTCCTAGCGAGCAACTTCCCGCTGGCGACAATCGCATTAATCCCAGTGAAGGGGTTCCCGGCGGTGGTACGGTAGATCCACGGCGAGTTGAAGCTGGGCTTGTCAGCCTCTTCGATGCCAGTGCGACCAACAGTGTCTCTGGAGTTTTAGGTAATGCGGTTAGAGATGATTTTGCTAACTTCCTCAATCCCAGCGGCACTCCGGCTCCAGCTCCTACTCCCGCTCCAGCCGATGCTGTAGTAGCGTAGTTACGTAGTTACTTGGGTTGAGTGCATGACACGGATTTTACTGGTAGACGACCAGGCTCTCCTGTGCGAAGTGTTGCAAACTTGGCTGGAGGCTGAGGAAGATTTTCAAGTCGTGGGACGCGCTGACAACGGAGAAACTGCGATCGCGCAGGTAGAAAAGCTAGAACCCGATATTGTTCTCATGGATATCGAGATGCCAAAAATGAATGGCATCACGGCAACGCAGATTATCTCTGAGCGCTTTCCCCGTACCAAAGTTCTCGTCCTCAGCGCTTTCGAGGATGAAGCGTATTTAGTTCAGTCCCTGCAAGCAGGGGCACAGGGCTATTTACTTAAAAATACTCAGGCAGCAGAGTTAGCCCATACCATTCGTTTTGTCGATCGCGGACATAACCAGATCGATCCGAGGCTGCTCAAAAAAATTGTCACCCAAGTACCGATTGCAACAGAAGTAGCGGCGCGATCGCTCCCAGAGTCAGCGTTACTGCACCAACCCCAAAAATCAGCTCCAGAAATGTTGTTGGAAGTTGAGGGGCGCGACGTTCGGGGCGGTACGGCGGTTGAATTGTTAAATCCTCCATCGTATCAAGAATTCATTCCAGAACCAACGTCCCCTCTTCCAAACAGCAAGCGAGAAAGCTCCGATAACCACCATACACTCAACCAGAGAAAAAACATTTGGGAGGCTTTTAGAGTTGAAAAATTAACTAAAAACCAGAAAATTAACGCATTTGCCTTATTGGGATGCGTGGCTATCCTATTGATGCTAGGTTCTTCAATTTTTCCGAGAAATCGCGAGGCTCGCGCTCCGGAACCCAAGCAACCTCGTTCGAGCAGCATACTCCCCGTTAAAGCGATCGCTGTCGAGCCAGTCAATTCCTATCGAGAATCGCGCTTTTATACGGGCACGGTTACAGCTCGCCGTACTAGCGAACTGGGATTCGAGCTGTCGGGGCAGCTAACTCGCATCGTCGTCGATGAAGGATCTCACGTCAAGGCTGGAACCCCTCTGGCTTATCTAGATTCTCAACGGTTAGAAACCTCCCGTCGCGAATTACTTGCCCGGCGTGCCCAAGCTGTCGCTCAGCTCAAAGAAATGCAAGCGGGTTCCCGCCCCGAAATCATTGCTGCCGCACGGGCATTGGTGCGGGATTTGAGCCAACAACTAGAACTTGCCCGCCAAAAAAGTCAGCGGCGAGAAATGCTTTACACAGAAGGAGCGATTTCCCGCGAGCAACGCGACGAGGCGCTTAACGAGCAAGCCGTCCTGCAAGCCCGCCGAGAGCGAGCGCAAAGCCAGCTAGATGAGTTGTTGGCTGGGACGCGCCCCGAACGGATTGAAGCCCAACAATCTCTAATCCAACAATATGATGCCATCATTGCCAGAATTCAACTTCAGTTGCAAAAAAACATTCTCAAAGCTCCTTTTAGTGCTACAGTCTCTCGCCGACTGGCGGACGAAGGAACCGTCGTCTCTGCCGGACAGGCAGTGCTGCGCTTAGTAGAAAATAAAGCGCCAGAAGTCCGCATCGGCGTTCCCGCAACCGTCGCCGCCCGAATTTCCCCAGGCAGCCACCAACAGCTACAAATCGGACAAAAAAACTATCAGGCAAAAGTCTCGTCAATTTTACCGGAACTTGACGCTAGTACTCGGACTTTAACGGTAGTTCTGACTTTAGATGAATCGATAGGAACAGAAGTTTCGCCGGGACAAATAGCTAGACTAAAGTTAGACGAGATCGTTCGCGACTCTGGATACTGGCTGCCCATCACCGCCTTAGTCAAAGGGACGCGCGGATTGTGGTCTTGCTACGTCTTGAGCGAACCAGTCAAATCGGAAGACGGGAATGCATTTCTCGTCGAACAAAGAGATGTGGAAGTCTTACATACAGAAAGCGATCGCGTCCTGGTGCGCGGCACTCTCCAAAGTGGCGATCGCGTTATTCTCAGCGGCACCCATCGCCTCGTCCCCGGACAGTTGGTGCGCTCCTTGCCTTAGCCAATTATGTTTTCTTTACAAACAGCCTTCCAGTCTTCTCAGATGAGTTGTGAGAATTTATAGTGATATCTAGCCCCTGCTTTAATAAAGATTTATTTAATAATCGTGAAAAAAATCACCGTTCTAGGCTCAACTGGATCTATTGGCACTCAAACCCTAGATATTGCGGCGCAATACCCCAACCAATTTCAGATCGTGGGGTTAGCCGCTGGCAGCAACATCGAGATGCTCTCGGAGCAAATTCGACAATTTCGACCGGAAATCGTTGCAGTTCGCGATAAAACTAAATTTTCTGCTCTCAAAAATGCTGTTGCTTCACTGGACTACTCTCCCATTCTCTTGGCAGGAGAAGAGGGAGTTGTCGAGGTTGCCCGTTATGGCGACTCAGAAAGCGTAGTGACGGGAATTGTCGGCTGTGCTGGATTGTTACCGACTATCGCCGCTATTGAAGCTGGAAAAGATATCGCGCTTGCCAATAAAGAAACTCTGATTGCTGGAGGTCCGGTAGTACTGCCTTTGGTAGAAAAATACGGCATTAAGTTACTTCCAGCCGATTCAGAACATTCTGCGATTTTTCAATGCCTGGAAGGGGTTCCCAAAGGGGGGTTGCGACGCATTATTTTGACAGCTTCTGGCGGAGCGTTTCGGGATTATCCCGTGGAAAAATTAGCCTCGGTGACAGTACAAGATGCCCTCAAACATCCAAATTGGTCAATGGGAAAGAAAATTACCATAGACTCTGCTACCTTGATGAATAAGGGGCTTGAAGTCATAGAAGCTCATTTCCTGTTTGGGATCGATTATGATAATATCGATATCGTTATTCATCCCCAAAGCATTGTCCACTCGCTGATCGAGTTGCAAGACACGTCGGTCTTGGCACAGTTGGGCTGGCCCGATATGCGCCTGCCTCTACTGTACGCCCTTTCTTGGCCCGATCGCATTTATACTGATTGGGAAACCCTAGATTTAGTCAAAGCTGGCAGTTTAACCTTCCGAGAACCCGACCATCAGAAATATCCTTGCATGCAGTTGGCGTATGCGGCTGGCAAGGCAGGAGGAGCGATGCCTGCGGTACTCAACGCGGCAAACGAGCAAGCAGTAGCTTTGTTTTTAGAGAAGAAAATTAAATTTTTGGAGATTCCTCGGACGATCGAAGCCGTCTGCGATCGCTTTAGCACCCACAATAAGGCAACGCCAACGTTAGAAGATATTCTAGAAGCCGATCGCTGGGCAAGGCAAGAAGTTTTGGCACTGACTAAATCGGCGATCGATTACCAGTTACCCGTTACCAATTAACAGTTGAAATTGTTACCAATTATCAATCTCGCAGTTGTCACTAGACCGCCTCTTGTGCCACGATCTAGAGTACTGACGCATAGATTTCCCTAATCGAACCTTTCCCCCGAGTGAAACAATCCGAGCCTCAATTTCCCCCCACTAAGCCACTAGGTCTAGTATTGCGAAGAGCCGCACTCATTTCGACTGCCCAGATAGAAGTTGCGCTGCGCGATCGCCTAGAATATGAAGAGCTGCGAATTGGGGAAATTCTAGCGTTGCGCGGATGGATTAAAGCACAGACAGCTGACTTCTTTGCCGACTACTGGAGCGCGTTAGTGACGCAAAAATGGCAGCATCCGATCGGGTACTATTTTAGAAAAGCTGCCTTGTTGGATGAAGATCGGGTTAATGCCATTGTTGTCGAGCAAAAGCGGAGATATCCTCGACTGCGATTTGGCGAGCTAGCCGTAGAAAAACAGTGGCTAAAGGCAAAAACTGTCGATTTTTTCTTGCAAGCTCAAAAGTGTCATAGCGACACTCCCGCTTTAATCGATATAATTAACCGCGTCCTCAACTCCGGTCAAATTAATAGCTTGCAAGAAGATCGATTTCTAGCAGCGATGTTGCAAAATGTTTCCCTCAGTCCTTCCGAGCAAGCTGGCATCCAAGAAATCTTTAAGCGCATTCAGACAGGACAATTGCGAGTGGTTAAATAAATTTTTCAAAAGGGAAAAGTACATTCTCAGGCAGAATGTATTTAAGAGGACATCTAAAAAGTTCATTTTGTCATTTTCAGTGCAGGAGAACGTAACCAAGAATCTATGTTTGGAGTTGGTATGCTAGATGGATTTTCGAGTCAGTAGAATACAGGATTTTTTTCCTTTTCCCTTTTCCCCCAATCGATAAATTTTGTCTCTCATCTAACTGAAAAGTGCTATGAGATGTTTCGCTTCGCGATCGCGACGCTCAACGTGACATTCTATACTTTTTAGACAACCTGTAAGATACGAAAAAAGAGTTACAACCGATAACTAATAATATGTCTACTCTACATGGAAGTTGGATTGTCAAACCAGCGAATAGCTATTTTTTCCTTTGGGGTGAAACCTGGAGAAAGTTAGACAGCGATTCTAATTCCGAGTCAGTTACCCTACATCCATTTAATCTAAACCAACAAGAATTACTGTCTTTTTTGTACTCTCAGAATCTTCTGCAAAATCTAAAAATCGATTCTCTATCCGAGGGTAAATGGCAATCGGAAATTATTACTTTACCCAGTCAAAATCAAACTAGAAAAAAACGAATCATTCCAATTTTATCCGAGCAATTTTCTACTCAAACCATAGAAAAGAAATCTCTAGTTTTGCAGAATTGGGAAGTTAAGGGATTTCGACTCAATGCGTCTGAAACTATTCAAATTTTAAAATCGCTACCGTTAGGTTCTTTACAAGCAGAAAATTCATATTTAGGAGGAGATTTACGCTTTTGGACTCATATCTATCGCTGGAGTTTAGATTTATTAGCTAGAGGAAAATTTTTGCCAGGTATTTCTCGACAAGAATCCGAACAATTTTATGGTCGATGGTACCCTTTACTCGACAGCAGCGTCGATCGCTCGCGTTTTGCAAAATTTATTCAACTCATGCCGGTTGCTTGTTATGCTTATACTTCCGATCCCCAAAGCGAGCGAGAAGAATTAATAAATGCCTCAAAAGAACAGGAATTATTATTGGGATTTTTAAGAGAAATACTAGACGCTCAATTGCGTGCTTGGTTAACCCCTATCTCTAATTTACCTAAAGCCCCACTCGTTCAACCTTGGTTAAAAGGATTAACTCAAGTTTCGGCTAATTTTACCACAACAGAAAAAGAAGTAAAACGGGTAGCAACTGCCCTATATAATTGGAGCTTACCCGTTCAAGAGTATTTAGCCACACCTAGTAACCAACAATTAGGTCAAGATCGATTTCACGTTTGCTTTTATCTACAACCACCAACACAAGATTATAATAATGGAAAAGAATTGATTTGGCACTTGAAATATTATTTACAAGCCTTAGACGATCCAGACTTTTTAATTGACGCACAAACCATTTGGCAAAATCCTGTCGATCGCTTAAATTTTGAAGGTCGAACGATCGAACAGCCACAAGAAACGTTACTCAAAGGATTAGGATTAGCCTCTCGTCTTTATTCACCTATTGAAGATAGTTTACAAGAAAAACAACCCAGACAATGCGAATTAAATTCGATTCAAGTTTATGAATTTATTAAATCGATCGCTTGGCAATTACAGGATAGCGGACTGGGCGTAAAATTACCACCTGGATTAGCTTCAGGAGCGGAAGAAAAACGATTGGGAATAAAACTTCACGCAGAAGTCACTCCTAAAAAAGGAGAACGTCTCAACTTAAAAAGTTTACTCAAATATGACTTAAAAATTGCGATTGGCGATCGCGCAATTTCTAAACAAGAATTCGAGCAATTATTAGCTCAAAAATCGCCGTTAGTAAAAGTTCATGGAGAATGGATTGCTCTACAACCCGCCGATGTTCGCGCCGCACAAGCAATTTTAACGCAATCTAACGAACCGATTAATTTAACGGTTGAAGATGCATTGCGCCTTAGTAGTGGAGAAACAAAAATTCTAGCAAAACTTCCAATTGTTAATTTTGAAGTTTCCGGCGCTTTAAAAGAATTAATTGATAATTTTACTAATAAGCAAGCGATCGAACCGATAGAAAAACCAGAAGGGTTTAGAGGAGAATTGCGACCCTATCAAGCGAGGGGCGTGGGTTGGTTAGCTTTCTTAGAAAAATGGGGTTTGGGTGCTTGTTTGGCAGACGATATGGGATTAGGAAAAACGCCTCAGCTACTTGCTTTTGTCTTGAATTTAAAAGAACAAGATTTATTAGCAAAACCGATACTTGTTGTTTGTCCAACTTCTGTACTCAACAACTGGGAAAGAGAAGTTAAAAAATTTTCTCCCACACTATCGACATTAATTCATCATGGCGATAAACGCAGTAAAGGAAAAACCTTTGTTAGGGAAGTTAAGAATAAAAATTTAGTCATTACTAGCTATCCTTTGATCTATCGAGATGCGGCAACTTTTGAAGCAGTAGAATGGCAAGGAGTAGTTCTCGATGAAGCACAGAATATTAAAAATCCACAGGCAAAACAGTCCCAAACAGTACGTAAATTGAAATCAGGATTTCGCGTTGCTTTGACAGGAACTCCCGTAGAAAATCATTTATTAGAATTGTGGTCGATTTTAGATTTTCTCAATCCAGGATTTTTAGGAACGCAACAATTTTTCCAACGACGGTTTGCTATTCCGATTGAAAGATATAGCGATAGAGAGTCTTTACAAACATTGCGATCGCTTGTTCGTCCTTTTATCCTTCGTCGCCTGAAAACTGACAAAGAAATCATTCAAGATTTGCCAGAAAAACAGGAGATGAACGTCTTTTGTGGGTTATCAGTAGAACAGGCAGAACTATATCAAAGATTAGTAGAAGAATCGCTTTCTGACATTGAAGAATCTACAGGGATTCAACGGCGAGGACTAATTCTTACTTTACTGGTTAAACTAAAGCAAATCTGCAATCATCCTGCCCACTTTTTAAAGGAAAAAAGTATTAAAACGAGCAAACGTTCGGGGAAATTATTACGACTAGAGGAGATGTTAGAAGAGTTATTAGAAGAAGGCGATCGCGCTCTAATCTTTACTCAGTTTTCTGAGTGGGGCAAACTTCTCCAACCTTACTTAGAAAATAAATTAAGACGCGAAGTTTTATTCTTATATGGTGGAACTCGCAGTCAACAAAGACAGGAAATGATAGACCGTTTCCAAAACGATCCTAATGGACCTCCTATTTTTATCTTATCCCTTAAAGCAGGCGGTACTGGGTTAAATTTAACCAGAGCAAATCACGTGTTTCATGTCGATCGCTGGTGGAATCCCGCCGTAGAAAATCAGGCCACCGATCGCGCTTTTCGCATCGGACAAAAACGAAACGTTCAAGTTCATAAATTTATCAGTACTGGAACGCTAGAAGAACGAATTAATGACATAATTGAAAGTAAGAAACAGTTAGCAGAATTAACTGTCGATACTGGCGAACAATGGCTAACAGAATTAGATACCGAACAATTACGCAATTTACTGTTGTTAGATCGCAATGCCGTGATTGACGAAGAAAATAGTTGAAAGAATTCTTCTTTTCTCCTTCCCAAAATCAAAGCATGAAGCCTAATAAATCTTGCTAAGCGATCGCTAGTTTTGAAAGTGCTGCTGCTTAAAGTTAAGGATTGCCGATCAAACCGAATAGCTTAGCAAAACCGCCCAGAATGGCAATAATGAGACTAACAAAAATTCCACGGTTGACAAACTCGGTTGTTTCTAATCGCTTACTCAGTCCGTCTGTTTTTTCTTCTAGCCTTGCCACTGACACTTTTAGATCGGTAACTTCTTTGGCAACATTGTCTATTTTGGAGTTAACTTCTTTGGCAACATTGTCTATTTTGGAGTTAACTTCTTTGGCAACGTCATCTATTTTGGAGTTAACTTCTTTGGCAACGCCGTCTGTTTTGGAATCAAGTTTGTCTATTTTCTGATTAAGGTCTTCTCCTAACTTATCTAGCTTATTTTCAAATCTAACTAGGTAGTCTTTTAAATCTTGCTCGATGGTGACTGACACAGTGCTAAACTCCTAATAGTAGACGAAAGTTTGGGAGTAGTAGGCACCACTCCCTCCTATTATCGCTTTCTAGGTGGAACTATCTCAAATCTCCCTCGCTTCTCATACTCCCGCGCCTTTGTTATATTTGCATTAAAAACAGCTTGAGCGGATCTAATTTGACATACCAAGGGAAAGGACGGTCTTTGATAGTTGACCATTTTTCTTTAAAGACTTCCGCTTGGATGTGGTAGTCGTTTGATTGAATTGGTAGATGATGTAGCTTTAGATAAAGCGTCATCCGATGGGGCGTTTCGCGCGTTCGAGCTAACCAACAGGGGAAGGTATTTTCAGCGTTGGGGTCATTTGTAATGTTTAAATGATGGGCGCGAATTCCCACATAAGCCAAAGATTCAGGAATTGGTTCGATGACTTTGAGAGTGCAACCCCAGTCCATAGCTTCGACTTGTGTGGGGGAAATTGCTTTTATTTTGGAGAAGTTTTTACAACCAGTTAGTTGCGCGACGGCGTAAGTAGCCGGACGCTCGAAAATAGATTGTTTTTTATCGTAAGCGATCGCTTTTCCTTGAGAAATAACCAAAAGATATTCGCAAATTTGGTAAGCTTCTTCTAAATTATGGGTGACAAATAGCGTCACTCCTCGATAGTTACTCAGTGTTTCAATCAGTTGTTCTTGCAGATGGTGTCGCAGGTGGGTATCGAGAGCCGAAAAAGGTTCATCTAACAACAAAACTTCCGGCTCTACTGCTAAAGCCCTTGCTAAAGCTACGCGCTGCTGCTGTCCGCCAGATAGCTGCTGTGGATAGCGATTTTCCAGTCCTGAAAGTTGTAATTTGGTAATTTGTTCTCTTAAGCGGTGCTGGCGTTCCGCACCAGACAAATCTTGTAACCCATAGGTAATATTTTGGGCAACTGTTAAATGGGGAAACAAAGCGTAGTTTTGAAAGACAATCCCCACACGGCGTGAGCGAATTGGTAAGTTAATTCGTTTGCTGGAGTCAAACAAAACCCTTCCATTAACGACAATGCGACCACGCTTAGGAGTTTCTAACCCAGCGATACAACGTAAGATCGTGCTTTTGCCGGAACCAGAACCTCCCAAGATTCCTAACACTCGCCCTTCTAGGTGAAACTTTACTTCTAGCGGATAGCTAGCTAGTTTTTTGTAAATGTCTACTAAAAGTTCCATTCTTAGTTTTGATTATTTTCTCAGTAGAACGCTTTTGACTACGCCGTTCGAGGCTACGTGCCCACAACAACAACAGAAATGCCCAAAAAGTCATCACCAGCACCATCAAGTTGGCTTTGCCATACTCTTGATTCTGCACGGCATCATAAATAGCCAGGGGTAAGGTTTGGGTGCGTCCGGGGATATTTCCTGCCACCATTAAGGTTGCACCAAATTCACCTAAAGCCCTGGCGACGGCTAAGATAAAGCCTGCTAAAATTCCCGAACGAGCTAAAGGTAAGGTGACTCGCCATAAGACTTTAATTTCCGAGTCACCAAGGGTACGGGCTGCCGCTTCCAATTCGGGATTGACATCGAGAATGGCAGCTCTGGCTGCTTCTACAATTAGGGGTAACGCAACTATGGCACTAGCGATCGCTGCTGCTTGCCATGTGAATAAAATATCTATGCCAAACCATTCTAGTATCGGACTGCCTCTACCTAAAGCTAACAATAGGTAAAAACCAATAACGCTGGGAGGCAGCACCAAGGGCAAATTCAGCAGTGTCGATATGATGATTTCTCCTGGAAAACGAACACGAGCTAAAAAAATTGCTATTCCCAGTCCGAAAATGAGTAGCAAAACTGTAGCTAGTGCGGTGACTTGCAATGTTAATATATAAGGAAACCAATCCATTAATCCGCTGTCTCCCCAGGTAAAACAAAACCATATTTCTTCATTAATGGTCTGCCTTGTGGCCCGTTAATAAATTGAGCAAACTGTCTAGCTTGTGTCTGATACTTACTCTTTCTGACAACAGCCAACATTTGGTCAACGGGTTTATGTAGGTTTTCGGGAATCAGATCCCATTTTCCTGGTCTGTTGACGCTTAAAGATAAAGCAACGATACCGACATCAACGTTGCCAGTTTCTACATATTGTTGAGTTTGGCGGATATTCTCACCCAATACCAGTTTTGGCTTGATTGTGTCCCATATACCTGCTGACTGCATTGCTTCTCTGGCGGCGATACCATAGGGAGCATGATCCGGATTGGCGATCGCTACTTTTTTATATTCCGGCTTGGTTAAATCTCTAATGTCTTTGGGGTTGAGTTTACTGCCTTCTCGTGTCCATAGAGTAATCCGTCCCCGTCCATACAAAGCTTTGGTGTTAGATATTATTAACCCTTTTTTGTCAAGGTCTTCAATGTATGACTTGTTAGCAGCCGCAAATAAATCTACAGGTGCACCGCGTTCTATTTGTTGTGCCAGTTGTCCTGTCGAACCAAAGTTAAAGGTGACTTTGTTTCCTGTTTCCTTCTCCCATAAAGCACCGATTTCTTTGAACACATAGTTGAGATCGGCCGCCGCAGAAACAGTCAAGGTCACTGACTTTTGAGCTAATAGTGTCTGAAATGCTGGTGCTTGACTCAGGAAAAATCCCCAGGATGCGACTAAAACTGCGACTATGATTGACAAAAAAAAGTATCGCCCTTTGATAATTTTCATGACTAAAGGTAAGGTAAAAAGTTGTGCAACAGGCTGCTAATTAATATTAATAAACGAATATAATTTTAGATTTTGTAGCAGAAATAACTAACATTCTGCCAAAATGCTTGCCTAAAAACTTAGTTCGCTCTTCCACCTTCGATCGTAATAAAGTATTGTTGATTGGGTAGCTTTTTGGGAAATTTCTCTCAATAATCGAAAGTATTTTTGTTGATTGTAAGCATAAACAAGCGAATTTCAGGAAAAATTACCACTAAATAACATCTGACTAATCATCCTTCTCCATCTGGGGTAAATTGCTGAAGCGTTGCATAAACTTGCGATCGATACTATCTTTCCAACGCCACAATAAAGGCGATTCCCAACCAAAAAATGACCAAGACGCGATCGCGCTTTTATCTCCCGTTCCAATTAAACTTAAATAATATTTCTGGGGAATGTAGGCTTTCAGCTTTTTTCCTAAAATAATTCGCTGCAAATTTTCAAATAAAGGCTTTCCTTGACGAACGGCAAAAACCCCAGCTTTTGGACGAGAATAATGTTGCATTGTAGCAATATCGCCCGCTGCAAAAATATGAGGATGAGAGACAGATTGAAGCGTATCTTTTACTAAAATAAAACCTTGAGAATCTGTAGCAATACCCGACTCTTTAATCCAGCTAGGTGCGGAAGCTTGAGTGACCCAAAAAATATAGTCGCATTCTACCGTTAATCCCGAACGACAGATAACTTTATCTGGTAATACTTCAGTGACTGTTTCTTGTAAGTGTAGTTTAATCCCTCTATTAAATAAGATTTGCTGCAAGCGTTGACTTACCCATCGACTGTGACCGGGTAATAAGTCAGCGCCGCTATGGACAATATGGATGGTTAAATTATCTAGCGATTGTCGAGCATTTTTTAATACTTGATGCAATCTAGCTTGCATATTTAGGGCTAGTTCGACTCCCCCCGCTCCACCACCAACTATAGTAATACTAATCGGTTGTTTGGGATTATTAGTAACAGCTTCTATGACTCGATTCCAAGCTTGTAAAAACTGAGGAACGGGTTTCGCAGCAATAGCATATTCTGAGGCGCCTGGAATTGAATTAGTAGCGGGAGTACTGCCAATATCGATCGATAAATAATCGAAAGAAACGGGAGGACGATTGGCACAAATAACTTTGTTGTTAACTAAATCTAAACCAATCGCGCGATCGCGTAAAAATTGTGCTTGAGAAAATCTAGCGAGACGACGCAAATCGATGTGGGTTTCATCGAAACTATAAAAACCTGCCACGTGACCGGGTAGCATCCCCGAATAGGGAGCATGGGAAACGTCGGTAATCAGAGTGAGGCGAACTCCTGGTAAAGGTTTCATCCCAAATAATTTTAGAGCGATCGCGTGGCTGTGACCGCCACCAATGAGTACTAAGTCCGTAGTAACGGGAAAGTTTGCTAGTTGCATTACGGCAAATGGTCTATTCAAGTTTCCCTAGAACATTGTAGTCTCATCATATTTACTTATCTGTCATCGCTACGGTAGATAGTCAATTAGCTGAAGAAAGCTTAAACGAATAAGATGAATCTATCTAACTTACTTGACAAAAAGATTTAAAGCAATCTCTAATTTGAAAATTAAATTTAGATATAGTTTTTGGTTATTTTTGTGAAGTTTTGTAATGCAAAATCAATATCAACAAAAAGAGTATATCTGTAGATTGGCTTTACCGATTGACTTTCTCGAACGTCTACCTTTTTTTCATGAAAACTTAAAAAAAATAAATCAATTACAATCTACACAAAACAATTGACCAATTTAGCAGTTAAGGAGGTAATTCTATGACTGTTGCTAAAAGATTGTTAGTAGGAATGACCGGAGCCATGTTTGGGCTGCTAGGAACGACCGGAGCAGCACGAGCAGTAACAATTTTTAGCGGTGCTAGGACTGATGCAGCTAGTGCATTTCAGGCTATGCAGGTGGCAATTGGCGGAGTCAACAACGGTGCTGCCGGACCTCAGGCAGATGGATTCCGTACCATTAACTGGGATGGGGTAAGACTCGACGGCACCGATTTTGGCGGCAACACTGAGGTTGTCGTCCAAGATAGGCTCGTTCTCATTCCAGAGGATCGCTTCCTCGATAGAGGCACACTATACGACGAAGAGTATCCAGTTAGTGGAGACGGTTTCGAGAGTGCCAATCCTGGCGTTGCAGGTCAGTTTTCAGCCTTTAGCCCAAACAACACTTTTGCTCACTTCGGCGAAGATGATAATGAAATCGAGCAGAGTTTCACGGTGCCCGGAACTACTACTCCTGCTGCTACGCGGGGTTTTGGAGCCATTTTCCTCGATGTAGAACTTCCCGACACCAGCTTCATCGAGTTTTTCAACGGCTCAAATAGCCTAGGTAGATTTTTCGTCGAACCTACTAGCAGCGGTCAGCCATCGTTCCTTGGAGTGTTATTCGACGACCCGATTGTCACGGATGTAGAACTCAACCTCGGCAATGCTCAACTCTTTAATTTGGAAAATAACACGATCGTTCCCGGTCCTGCTGACGACCCGCAAAATGGCATAGACTTGGTTGCTGTAGATGATTTTATCTATGCAGAACCCGTAGAAGTGGAACCTGTAGAGGTTAGAGTTCCTGAATCTTCTTCCACCTTTGCTGTGTTAGCTGTTGGTGCTTTGGGTATGGGTTCGCTAATAAAGTACCGCCAAAAACGTTCTTAGAAGTCAACATTTTCTATCCAAAAAGCGATTCTTCATATAAGTTGAGAGTAAAGAAAAGAGGGATTTTACTCCTAGCTTCTTATTTTTTATCTACAGTAGGGCACTTTTAGGATAGTTAGCGATAGGAAATTTATGACGCGATCTGTATTATCTGTATTAAAGGAGCGATTTATAGCAATTTATAAATAGTAGCGACTGAATAATTTTATAGAAACCGTTTGTTAACTAGAGCGAACGATTATGAACCCCCTATCTGACGATGGAAAAAGCTCTTCAGTTTGCTAAGGAAGGATTAGATGAATACACAAAAATTTTTAGATCCAAAAAATTAAATTTCACTCCCTTTTCGCTGTGAATTTTTCCTTACCCTACTCCCATCATTCCTATATTTCAGACATTTGTAGCAACCTTAAAGCAAATTGAGATTAGAAAAAACTTTTTGCAAAATAAACTTCAAATTCGTAGGCTGGATTATCGATTATTTGAAACTATGCAATCGTCGAAAGCCAGATAATCTAGTACTTTCTGTATAATCTCCGAAGCGTCCTTAACGATCTAAAAAATTTTGGATAGTATTCTTTTTTTTTGGTTAAGATAAATAAAAAGTTCTAGTTTAACAGTTATGTAGTAGACGATACACTGGAAGTTCCCTCATTGTAACAAGTCAACGTTATGACAAACCAGATGCGTTAATGAGGAGAAAAATGAAAATTAAACGATTTTTAAAGACAATTATAAATAAACTCGGCTATAAAATTACAAAAGTTTATGGAGATCGCGCTCTGAGAAATAACCTCTCAGAATCCTATTCACTTCTTTATAGTTTAGGTCTTAGACCTAATACGATAATTGATGTGGGTGTGGCAAAAGGAACCCCCGAACTTTATAGGGCTTTTCCAGACTCTTTTTTTCTGCTCATAGAGCCACTGAGAGAATTTGAAGCGGAATTGAAACATATCTTGAAGAAATACCGAGGCTTATATTTGATCGCTGCTGCCGGCTCCGAATCCAAAGAAGTAACTTTTAATGTACATCCAAATCATTTGGATGGTTCATCGCTCTATAAAGAAACGATGGGGACTAATGCAGATGGATATGAGAGAACTGTTCCAATGATTGCGATAGATGAGGTCATCAAGGAAAAAGAACTCAATGGTCCTTATCTGATCAAAGTTGACGCACAAGGTGCCGAACTCAATGTGCTTGATGGATGTCAGCAAACCTTACGAGATACAGAAGCTGTTGTGCTGGAAGTATCTATGTTTCAATTTATGAAAGATGCTCCTCAATTTCATGATGTCGTACTCTATATGAAGGAACGCGGCTTTGTCGCATACGACATGATTCTTGGATGGAACCGCCCTCTCGACAACGCTCTCGGACAAATCGATGTTGTTTTTGTGCAGGAAAGTGGAAAATTCAGAGAAAATCATTCCTATGCAACCATGGCCTAGAACTAAAGTTCTAGGCTCAAAGCCCAACTCGATTAAAATCGACTAAAATTCCTATCGAGCCTTCTTTAGAAGACTTTTTCGCTCGGACAGGAAATTAATGACAACAGTAGTTGTTGAGAATGGTGCAAGATCTCAGCTATCCCACTAATACCAAGATGTGGTAATCTAGTTTTCCTTTGAGAAGGATGTATCAGGATCTGGCTGGACGTTTTGAAGGATTGAGCGACCTGGAGTGGAAGTTGTTTGAAGATATATTTCCTCCAGAACCATCGAGGCGTAGTAAAGGAATGCCTCATGGGCCATACCGTCAGATCTTAAATAGTCTTTTATACATCCTGATTACTGGGTGTCGATGGTGTGACATAGCAGGCGGAGATATGTGGGCTTCTTCAAAAAGCTCTTCATATCAAATCCGGTTAATTATGGTTAATTAACCGGATTTGACATTAGCAATGCTTATAGAGATATTTGGCTGCTCTGCTTACCGTTTAGGGCTCGGTTCCTAAGAAAACTTTGTGAGCAATCCCAAGATTTTTTTTGAGGTCGGTGTCAGTAGTGTACGGCGATAAGCATCTGCTGCTTTCTTAATCCCTTCAGCTTGGGTGGGATAGGGATGAATCACGCTAGATAGGCCGTTCAAACCAACCTTGTTAACCATTGCTGTCGTCACTTCACTAATCATTTCCCCAGCATGACGAGCAACGATTGTCGCTCCTAAAATTTCATCAGACCCTTTCTTGTGATGAATTTTGACAAACCCTGACTCCTCACCATCTGCGATCGCTCGATCGACGCTACTCATCGGAATTTCGATCGTATTAACATTAATTCCCTGGGATTGAGCCTCATGTTCGTATAGTCCCACATGAGCGATTTCTGGGTCAGTATAAGTCACCCAGGGCATGACTAAACTGCTGAGTTTCGATCGTCCCAAACCAAAAGGTGAAAAGAGCGTATTTTTAATAACTATCCGCGCGGCGGCATCGGCAGCATGGGTAAATTTCCAATTCATGCAGATATCGCCCGCCGCATAAATCTTGGGGTTGGTCGTCTGGAGATAGTCATTGACTTTCACACCTTTGCGATCGTACTCTACTCCAACCGCTTCTAAATTTAGTCCCTCCACATTGGGAGCGCGTCCCGCACCGACTAAGATCTCGTCTACAATAATGGACTGTTTAGTCCCATTACCGATGAAATCAATCGTTTTGCCTTCAGGTGTCTTTTTTACCCGTTCTATTTGGCTGTTCAACACCAGATGAATCCCTTCGCGGATGAAGGCATTCTGAACGATTTCTGCGGCATCGGCATCTTCTCGATCTAAGAGGTGAGAATGTTTGTGGAACAAAATGACTTGACATCCCAAGCGAGCAAAAGCCTGAGCCAATTCGCAACCAATCGGGCCGCCTCCGATGACAGCAAGACGTTGCGGGCGTTCGGTGAGAGAAAAAACCGTTTCATTAGTAAGAAATCCCGCTTCTTCTATCCCTTCAATCGAAGGTCGCACGGCTCTTGCTCCCGTCGCAATCACTGCTTTTTTATACTTAAGAGTCTTACCGCCAACTTCAATGCTATTGTTGCGTAAAAAACGACCCGCTCCCAAAAATACGTCAATGCCAAGATTTTGGAAACGTTGAGCGGAATCGTGATGACTAATTCCCGCTCGCAGTTTGCGCATCCGTTCCATGACGGCAGGAAAATTAACATTTATTTGTTCGGGAGGACTAATACCAAACGCTTCTGCCTCTAGCATCTCGCCAACAACGCGCGAGGAACGAATGATGCATTTGGAAGGGACGCAACCTACATTTAAGCAATCTCCGCCCATGAGATGTTTTTCAATTAATGCGACTTTCAAACCCAAGCCTAATCCTGCTGCGCCTGCTGCGACAACCAATCCAGCCGTACCCGCGCCGATGACGACTAAATCGTAACAATCTGCTGGTTGCGGATTAACCCAATCAGGCGGATGAACGTGAGAAACCAGTCTTTGGTTATGTTCGTCCATCGGTGGAACGGTTACTTTTTGAAAGGCTGAATTTGACATCATTAACTCCTTGAGAACATGGAAAATCCCTAATGGAATGACCTACTCTCTTCCCCGTATGGGATATTTTTTTCCAACACAAACTCGATCGCCCATAAAATCTCCGGTATCTGCGGACGACCGAAGGGAGTGCTATTGATAGCCGCATAATAAAGTGTGCCATCAGGTTTAACTAAGAAAAGACCAGGTTCGCAAAATAAAGGGGGTTCATTCTCAAAGGCACCTTGGGAAATATAAAGCCCCCAGCGACGCATTAAGTCAATACTAACTTCATAGCCAATCGTAAGCTGTTGAATGCTCCAGTTATCTTTTGATTGTTGGGCTTTTTCTTGACTATCTCCACTTAGGGCGATAACTTCAACCCCCAGCTTGGCAAAATCCTTCAGATTATTGTCGAGGTCTTCTATATAGGTTTGACAAATCATAGGTTTGACAAATCGGGCAAAACCATCCTCGATAAAAAACAACCATTATTAAATTTTGGGGTTTCTGTTGGGAGAGTTGCCAAAGCTTGCCATCAAGGGTTTTTACCTCAAGTTCGGAGACTTGAGTACCCGTCATTAATTTAGCAGTCATTTTTGTATTTGTTGTCATCATTTATCTCTCACTTCTTTACGGACATTGGCTAAACAACAGCTACCTTGGGGATTATTGACTTCACAACCACAACGTCCAGCTTGAATATGAGTGCGGATTGAAGATTCAGCCGTGCTATGGTTGGTCTGTTGAATTTCTTGGAGTATTCGGTTTCTTGTCCAATCAAAACAATAACAAACAGGAACTTGCAAACTTTTATCTTTTTGGTAGACAGGCACTTTTATTTCATCGGTGAGAAAAGTTTGATCCTGTTGGTTGAAATACACTACCGAACAATCCATCGAGTCGCAGAAAAAGTAATTAGATTCAGAATTTAAGGTTTCTAATGCCCTTGGTTTTAGCAGACTTTTCAGGGTAATGGTTGGAACTCGCTTGCCTTTATTCCCATTGACTGGACAGTTTGCTTTTAAGGACTTTTGAGTTTGAGAGCAACATTCTTCAGACATATTTTTCTTCTTATTTACAACAATCTTGGCGATTTGATTTGCGGTAGCGAAAATAGAAAAGTACGGTCAGTGCAACTAATATTCCTAATGCTGGCAAGAGAACATAATCGAGATAACCTACGACAGCACTTAAGCCCACTACTTCTAGTAAAATAACCAAAATAGGTGTGAAGCAACACAAAGCTACAATCACTGTTCCTGTCAAACTAGCAATCAGTGCGTTTTTAGGTTTCATAGGATAAATATCTTTGATTAACTAATTGAGGTCGAATCTCTCATTTCGCTCGTTCTTAGGCTCTAAAACTTCTTCTTCCAAAGCCTTGCGAGCCACTTTAGTCACATAAAGGGTGACAGCCACTGTAGCGATGAAACCAACGATCCGAATCGTCCATTGTACGGCAGGGTTAGCAGGTTGAGCTTCAGTGCCAATCGTGGCAAGATTACCAGCCAGAGAACCAATATATACGTACATAATCGTTCCAGGTATCACTCCCACCGAACCGATAATGTAGTCCTTGAGAGAAACTCCAGTGACTCCATAAGCGTAGTTCAATAAATTGAAAGGAAATATCGGAGATAATCGCGTCAGAAGAACAATTTTGAGTCCTTCTCTGCCAACGCCCTGGTCAATCGCTCGAAATTTCTTGTTCCCTTCAATTTTCTTGGCGACCCATCCCCTAACTAGATAGCGTCCGACTAAGAAAGCGGCAGTAGCTCCTAAAGTAGCACCAATGAAGACATAAAGCGCTCCCCAAACTACGCCAAAGACTACACCTGCACCGAGAGTGAGAATTGACCCAGGTAAAAAAGCGACAGTAGCGATAATGTAGAGGAGAATAAACGCGATCGCGCCAACCGTACTGAGACTGTCGATCCACTGTAAGGCATTTCGCAACCATTCTTGAGGATTGAATCCGACGACCTTAACCGATTCTTGGGCAAAAGCTGGGTGAGTAGCAAAGAGAAAAGTAATGCCAAAGGTAGCTACCATTAAAATAGCCAGTTGGAAAAACTGCGATCGGTTTCTGGCACCAATAGTTTTCATAGTTTTTGCGATTTTTAGTGATAGCATGAGCGATTTCTCGATCCTAAAGGCTTCGATCTAAAGCTTTTTTGGCAAGGCGCGTCGTGTATACCATTACGGCGATTGTAGCGATCGCGCCAATGATTTGGATTCCCCACTGTAGGATTTGAGTCTCAGTTGTCGTGGGAGGATTGGACATATCAATCGCGGCAAGGTCGCTAGCAAGAGAGCCAATGTAAACGTACATTACCGTACCGGGAATCATACCGAGAAAACCTAAAATATAGTCTTTGAGGGAAACTCCTGTAACTCCAAAGGCGTAGTTTAAGAGGTTAAAGGGAAAAATAGGAGAAAGACGAGTTAGCAAAACAATTTTCCATCCCTCTTGGCCAACAGCGCGATCGATTGCCTGGAATTTAGGATTTTTGCCAATTTTTCGGCAAATCCAATCTCGCGATAAGTAACGTCCGAGTAAAAAAGCCCAGATCGCGCCAAGGGTGGCAGCAATTAAAACACAAACTGAACCCCAAAAAACGCCGAACAAACAACCCCCTTTCATCGTCAGGATAGAACCGGGTACGAAAAGCAATGTTGCTAGGTTGTAGATAGCGATGAATGCGATCGCGCCGATGAAACCGAGACTTTTAACCTGAATTAATGAACGGCGATCGCGCTTTTGACAAGCTTATCGATCGAGGTTTTCATAGAGTGATACGAAGCCGATCTCAAAAAGGATTTACTAATTCTTCCTGAAAGTCGATTTTGGCTGATGGCGATACCAGCCAACTATTTGTTTGGGCGAAACCCCTAGTAAGTAAGCAAGGATAACAATCTGATTAATGAGTGTCGTTTGGAAAATTCCTTTCTTGAGCCATCGACGGGCTGACGTTAAGACTGGCACGGGAATAATAGTAATATGCCCCAAGCGTTTTAACCGACGCACCAGTTCAAAATCTTCCATAATTGGCAACTGTGCAAAGCCACCGATTTGATCAAATGTCTCTGCTTTGAGAAAGATAGCTTGGTCGCCGTAGGGCATTTGCAAAAAGCGCGATCGCCAATTAACTCCCCATTCGATTAACCGCAAACTCCTCAAAGGCGCATCAATTTGTAAGGCAAATGCCCCTGCTACAGGGGCTTTTCTGCATCCCTGCTTCGGTGGCTTCAGCGCAGCGCGAACCAGTGTATCAAATCCAGACGGTAAAAGAGTATCGGCATGGAGAAACAGCAGAATTTTGCCCGTTGCTGCCGAAGCACCCGCATTCATTTGACAAGCGCGACCAGTAGGGGAGGACAGCACTTTAACGCCCAACGACTGAACTAATTCAAGCGTGCCGTCAACCGAACCGCCATCTACAACAATTACTTCTATCTTCGTACTTGGTTGAGTACTGGCAAGCACTTTTTCAATCGTTCCCACTTCATTGAGAACCGGAATGATAATTGAAATTCTCTCAGTTACTGTTTCCTCTAAAGTCACGAGTTCGCAATTCCTAACTTTAAACCAAACTGCCACCACAACTAGAACCACATCCCGCAGTACAGCCATAACAGTAGGGTTGCAGTACGTATTTCGTCAATGCTGAAGCCAAAAAGGATTTACCTACTGTGAGCAGAAACTTGCCCCTACGAGGGTGCGATATTTAAGTTATGTACCCGATCTAAATAAAAATTGTTACATTGAGTGGAGATATGAAGCTTCTAAAACAATTTTGTTTGTGTCTTTTTGATTTTGCTCATCCTAATTGGATTGGAGAACTAGAGCAGAATTACAATTTACGCCGTTAGTTTTTAGAAGGTAGCGCAGTTCTTCACCTGCGCTACTCTTCGAGCTATGCTAAAGCTTACCAGACAAGTAAGATAAGGAATCTTCGTTGCTCTTATTGGTAATCCTAAAGAGATAAGCTTGTAGTCTGACTTGTTTAGGCATAGCTTGATATTTAAGACTAGCTACTATTTTTTTCTCAGATCTCGTTCATCCCTCGCGCTTTTCTTTCAGTCTAGCTTTCAGCCTTAGCGGACGATTTCGCTCCATTGCTACTCAACGGCGATGTCGTACTCTATATGAAGGAACGCGGCTTTGTCGCATACGACATTATTCTGGGATGGAACTGCCCTCTCGACAACGCTCTCGGACAAAACGATGTTGTTTTTGTGCAGGAAAGTGGAAAATTCAGAGAAAGTCATGCCTACGCAACCATGGAACCGATGAAAACTCTTTTTAGCGAAGATAACGACTATCCGTCCAATCAGCTACTTGAGTTGGGTCTTCGTCGCTAGCATCTTGGGACACTCGATAGCATGTCTGGGGTGCTACTCCAGTCCAAGCGGTTTTAGCTAAAGCGTGGCAGACAACATTTACGAGATTGTTCCAGGTTAGTTCCTGATAATCTAACAAATTTGCCTTTTCCAATAAGCTTTGCAAATTTTTGAGGGCGGTATTGGCAGCGTGATATTGTTCGTCATTTTTTGAAATTAGCGGCGCCGAGATTCTCAAAGGATCGCGTTGGATAGCCGCTAATCCTTGGCGCACGGCTTTTTTAATCTCTTCCCTATACTGTTTTTGTGCCAATAGCTTTTGCATATTTTTGCCTTTTTCACAAGAGGCATATAGCGCGGGCAAACGATTGAGCGCGTAGGTAGCAACTTCTACTGTATTAATATATTGAGCGAGAGTTTCAGGACATTGCTTTAGCTGTTTTTCTAGCTCTTCTCGAACGAGCAATTCCATTATGTTTTGATAAGTTTGGGGGAGATTTTCTGTCTGAGGTTTCATCTTTGATAAGTCTGCAACATAGATAGAGAAAGTCTATATAGTTTTCTTGTATATTTCCTTTATTTATAGCCAATAAAAATACTGATCGTCTAGTCAGTTTCACTGAAAGAAAGAAATTTTACATAAGCTTTAAAAATTGCTTCCAAGAGTTTTACAAAACTAGCTATCTATGCCTGGGTGTCGTCGAGCTTACCTCATAAACGGAATCTTTTTTTACTTTAGTAATATGAAGAAGCCAACAAGAATTCTATCAGTGGCTGGCGATTTTAAAGATTCGTGTAGGTCGAGACAATGTCGCAGAAAAGTTTGATAGTTAAGGATATTCAGAGCAGTCGGAGTTTTTCGAGTTCAACCGCATCCCAATTAAAATTGCAAGCAACTTGGCAAGACGTGTTACAAGTAGCTCATTTCCAACTACCTCCAATGGAAAAGCTGGAGCTAATTCCTGTAACTCACAATGTTACACTTCACCTCGGTGATGCCATTAAAGTAGATTGGTGGAGAGAAGGTAAACGCAATAGCGGACAGCTCGTTCCTGGCGACATTTGTATCGATCCTAGCGGAGTTGCGTCTCAAGCCTGCTGGTATCAATCTACCGAGATTCTCGTTCTCGAACTCGATCGCGTTTTTGTCGAACGCACGCTCAATCGCTCGATTGAAACGGAGCGCATTACTTTCATCGATAAGTTTGGGGTACAAGATCCGCTCATACAACAGATTGCTTTGTCTCTTAAGCATGAAATAGAAACGCAGCACTCCGGTTCAAAACTCTACGGCGAGACAGCTGCCGCAATGCTAGCAGCACACTTGTTCCGCCACTATAGCCGTCGCGATGTCGAGAAAGATTGCTTGGGCGAAAATCGCGATCGCATGCCAGAATCAAGACTGCGGCGCGTTCTAGAATACGTGCGATCGCACCTCGATCGAGAAATTCGCCTTGAGGACTTAGCATCAGTCGCCCAAATGAGCGCCTATCATTTCTGCCGCCTATTCAAGCGGTCAATTGGAGAGAGTCCGCATCAGTTTCTCATGCGACAGCGCTTAGAAGCAGCGCGGCGTTTACTCCGAGAAACCGACCTTTCTGTCGCCGAAGTAGCGCTGGAGATAGGCTATCAAAGCCCCAGTCACTTCGCTACGCTTTTCAAGCGCCATACTGGCGTCACGCCAAAACAATACCGCACTGCTCTGTAAAAGCAATCTATCCTTTTTTCCCTTTCTGACGCTTCAAACAACAGCAATTTTCCGAAGAAAAGCGCAAGAATCAGAAAGACAGCTTTTACATTATCCCTCTATAGTTACTTAAGTTACAAAATCAGTAGATAAACTCAAAGGAGGTAGAGACATGCCAGACGGATCGAGTGCTAAACCAAGCTTTGAGGTCGATCGTACTAGCGTTGAGAATAGGGATAGAAGTAGAATCGATTCATCAACTGACACTTCAGTCCAACCTCCATCAGAAGGAACCCCCCCATCCGATGGAACCACGCCGCCGGGCGAAATGGCTCCACCAGAAGCTACCATGCCACCAAGCGGAACTCCTCCGTCCGATGGAACCACGCCGCCGGGCGAAATGACTCCACCAGAAGCTACCACGCCACCAGGCGGAACTCCTCCGTCCGATGGAACCACGCCGCCGGGCGAAATGACTCCGCCACAAGGAACTGAGCAAGAGGTTTTTGAAGTAGAATCTGGATTGACGAGCGTATTTCTCGACGAGAGCGTCCTCGCCGATGCCAACCTTAAACTAACGCAAACCGATGCCGCAGAACCCAACACTGAAAGCTTTCCCGAAGGCGCACCAGCAGTTGGTTTTGAGATTACGCCAAAGACTGACTTTACCTTTACCCAAGAAAATGGTTTTACTCCCGTCGATGGAACCATCGAACACTCTGGCTCTCTGACCTTTGAGGGATTGGGGACGGTCGGCGATTTCTCGATTGGCTTCGACCCCAGTCGGGATACCGATACTGCTAGCGGTTTCTTTATCGCTGATACCCTTGACACCGATGAGATTCTGTTCGACCTGGGTGACCCGGAGACGGCTAACTTTGACGGAGAGAACCTCACCATTGCTGGAAGCGATCTGCTAGTCTCGCCAGAATTAGCCTCGCTGTTAGGCAACGAGTCTCTGGCAGGAACCGACATTGGTGGCGCTCGCATCGATGCGGTGGCTCAGCTAGAAGATCCTTTAGCCGATGCCATTCGCGATTTTGTCAATGCTATTACAGATGTCGAGATTCCACAGGAGACTATCGATGACATAACCAATTCTATTGAGGATTTTGTTTCTCGGACTGTCGCTGATGCTATCTCTGGCAATTTAGGTTCGACTGACCCAATTAGTCAGCCGAAAGATCCAATCAGCCAACCAACCGACCCGATTAACGGTTCCACCGACTCGGTTAACGTAACTTTGGGAACTTTACCCTGAAAGTAGTTTCAAATTTAATTCTCACTCATAGGGGCGATCGCAAAGCATCGCCCCTATGCTTTATATCAATCTGCGATCGCCCAATTATATTCAATCCGTTTCAATGACCAGAATACTCAGTAATGCGACCATCTTGGTCGCGAGTCTTCCTTTTGATAGAGTTTTTAGAATCGAACGAGCGAGTTAAACTAGAGGAAAGTATAAGTTTTTCTCACTTTTAACCGAGCTACAGCAATCTATTTAGCATCGCTGTATATAAATAAGATTCGATAACTATGTTAGTAAATCAACTTAAAACAACTGCCTTACTCGGACTACTAAGCGGAATTTTAGTATTAGCTGGTTATTACTTAACAGGTAACGAACAAGGACTATTCATGGGTCTAGCTTTTGCAGCTATTAGTAGTTTTGGTTCCTGGTACTATTCCGACAAAGCCGTTTTAATGGCTTATCGCGCTCAACCTTTGGCTCGTCAGGAAGCGCCAGAACTTTATGACTTGGTTGCTTCTTTAGCCAATAAAGCTGGGCTTCCCATGCCAACTTTGTTTGTCGTTCCTACTCAAACCCCTAATGCTTTTGCCACGGGAAGAGATCCGGAACACGCCGCAGTTGCTGTCACTCAGGGAATTTTGCAACTTCTCTCCCCTGAAGAATTGAGTGGCGTAATTGCTCACGAGTTAACACATATTAAAAACCGCGACACGCTTACTCAAGCAGTAGCAGCTACTTTAGCTGGGGCAATCACTTTCGTCGGACGAATTCTCAGTTTCGGGGCGCTTTATGGCCCAGTCACTAGAGATGACCGTCGAGACGGAAATCCTTTAGGGATATTGTTCTTAATTATTCTCGCACCGATATCAGCGACGCTAATTCAGCTAGCTATCTCCCGTACCCGCGAGTTTGCAGCCGATCGCGGGTCAGCAGAAATCACGGAGAATCCGATTGCGCTAGCCAGAGCCTTGGAAAAGCTGGAATTAGTCGGTCGCCAAGTGCCTATGAATGGCAATCCTGCTTTTTCTCCTCTACTGATTATCAACCCACTTTCTGCTGAAGGTTTGCAGTCTCTTTTCCAAACTCATCCCCCAACACAAGAGCGCATTCGTCGTCTTCGCGAACTAGCTCAAGCCAAATCGGCTATGAATGTCAGCATATCCTAATCCTAAATCCCAGACGCGAGCAAGATGCTCGCACTGCTAAAAATAACAAAAACACTACTATTTAAAGCCTTTTGCTGTTTTTTGTTTCTTCTTCCCCTTGGACTTAGATTTACTTACTTGTACTACCACTTCTTCAAATAAATTATGTAAATGTTGAGGGACGCTGGCTGTCTCTGGTAACTCGGTTTCTGGAAATTTATTAAATTCCTTAAGTGTGGCTTCTAAATCGCGATCGAGATTAAAATCTCGACGATCTAACACAGTTTGTAAGACTTTTTCTAGTTGAGTTGGATATTGCTTTTTGAGTTGCTGCCAAATGAAAAAGTTAATCTGAGGATCTTCTAAATATTTGCGAACGAGAAACGTGCAATTTTCTTGGCTGAGTGGGTCTTCTGCTTCCAGCATTGCCTGAAATTTTGTGTAGGTTGGAATGAACATTTGACCCCATTTGGGATGGGAAAAAGCCGTTACTTGTTCGGCTGTTTTAATTTCTGGGGGTAACTCGACTTTCGGAGTAACCATTGCCAGTTTTTCTTGACTTTTCATTGCTTCGGTAACTGCTTCTGAGTCAGTACCGAGTTCTGCTGCTGCTTCAGCGATCGCTTCTTCATTTGCCCCCGCTTCTTGCATAACTTCTTGAAGGGATTTAGAGGGATCGATTCCTGCTGATGCTAGAATTTTTTGGCTCATTTTTGACTGGAGTTCGGCGAGTTTAGTATTGAGTTTGCTGCCAGAAAGGGTAATGCGATCGCTGCCAAAAAAGTCAACAAATTCTTGATGGTATCGCGCTACCGATTCCCAAGCTTGTTCTAATAATTCTGGTGCGTCGCTATAAAGATACTCTTTGTAGTTTTTTTTGAATTCGCCAATGGCAACGGCTAACTTAGGTTGGCTCAATTTTCCTTTAGGAATACAATCGCTAAAAATCATCCAGTCGCGATCGCCAATCGGTGCAATGCGAGTCAATAGAATTTCTCCCGGTTGCCACCGTGCCATCTCTGCTTCAGAAATTCGAGCATTGGGGTAGACGTTGTAATGTTTGGCAGTCAACCAATTCATTAACTCCAACCCATTGGGAATCGTTTGGATAATTTCAAATAAACCCGTAAAACTGCGCTTCCAATTATTGACTAAGGCGCGATCGCTTTCTGTTAAATTTGGCTCGTTTTCTAAAAATAGCTCTAGCGGGGTTTGCTCTCCAACTCTCCCTTCTGTAATAAAAGTATCGATAATTAAGTTTTGTTGTTTGATGTCGTAGCGTTCTTTGTTGCTATTCTCAGCAGCATATTTTTCTAGTGCGACTGCTAATTCTCCCTCTGTGTCATAGATAAAATCAACCAAGGTTTCTTGGAGTTGCTTGGCTTGCTCTAATAGAGTAACATTCACAATTTCTGCTCGTAGGATCTACAAATTTTAGACTAGCAATTAGAAAGCGCGATCGCCTCTCCTATTGGATAGAGACATTAAATAAAAATTAACTCTATGGATATAATTCTTAGCTTGTTTTATGCCATAGCAAGATTACACCGCTAGAGAGATGAAGATAAGCGGGATTCCTCAGCAAAATTGGACGGGTAAACCAATTTTTCATCTAAATTTTCATGATTATTCTTTCTGGAAAACCTGTCTCCTACTGGATAGACTCAACACCTGAAAATAACTTTTCACCTTTTGTCGATAATCTATTGGTAGATGTGGCGATCGTAGGAGCTGGTATCGCTGGTCTGACGGCTGCTACGCTACTCAAGCGAGCGGGAAAAACCGTTGCCGTCATTGAGTCCAAGCAAATTGCAATGGGAAGGAGCGGTCATACAACGGCTAAAGTGACCTCTCTTCACCAACTCATCTATGCCGATATAATCGAACAATTGGGCAAAGAAAAAGCCCGTATCTATGCTGAGTCTAATCAGGCGGCGATCGATCGCGTTGCTCAATTCGTGGAAGAAGAACAAATAGAGTGCGATTTTAGCCGTCAAAGCGCCTATACGTTTGCAGAATTTCCGGAAGATTTAAAAAAAATCGAAGCCGAAGTCGAAGCCGCGATCGCACTCGGACCTTGTCATGGTGCTCGTTTTAGCTGTGATGGAGAGGTTCTCCACGGATCAGCAATTGACAATTTAGCGAAAATCAACCCGAAACAATCATGATTCCCTCTTGGCTTGCGATCCGTGGGCATTATACCAATTCGTAATTGGCAATTATTCAGTTCGCAATTAGGAAATAGAGATGGATTCTAGCTAGAAATTCAATGTTTTTATATTTTAATTGCGAATTTATCAATTGCGAATTATCAATTAGTCAGCAGCTCTGGGTGTAAGGCTTTTTCCTCGAGCATCTGTAGCGTTCTTTTTTAGAAATGGTATTACGTTTCTAGTCGCCCTAGCAGGCAATCTACCCTCTTCTCAAGACATTCGCTGGTTCAAACATCTGCGCCGTTCTCAATGGCTGACGTTTGAACCAGCAATTCCTTACTTAGGCAATATTTTAATTTATGAATCGAATTTAGCTTTCGCGATCGCGCGTTTTTGATAGTCTTGGGAAGAAGACAATAGCTCGCTTGTTTTTAGAGTCGAAAATTCGCTCAAATCCGGCACTTCTTCGTGGCATTGCGGACAATACCAGTAAATTCGATGGCTGCTAACATGCCGGAGAATTTTTGCGGAGCATATGGGACAGTTGCTCATGATTTTTAATGTTTTTTAAATTCAATAAGTAAAATGATTTTTGATTGATTAATTATTGAGAAAAGCTGTAAAAAACCTAGCGATCCCCTATCAATTGTTAGGAAACCATGATTTATTCCAGCTATTAATAATCTATGTTTGGTAGCAATCTATACACATCTTTCTAGTAGTAGAAATTAAGGTTTTCAAAAATCTTACTAATGATAGAGGAAATTTGCTTGCTTCGAGATATTATTGTAAATAAAATTTGCTTAAGAATAGTAAACTTTAGTAAAGAAAAATAAAAAAAAGCTACGATCAAACTTAACGTCGATCGTAGCAAGGATTTATCGGGAATGCGAAAACAAGTAAGTTTTCTTATTGAGAAATCTAACGGACAGCTTCTTGGATATTTTCCGAGACATCCTCGGCGGCAGATTTAACATTTTCTTGCAAATTTCTGAAGCCTCTTTCAGCGCCTTCTTTCATCTCTTCTACAGAGCTACCGACCCTTTCAGAAGCTTTTTCTAATTTATCTTCTGCTGTTTGAGTCGCAGATTCTCTTTCTCTGAGTAAATTGTCAACAGCTTCAGCAGGAGTTGCAGCGCGTTTCTGCAAATTTCGCTGGGATTGGTTAACGAGTTCGTCAGTTCCGAACTCTACTGCGTTCATTTCCCCTCGACGAGGTTCGGTAGTATAGCTTTCTTTGAGATGCTCTGCTTGAGGTGTCCTTAGCTCATAGGGAGTCGTATCTTTATCGGCACCCAATTTAGAATTACTAACAGAAGGCGACTGAGTGCAAGCCGTACTGATGAATAAGATAATTCCTGCCAAACAGACAACTAAAACTCGTGCTAATCGTAAACGTTTTACAAATGCGGTCGTATTGTTCATGGGAATTCTCCGAAATGCTTAGATTTCTTGGTGCAGGGTGAAGGTAGCGGCTAGCAACTATTGCTCGCTAAAAGCAGCGTTAAACGCTTGTCCTTCAGTCGATCCCGAAATCGCTTTCCAACCAGGAAGTCCTCCTTCAAGTTCGGCTACATTTCTAAAACCCGCCTCCCGCAGGCGAGATGCAGCCTCAGCAGTTTCTTGGTTGGTTTCGCCGTAAACGTAAATATCGCGCACGGGTTCGAGACTGCCTTGTGCTTGTTCGACTAACTCGTCTAGTGGCATGGACATTGCTCCTGTAATACGCTCGCAATTAAAAGCTTCGCGATCGCGCACGTCAATAGTCGTCAATACAGGCTCGCCCCAATCCAGACGATCTTTGAGGGCATTCGCGCTGGATTTTTCTTTTAACCCTGGCGGTTTGGGAAAAGCTTGGGTGATAGCTTCTTTAACTTGTTGGATGTTATCTTCAAGATCTGCCATGACTCATGTCTGGTCATATAAGCTAACAAAAACTCATTCTTTATTTATCTTTCTCTAGAGAGAAAAGTTACTTTTTTAACATTTTTGTTTATAGAAATTAAATTTTTATTGCACGATTAGAATCTAAAATCAAAAAATCTAATCTATCCTTAGATGTAGGCGGTATGTCCCAAGACAGATTTTTCTATAGAACGGCAAATGATTTGGAAATAAATAAGTTAACCTAAATAGTAGAAATGAATTGCAAAATTCGTGAAATCAATTTACAAAAATCAATTTTAAGATAGCTAAAAATTTAGAGCAAGAAAACAAGATTGCTGACATTAGCGTTAGCCGATGATACTTCATTCTGGTTTGATAAAGTCCTATAAGACGAACTTTAGCCTCTTAGACAGAGAATTTATTCTCTGGCTAAAATTAAAAATAGCTTTCTTTCTACTTTCTACGTCGGGGAATTAATCATGTCTCAAACAACCAAAGAAAAAATTACAGACAATCTTCAACAAGCGCTTCAAAAAGCAAAACAAGAAGGAAAAACTAGAGCCGAACATGTTCGAGAAATTATTCGCGCTGCGGTAGCGCAAGCAGCTTCGGAAGTTAAAGAAGGCTCTGGAGAAATTCGGTCTTTTATTCGAGAAGCAATTACGGCAATAATCGAATCCTTTCAAGAAAAAGGAGAAGAAATCCAAGAAGAAATAACTGCCGCTATAGAAGGAGTTATTGAAGGAGTTAGCCGCTCGAAACGTCAAGCACTTTCCCAAACTCAAACAGAAGTTAAACAGCTACAAGCGAAACTAGATTGCGAAGAGCAAGAACTGCAAGAACAAATTGAAGGCGTTCTTAGCGAAGTAAAAGAGACGGGACAAGAGCGATCGGAAAAGATAAAACATAGTATAGAATCAGCGATTAATACTATCAGAGATAGTGAAGAAGTTGCTATCTTGAAGAAGCGCTACGCTCAACTTAAAGCTCAATTAGCGATCGTACAAGCTAATTTAGCAGAACGTTATGGCGAACGTTTTGATGAAGTAAAGCATTATTTAGATGAAGCAAAAGTTTGGTACGAACGTACCAAAGAAGATCCAAAAGTTTTCACCAACAAAGTAGAACAAAAGCGTACAGAATTTGAAACCAAACTCAGTGAAGCAGGAAGTACGGTTGCCCAAAAAGAACGGCAAATCAAACAAATTTTGCGAGACCTTTGGAAATCCCTAATCGAAGCTTTTCGCGATAAGGACAAAGAAGAATAAACAGAAAAATTACCCAGATTACTACGTTTAATCTGGGTAACATCCAATCCATTTCGGGAGAATATTTATCGGGCAATTCGAAAATTTTTTATTGCTAGTAACTTCTGAAAATATGTAATTATTGCATTCTAAATCAATTTCTGCGAGCGTTATTTTATTCTGACTCGATCGCACTAAGCAATAGATTTCTTGTAACCTAAATATAAAGCCCGTTTAAACTGAGATCTTGCACCATTTTCAACAACCGCTTTTGTCATTAATTTCCTGTCCGAGCGAAAAAGTCTTCTAAAGAAGACCCGATAGAAATTTCAGTCGATTTTAATCGAGTTGAGCTTTGAGCCTAGAACTTTAGTTCTAGGCGTTGATGCTTTAACATCTTAGACAGAGAATTTATTCTCTGGCTACTCTGGCTACTGGCTACTATATCGATAAATCCTAAACGGTAGCTCTGTCTGACTGCTTAGAAACGACCCAAAGTGCGTGAATAGCACCGGGAAGCCAGCCTAGAAGAGTTAATAAAATATTAATCAAAAGAGTCGGACCGGCTCCAACTGTTAGGAATACACCTACAGGAGGCAACAATATAGCTAGGATAACTTGTACGAGTCTCATCTTTTGGTAATCTTCCTGCCTAACAATTTTATAGATATATGCTCTCAATAATTGAAAGCAACTGCCTCTATCTTGAGAAAGAGAACTTATAAAAAAAATCGGCTACATCTCTTTGATTATTGGCTGAAAATCTATCTCGCTGGAGAAGCACGAGGTTGATTGGTTTAGTATATTGATGCTATTCAAAATAAAATCTGGATGTTACTTTTTGTGAATTTGAAGGAGAAGTTATGCTTGGCAACCTATTAACATTATTGGCTACTGCTCTGAGCTTACTTGTCGTTGACATAATTTTTCCAGGAGTAGATTTAGCTAACTTTCCGACTGCTTTAATTGCCGCGGCTGCAATTGGTGTGGTTAATGCTTCTGTTAAACCAGTCCTGTCGGCTCTCGCTATGCCACTTAATTTCGTAAGTTTGGGAAGTTTTTCATTGGTGGTCAATGGCTTATGTTTTTGGCTGGCTTCAGTGCTCATTCCTGGATTTCGGGTCAGTGGCTTGCTAGCTTTTATACTGGGTCCGGTAATTTTATCCTTTGTCAACACGTTTATTAGCAAATATTTTGCGGAAAAATACCCAGCAACTATGAATTCTACATCTATGAATAAAGAGCTACCACAGTAGTTCGGATAAGAGTTTTAGTTTTTCATAGCTTGCAGAAGAGGCGTTGCTAAATTTAGGGAGGATTTGTCATTGTGAGCGGAACCCTTCGCACTTGGCGATTCGGGCAGGCTCTGTGCACTGAAGAATACCGACAGATGCTTCGTTTCGGTTCACTGCACTTAGCATAACCAAATAAAATTCATCCCGCATTTAGGCAACGCCGCAGAAAAATTAGCTAGAGCGACACCACTTTTGCTAGAAAGCAACTTCCTATCCTCTGGCTAGAACTTTGTCATAGTCGATCGCAAAGGGTTAATTAAGATTTAACTTCAAGCTGCAAAGTATTTCCAGTCAGAGATCGCATCTTTGCGATCGCAACCCCAAACGCCATAGAAATTAGACCAAAAATCCTATGTTTTCCAGCAGTTTAATAATGACAGGACTAAATATTTCACCATCTTTGCTAGCCCAAGCCCCAGTTACACCAGCTTTAGTCTTTAACGGCGCACAATTTTTTGCGGCTTTGGTAGCCGGAGTAGCACTCGCGTTTGCCTTTCAGCTACTGCTAACCAATCTCGGCATAGCTGCTGGGATTTCCCTAGCCAGGGGAGGGGATTCGTCCTCCAAATCTCACGAGAAATCTGACAGTATTGGCAGCACGATTAATAAAATTGGCTGGACTGTAGGGCTGGGAACGCTCGTCAGCGTCACGATCGCCCTATTTTTTGCCAGCCTGCTTGCTGTAAGGCTGGGCTTGTATATTTCACCCGCTTCGGGCGCGATCGTGGGATTAACGATCTGGGCAATTTATTTCTGTTTGATGGCTTGGGCAAGTTCGACCACCGTCGGGTCTTTCGTCGGATCGCTCGTCAACGCGGCGACTTCTGGGTTTCAAGCCTTGCTAGGCACGGCGACGGCTGCGATTGGCAGAAAAGCGGTTAACAAACAAGTAGTCCTACGGTAGAGGCAGCGGCGGCAGCAGTGCGTCGAGAACTGGGAACGGGACTCGATGCGGCAAGCCTGCGGGAAAACCTTCAGGATTATTTGGAAGCACTGCGACCTCCAGAATTAAACTGGCAGAGGATTTATGCCGACCTGGAAGATTTACTTGCCGATCCGAGGCTGCAAGAAATAGATGACGATCGCCTTACAAGTATTGACAGACAGACTTTTGTCGATTTGATTAGAAGCCGCAGCGATTTGTCCGACGCAGAAGTGAATCGCATTGCCGATCGCCTCGAATTTGCCTGGAAGACCAAGGTGAAGCGATCGCGCCAAAAAAATTCCTTCTCAGAACTTGGCGATTATCTTCAGTCGGCTACCCGCGAACAATTATTGGGAAGCGAACTGAGTCAAAAACTCGATACTCTCATCCAGGAAACCCGCAAAAGCCGCAATTCTGAACCTTCCAAGGAGCAATCGGAACCGCTCGCGCAAGCGATGACCCTGGGTTTTAATAGCTTATTAGGAATGGTACTGGGACGGACAGATCTCTCCGATTTAGATGTCGAAAAAATTCTCGCTCAGCTTAATAAGCTCAAAGACCAGGTAGGGGAACAGACGCAGAAAGTTGCCCAGTTAGCAGGCAGCGAAACGACTTATAGCCCAGTGAGAGGGGATATCGAACATTATTTGCTCGACGCCAACCCCTGGCAACTACAGCCAGAAAACTTAAGGAGAGAATTCCGAGACTTGCTCTATGACCCCGAAGCCGATCCAGGAGCAGTCCAGCGAGCTAGAAATAGCACGGGAGCGGGTTCTCCAGGAAGCGCAAGAGCAGCAGGCAGCTATTAAAATCAAAGCCGAGCAGCAATGGCTCAAAGTTCAGTCCTATCTGCGAGATACGGGCAAAGAAGAACTCAATCCCCAAGCCATCGAACGAGAGCTACAATTGCTGTTGCACGATCCCCAAGCAGGAGCGGCAGTCTTACGAGAGCGCCTGTCTCACTTCGATCGCGATACGCTAGTGCAGTTACTCGCTCAGCGTCAAGACATCAGCCAAGAACAAGCCGCGCAAATTGTCGATCGCGTCGAAAGAACTTGGACTCGCGTTCGCTACGCGCCCCAACAACTGACTGGGAAAGCAAAAGAGCAGTACGAGAAAACGACCTCAGCGATTGAAAATTACCTGCGCTCTACGGGTAAGGAAGAACTCAATCCCGAAGGGATTAAGCGAGACTTAACCCGACTGCTAGAAGACCCGAAAGCTGGTGCCAAGGCGATTAGACACCGTTTGGCAATGATGGATCGAGATACCTTGGTGAAGTTGCTCGGCCAACGGGAAGATCTCAGCGAAGAACAAGTCAACCAAATTATCGACCAAGTGCAGGGCGCAGCTTCGCGAGAGCTCCTCGCCGCTTGGCAAGGCGAACTCAGCGGCAGGTGCGGGAATTTAGAGATGCGATCGCCGATTACCTGCGCTCTACCGACAGAGAAGAACTCAATCCCGAAGGCATTCAGCGAGACATCCAGTTATTGCTCCACGACCGTCGCGCTGGGGTAGAGAGTTTGAAAGAGCGCCTCGCTCACTTCGACCGAGATACTTTGGTTGCCTTGCTATCCCAACGAGGAGATATTTCCGAAGCGGAGGTCAATCGTATTATCGACCAAATTTTTCTCGTTCGCGATCGGTTCCTCATCCAGTTGCAGAGCATCCAAAACCGGATTCAATCCATTATCGACGGGATTTTCCTTAAAATCCGCGACTATCTCAACAGCTTAGAACGTCCCGAACTCAATTACGAAGGGATCAAGGGTGACTTGCGCACCTTGTTTGACGATCCGCAAGCGGGATTTGAAGCGTTGCGCGATCGCTTCTCCCAAATCGATCGCAATACTCTAGTTGCCATCCTCAGTTCGCGCCCAGATATTTCCAAAGAGGATGCCCAACGCATTATCGGACAAATTGAAGGCACTCGCGATCGCATCCTCCAAAAGGCGGAACGTCTTCAACAACAGGCACAACTTCGCCTCGAACAAGTCAAGCGAGAAACGCAGCGACAAATGGAAGAAACCCGTAAAGCAGCCGCGACAGCCGCTTGGTGGCTGTTCTTGACCGCTTTGATTTCGGCTGCGGCTGCGGTTGGCGGAGGCGTGGCGGGAGTGATTGGTATTGTTTGAGGAGTGTAGATATAAGGTATAAAAATACCTCCTTTCTAGTTGTCTAAAGACGACTTTACCTATAAGGCAGCGATTTCAATCGCTCTCAATCGCTCAATTTCAATGGATTTTTTATTTAATAGTTCTCGCCTCTAGAATTTAACCTATGAGCATAGAAATTTATTTCTATGCTCGCTAGTCTCTTGAGTGGCTTTCTAAAAAGTCTCGTATCAAGTGTCATGTTGAGCGAAGCGAAACATCTCAATCGCATTGGTATTTAAAAATATATCTTAAGAAATAAATTTTTAATTAGAATTTCTTTCGCAAGAGAGGTGCTATTAACATCCAAAAATATAATTATTGTTATTAATGATGAACTCGGTTAATTGACTGGCTAAACTTTATGTCGATTTTTGTTAGTAATTAATCGTTGACGATCGCGAGCCAATTGCTATTACTAATTGGCAATCTCTAGTTTAAAAAACACAGAAAACTATGATTAAAATCGATAAATTTGTCATAGCCTACAAAAAATATCTGTCTAAAAACGAGCCAATTAAACTCGAAAGATTTTGGCTATATCAACCGGAAAAAAATCAAACTGTAACATCTTCAAAGTCGCTACAACCTAAAGTAGCGTAATTCAAATCAAATGATTTTGTAAATTATTCACCGAGAAAACCTATGGCAAACTTAATTGAATTTAAATTATTTGCTCCTTACAATAAGGAAGCTGCTTTAATTGGCTCTTTTTCTAACTGGGAAGCCATTCCCATGGAAAAAGATGACAAAGGTTATTTCCGAACCAACGTCGAACTAGAAGATGGCAGCTATCAATACAAATTCCGCATTCGCTCAAAAAGCTGGTTTTTTGAACCCAACCAATGGGTAGATGTCATCGATCCCTATGCCACGGATGTTGACGAACCAAACCAAAATGGCGTTATCTGCATTAAAAACGGTCAGAAAATAGTTGATACCTACGTGTGGCAGCACGACGACAAACCATTGCCTCCCGACCATGAATTAGTTATCTATGAAATGCATATTAGCGACTTTTCCGGCGGCGAAGACGATCCCAATCCGCGAGGCACTTACAAGCACGTTATTGAAAAACTCGATTATCTGTGCGAACTAGGTATCAATGCGATCGAGTTAATGCCCCTTAAAGAGTATCCCGGCGACTACAGTTGGGGCTACAATCCCCGCCATTTTTTCGCCACCGAGTCTAGCTATGGTTCGACAGAACAGTTGAAACGAATGATTGATGAATGTCATGCCAGAGGCATTCGCGTCATCATCGACGGGATCTATAACCACTCAGAGGCAGAAAGTTCCTTAACGCAGATAGACCACGATTACTGGTATCACCACTCTCCTCGCGATCCCGACAACAACTGGGGACCCGAATTCAACTACGAACACTACGACGAAAACTTAGATGTTAAACCTGCATGGCAGTTTATCGGCGATACGGTACGCTTTTGGATCGAGGAATACCACATCGATGGCATCCGTTATGATGCGGCAAGACAAATTGCCAACTATGACTTCATGAATTGGATCGTCCAAGAAGCCAAGAAAACGGCAGGAATGAAGCCTTTCTATAATATTGCCGAACACATTCCCGAAACCCCTAACATCACCAACCTCGACGGTCCAATGGATGGCTGCTGGCACGAGAGTTTTTACCATGCTGTCAAAGAACACGTTTGCGGCGACACCTTCGATCTAGAGAGACTTAAAGATGCGATCGATGGCAAGCGTCAAGGGTTTATGGGAGTGACTAATATCGTCAATTATGTGACTAACCACGACCACGATCGCTTGATGGTAGAACTAGCCAATCGCGATATCTTTGACGAGGCGGCTTTCAAACGAGTTAAGCTGGCGGCTGTTTTATTGATGACAGCCGTAGGAATTCCCATGATTTGGATGGGCGAAGAATTTGGCGAGTATAAGCCCAAAACCATCGAAAAAAGCAAAATTGAATGGTCTTTATTAGAAAACGCTCTCAATCGCGGTTTTTTTGAATATTACAAAGGCTTGATTCACCTGCGCCAAAATAATCATGCCCTCTACACTGAAAATATTGACTTCTTCCACGAAGATCCGGAATCAAAGGTTCTCGCCTACACTCGTTGGAACGATGAAGGATCTCGTATCGTTGTCGTGGCAAGTTTCTCAGACAACTATCTCGCTGGCTACCAAGTTCCCCATTTTCCGGCTAACGGTACTTGGCACGAGTGGACGGGTGACTACGATATTGAGTCTGGAGACGACAATATTCTCATCGATTTGCCAGAGTATGAAGCAAAAGTATTCGTTTGGCAATAATTGCAAAGAATCGTAAGTAACATTTGTAGCTCGATCGCTTTTTAATACCATTGTTCAAAAGTAATGACAGAGATGGTTGATTGCCCTCACCCCCAACCCCTCTCCCAATTTGGGAGAGGAGAGAAGGATGTCGATCGCGACTAATGAAAATTGGTATAACCCAAGCGATCGCTACTTTTTTTCCGAGAAACACTTGCAAAGCTTAAACAAAAAACGGTTCGCAGTCTATGAAATTCAATCTTGGATGTCAGCTAAATTACAGCATTTCCGCACCTAGTACTTTAATTTTCAATATTTGTGCGGCTAAAAACAACTATCAAAATATTCTTCAGGAAACCATAAAATTTGAACCGTCGCTGGATTATGAAGAATATATTTCTCCTGTGCTTGAGAACCGATATCTTCGGGTAAATGCACCAGAAGGCGATCTACAAGTTTCCTATCAGGCAACTGTCGAACTATCTTACCTCGACGAAGATCCTAACTCGATTGCTGAAGTTGCGCCTGCGGAGTTACCCCTAGATAAGTTGCATTATTTGTTTCCGTCGCGGTACTGCCAATCAGATCGCTTGATGCGTTTGGCACAACAAGAATTTGGCAAGCTACAACCCGGCTATTCTAGAGTCACTGCAATCTGCAACTGGATTTATGACAATGTTACTTACTTATCGGGAAGCACGAATTCCCAGACTTCTGCTTTCGACATCGTAACGGAAAGAGCTGGAGTTTGTCGGGATTTTGCCCATTTGGGGATTGCTTTCTGTCGTGCCTTAAACATTCCTGCACGATTTGTGTCAGTATATTCACATCAGCTACAACCGCCGGATTTCCATGCAGTTTTTGAGGCTTATTTGGGCGATCGCTGGTATCTATTCGATCCGACTCGCCTTGCACCTCTAGAGGGAATGATTCGCATCGGTACGGGACGAGATGCTGCTGATATTTCTTTTGCGACGATTTTTGGCGCAGCACAAATGCAAGACATGACTGTTTTTATCGATTGTTTGGAGGGCAAATCTCCAACGTTTACAACCGGCGCGATCGCTACTCGTTCGCTCTGAAAAATTTTTATCTTTCAATTAAAAAGCCTAGCACATGGGCTAGGCTTGCATATCAATCTCTCAGACATAGACGAAGCTATTTAGACTCACAGGCATTGAACTTAGATAACTCCCTGCCCTTTTCTACCTTGTCCGCCTTCTTCGTTGATTTCTTTTAACTCTTGAGCGCGTTCGGCTTTTTCCGCTTCTTCGATTTCTCTGCGATCGCCAGGTTCTTCATAATACATTTCAGGTTCGATCGCATAGTTGTTTAGGAGTCCTTCTTTGTCTACAGTATATCCTCTGGTAGTGTCGAGTTCTTTCTCTGGTTTGGGGGTTTTCTTAAAGTTTTCTCCCTCTCTTTCCTCGCGTGCTGCGGTTTCAGCGGGAATGATGTGCGCATCGTAATTTTCGTTAGTTTTTGCTTCTGGTTTCATGATAAATTGCTCCTAGAAAATGTTTGCGATCGAAAATAAGTTTTTCTATTGCTCGATCTTGGGCATCGTATCGGAGGTATCGAGTTCGGGTACGATATCGGGACGTTCTTTATTTTCCCAACCTACAGGACGCTTAGAGTTATACCAAGCGATAGATCCAATCGTTGTAGCAGCAATAAATCCCACTATCAAGGACAATGTTGCTGCCACTGGAAAATGGGGAGTATTGGTGTAAGTTTCTATTAACAAATGCATGAATCCTTCACTTTATTTTCATTTCTTTCTCAAGATTATAGGAATTGCTATATTCGCACATCTTCCTTTTTTATGACTTTTTTTCAATCCTAAGGAATAGTTAATTAACTCGATCGCGCGAAAAGCCTCCTTAACAAAACGCGCTCTAACTTTAGACAGACATAAGTTAAATCCCTAGTTTTTTAGTTCTATCTTTAGACGGATAAACCAAAATGCTATTTTTTATTCTCTGGCTACTCAGGAACGATTTGTCGTTCTGCGATCGAAACGTCCGATTTTTAAGTGCTCAATATCTATTCCAATTCTATGACAAGCAAATTGAAGATTTTGTAGAAAAAGTTGGGGATCATCACCGTATCCACATTGCCAGGTAGCGGTTTCTAAACCCAGCTTGGCATTGGCTCGAGCGCAGTTAATTAACTCTATTCCTTGAAGGGGTTTTGCTGCCGACATTGTTTTTAATCCTGATAAATAAATCCAAGCTTGAGCTTATAGACAGTTAATCAGATCGGTCTCGATCGCTACATCTACTCTTAGTCTTGCCTTATCAGAAAAACGAGGCGATCGAGATCCATCAGTAGTCATCAATAAAAATTCTCCCTACGCTAGACGGGAATTATTTAAGAAATAAATATTTTTTATAACGCAACATCCCGCCCGACAAAGAGAAATCCGAAGCAAACATCATTATGATTATGTGCTAACAATTGAATTTACCGATACAGCTACATTTGGGAATGCTAATGGATAAACTGTTCCTCCAGTAAGCGTGGACTTTGAACCATATTCTCCATCTTGAGGATCTCGAAATACTATCAGTTGTCTCTTTTTAAGATTGACTACCCAGTACTCAAGGATGTTAGCCTCGGCGTAGACTTTGCTTTTCGTTTCCAAGTCTTTCTCTAAGCTGGAATCCGAATATTCAATCAGCCAAAAAATATTTTCAGGATAAGGGTGATGCTCTAGATATTCGCGTCCCAACCGTTGCACGATCGCGAGATCGGGTTCGGGTTCGGAATCGTTAGGAAGCGTAATCGGTTTGCTCGCTCGCACCATAGCGCGATCGCCCAATAACCGAATTAGATATTCCGCCGCTTCGGTGCTAAAGTAGGCGTGGGATTCTCCTTCAGGGGGCATCTCTACAATTTCTCCCTTCAGCAGTTCTACGCGCCTGTCGGTTAATATCCCCGCCGCAATCATGCGATGATACTCATCTATTGTCCATTTAGCAACGGTTACGGTCATGTTGGATAAGTGTTTTGCTTCGCGATCGCTACGCTCAACATGATATTCTATACTTTTGGGATAGCCTGTGAAAATCGATTGGCTGTCTCATTATTCTCATTTTGTTTATAAAATTCTTCCTGGTTGACTGACAAATCTTTGTTTGCTCATCCCTAAATCCCTTCTCCCACAAGAGGCGAAGGGACTTCAGGCAAAAGTCTTAAGTTGAAAGCCCCTCTCCCGCTCGGGGAGAGGGGTTGGGGTGAAGGCGATTTGAGTTTTGTCACTCAACTAGAATTCTTCAATTAATATTAATTATTAGAATAGACGTTTGTAGAAGGGAGTAGCCAAGGAAGATAATCAAACCAGTAATCAAAATACTCCACAAATAGGCAATACACATTAATAAACCATCGGCTTCCAAAGTCGCTACACTCAGCAGTAAAATACCGATGGTCGGCAAAGGATTAGTACCGGGAATTGGCAATATTAACAAAATCGTCAGCCATACAATTAAAAGTCCATTCACTCTCCAAATATAGCGATTATTAGCTACGATCGCCAATCGAGGACGAGTAATTTTTTCAATAATTTTGGTAATTTGTTTCAGTTTTGATAGCAGTTGTAGTGCAATCTTTTGAGGAAAACGAAAACGAGCAATTCTTTTAGGTAACCAAGGTTTATGCCTTCCCAATGCCATTTGTCCTGCTAATAAAATCGATGCTGGACCTATAATACCTGGCAATCCAGGCGGCATGGGAAATAAAAAAGGTAGAGCCAACAGAAAAATTATTAAACTAAATCCTCGTTCGGAGGTTTCCTCTAAAATATCTTGCAGCGTTATTGGATGAGTTGCTAACCGCTTTAAAATTGCCTCGATATCTTGAGAAAACCTCAAATGCATGGGATGCGCTTTGCTGCTAAATCAGATGGAAAATTGTGATATATAATGCCGATGTTAGCAATTGCACTCCCATTACGGGTATTCCATATTGCAGAAATGTTTTGAAGGAAATAACTTTCCCGTGTTGTTCTGAAATTCCTGCTGCAACAATGTTAGAAGAAGCACCGACTAACGTTCCATTTCCTCCTAACGTTGCCCCAAACATCATCGCGTAGAAAAGCGGTAAAACTTCAGGTGGCAACTGCCCGTCAAAATTATTATTGAGCACATTCTGTCCGACATATCCGACATTGACAAGGTACTCCTTGAGTAAGGGAACCATCGCTACGACCAGAGGAATATTAGGAACGACGCTGGATAATATCCCAACAACGAAGATTAAAAGAATCGCACCCAAGGCAATATTTTGTCCTAAAATTATTGCTAATAATCTTGATAAATTACTAACAATTCCTGTTTTTTCTAGTCCGCCAATCAAGACAAAAATAGACATAAAAAAGAGCAAAGTACTCCAATCTACATCTCGCAAAATATTGTGAACAGTATCGATTTTAGTCTGATGAGCTAATAACAAAGCTAAAGCCGCACCTAATAATGCTACGGCAGCGGGAGGAATAGGAATTGGCAAAGCTTCCTCGCCAATAACAAAAAAGATGAGAACGAATAAAACAATTATTCCTCCCACCGCTAATACTCTGGGATGATTAATTTTTGGGTGCGGTATTTGCTCTAAATTTTCAAATTTAGTTTGCCAAATTTTTGAGAATAAAAAAGGCATAATTGCAACAACAGACACAACGGCTAACACGCCTCCTAAACTCAAGTTTTTTAGGTAATCTGTAAAGGTAATATTGACAGAATCTCCGACGATAAACGTCGCCGGATCGCCTACTAGCGTCAATAAACCAGCACTGTTAGCCACAAATACCATCAAGATGAGTAAAGGAACAAAATCTACGCCAATATCTTGAGCAATTGGGGGAATTAAAGGCGCTAATAGCATTACCGTAGTAGCATTGGGTAAAACCGCACAAATAGGCGTAGTAATAGCTACGATTCCCAAAAGCAATAGTTTCCCGCTACCTTTAGCAATCAGCACCATTTGCATGGCTAAATATTCAAAAATTTTAGTCGGTTCAAAAGCACGAACCAAGACCATAACCCCAAAAAACAAAGCTAATGTCGCATAACTTCGACTGATATAGCCTATTGCTTCTGATAGGGTCATGACATGGGCAAAAACTAAAATTAATGCGCCTAGTAATGCAGCAACTGTCAGGTGTAACCACTCAAACATAATGATAACGATTACACCAGTAAAAACCGAAGCTGCAACGATCGCGTGTAATTCCATTGCTCCCTCAAACTGTAAGATCGACAAAAACATATATCGGAGGACTATTTAACCAAAAATTCTTTACGTCCTACCAGCATAAATAACCGTTTAACTATTTATTTGATACTAATAAAACTGGACGAACGATTTGCTTTAGAAATAATTACAACTCTGGGTAGCATGAGTATTTTATTAATAGGATTAGCGATCGGCAAAGCGCTTCCCCAGGAAATCGCTGACTTCAATGCATCGAATGAAATAGAATCTCGTCCTATTCGGATTATAGGTTTCCACGCGCCTTGACCTGCAATGGCAAGCGTTAGCATGTTCATATAAGCTACCCTCAATTATTAAAAGTAGGTACGACAACACAGAGCAGTACCAACCAGGAATGCTGATGAGGGCAAAAGTTGAAATTCTGCCTCTTCAATCTCCTCTCAATGCCGACGAGGTTAGCTGACGGGCTAGGACTGAGAGATGTCCCCCTTGACCTTCTAAGGTTCGCCCCAGGTTTGGTTCCCCCGTTCCTGCTCGATCTTTCAAGTAACTTTTTGCACGATCGCGCGAGGGATTAGGCTGACTTACTCTGGACTTCCTAATAAAATAACACATTCTGAAAATCTGCATAATCTTAAAGTCAACTCTCGATCGCGCCGAGCAAAAACTCGGTCATGGCTTCACCGTTCATCGGTCTGGAGAACCAATACCCTTGCCCGTAATGACAGTTCAAGTCTTTCAATTGCGCCACTTGTTCTGGGGTTTCTACGCCTTCGGCAACGACATTCATTCCCAGGATTAAACCCAAATTAACAATCGCCTTGACAATTTCATCGTTTTCTTCTTCCATGCCCAATTGTTTGATGAAAGAGCGATCGATCTTTAACGTGTTAAACGGGAAACTGTGCAGATAACTTAAAGACGAATAGCCCGTGCCAAAATCATCGAGGCAGGCTTGAACCTGGCGCTCCCTCAGTTGCTTGAGCATAATTGCTGCCGCTTCGGTATTTTCAATCACGATGCTTTCAGTAATCTCTAACTTTAAAGTTCTGCCGTCTAAACCCGTTTCCTCAAGAACGCGATCGAGAAATTCGATTAAACCAGGCTGGTAAAAATGCTTGCCAGAGAGATTGACGCTTACAGTCAGCGGTGCGGGCATTGGGAATTGCGCTTGCCAAGCGCGTAACTGGTAGCAAGCCGTCTTTAAAACCCAGCGATCGAGAGGAACGATCAGCCCCGTTTCTTCTGCGATCGCGATAAAATCGACTGGCGAGATCGTCCCCTTTTCTGGGTGTTGCCAGCGGACGAGCGCCTCGAAGCCTTCAATTTGCTGAGTTGCGATCGAAAAAATTGGCTGATAGTAAACGGAAAATTCCGGCTGGGTTGCCTCTGGCGAAGTCGTGCGAGCGAGCGCTCGGCGCAGGTCATTTTCTAACTGCAATCGCTTGAGAGCATAAGTATACATCGAGGGATCGAATACTTCGTAGTTTCCCTGACTGCGAGCCTTAGCCCGATACATGGCGATATCCGCGTCTCGCAACAGATCGGTCACTTGTTCGGGATTGGGGTAAGTTCTAGAATTGCCGATAACGATGCCAATGCTAGCGGCGACGAATATTTCCTGATTATCAATAATAATGGGCGTTTTTAAGGCATTTTGGACGCGATTGGCGATTTGAATCGCGTCGTTCGCATCGGCTATTTCCTCAAGCAAAATGACAAATTCGTCGCCTCCAAAACGAGCCACTGTATCTCCGGCACGCTGACATTTTTCCAGGCGATGGGCGACGGAAACCAAGAGGCGATCGCCGAATACGTGACCGAGACTGTCGTTAACAATTTTAAAGCGATCGAGGTCTAAAAAGAGCAAGGCAAAGCGATAGCCATCTCGTCGTTGGCTGCGGCGAATGGTTTGCTTGAGGCGATCGAGCAACAAATTCCGGTTGGGTAAACCTGTCAGTCCATCGTGAAAGGCATCGTGCCGCAATTGCTCTTGAATTTTGTGACGATCTGTGATATCAGTAGTAATGCCATCAATGCGGACAGGCGTGCCCTCTTCATCGGTAATTAGACGGGAGCGAACGCGAATCCAGCGGATCTCGCCGTCAGGTAATAAAATTCGGTATTCTAATTCTTCTCTGCCAGTGGAGTACAAGGCATTGAGTGCCTCTTCTACCCGTTCTTTATCTTCTGGATGAATGACTTCTCGCCACAGTTCGATATTTTCAATAAACTCTGCCAGTTTGCGACCGTAAACCTGCTCGACTGCCGTGTTGAGGAAAAGTAACTGCAAGCTATGGGGTTCTATCGACCAAACGACATCTTCAATCGAACTGAGGATGCTGTCTAAGCGATTTTGGTTGAGTTGCAGTGCTTGTTCGTTTGTCCGCAGTTCTTCTTCTATCTCCCGATAAGCTTCGAGTTCTTGCCTGAGTCGGGCATTCGTATCGATCGCGTTGGTGATTTCGGGCGGTAAGCTTTCTAGGAGCTTCGCACGAGTAACGAGACCGAAAACTCGATTATCTTCGGTCACAATGGGTAGATATTCGAGGCAATGCTGGCGCAATGGGTGCAGTAGAGAGGAAAGATCCGCTACATTCTTGACGGAAAGCCTAACCAAGTTTCGAGTCATGACTTTGGCGATCGCGATTTCTTGCCAATCTTGTCTTGAGGCAATTAATTTGAGGACATCTCGTTCGCTCAAGCTCCCGACTAACTTTTGCTGCTCGACGACCAAGACGCAACCGACTTGCGTTTGTTCCATCAGCGCGATCGCTTCTTTTACTGACGCTTGGGCAGAAACAATCGGGGGGTTTTTGTCGATCGCCTTGTCTAGAGTCATACAGATACAGCTTAGGTTGCTCGACTATACAGTTACGCCTTCTAACATACGGTGGGCTAATTTTTGGAAGATTTCATCGACGTTTTCGCCCGTCCTTGCAGAAGTGATATAGGTGGGGAGAATGTGAGGATGGTCTTGAAATCGAGCAATTTCAGAGAGATTTTCCAACTCGTCTCCGTCAAAAAGATCCGATTTATTCAAGGCTACGATCGCGCTAATTCCTTTGGGATTGGCACGAGAAACTAATTCGACATGTTCCCGGATGCGTGCGATCGTATCCCGACGATTGAGATCGGCGACAATAATCGCTCCGGTTGCTCCTTGCAAATAACTCGAAGTAATCGCATGAAATTTGGTTCGTCCTTCGAGATCCCAGATCAGCAATTGGACTTTCTGCCGTTCTATCCCCTTCGGAGTTGCTATTTCGACTAGCTTTCGCGAAATTTTTACCCCAAGCGTTGACAAATATTGATCGCTAAACTGTCGGTCTACAAAACGACGAATTAAACTCGTTTTGCCAACCCCGTAGTCGCCAATGAAACAAATCTTTTTAGAGATGACGGACATATCAACAATCAGATAGGAACTTTTATAAGTTTATAAAAGTTTAACTTGCATGTCGTCTTAAGATGGGGAAATTCCCGTAATTTTTTTATTTTATCGAGTCTGCGTATCTAAAATTCCAAATTAGCAAGAGGAGTCTTTTAGCGATCGCCTGGGGAAGGAATAAAGACTTCAAAGCGGACGCAACGGCTTAACCATAGAGGTCGATCTGGGGTAACGCCGGGAGGAAGTTCGGCACTGCCAGAAACGTGTAATCGGGAAGGTTCGATTTGCTCGGCAATCAATGCCTGTTGGACAAGGCGAGCGCGTTGGATACCCAAATCCTGATTTTTGGGTCGATCTCCCGTATCATCGGTATGACCGATAATCCTCAGATGAACCCCTGGATTGCGATCGAGAAATAGTCGAATGGCTCTGAGGCGATCGGCGGTGTCGGGAGAACTATATTTAGTCGAACCCGATTCAAAGTAAATGCGAGTCTCAAGAATCGGTCGAATCTGTACTGTATTAGTGACGGTTTCAACGCCTGGAATGTTTTTGAATACCTGGGTAATTTGTTCGGCTGCGCTGCGATCGGGTACGATTCCTTCAATCGTGACTGTCTTGGTGTTGTAATCGTGATGGGCAGTAATCGCCACGCCTTCTTTTTGATTAAAAATCCAGGCGACTCTTTCTATCTCTCCTGCGGTTAGTACGGGATCGGCTGGGACTTCTACGGCGATAATTTGATTGTCTATTTTAAGATTTGGTGCGACTTGGCTGGCGATTTTTCCGGCTTTGTCTTTTAGATATTGATTGGGAACTCTTCCGGCGAGCGTCAATTTATCCCAATGCATCTCAGGAGAGATCCGATAGATAGATAATTCTGGCGCAGCATCCAAAGCAGCACTGGTTTTAGCTTCGATGCGATTGGCAACGCTGCCTCGATAAAGCACGAATCCCCAGAAAAAAATTATGGCACCGAGGATCGCTAGCAGAGCATAGGGCGGCTTAGAGGCTTTCTCTTGTGCTTCAGTTCTAGTTAACTTTTCTAGCAGCGGTTCTATAGAATTGGGAATCGCTGCGGGATCGCCATCGTAGGCAGCGATGAACTTGCCGTATTTAAGGACAATCTGACCGAGGGTTTTTCGGAGTTTTTGCATGTAGCGTTTGGAGGGCGAACCCCTGATGACGGCGGCGATGTAGCAGTAGCCCGCAACTTCTAGAACGATGGTGGAGGCATCGTATTCGATTTGGTTGAGTTCGGATACTTCTCCTGGCTGTACGATACATTCGTTGACAAAGCTGCGGATAGCCGTTAGCAACCCCGCCAACATATCAGCTTCCAGCCTCAACTCCAAAGATGGATGAAGTTCGCGGATGACTAAACCCGACGTTTTGTGAATGAGAAAAACTGCCTGCACTTCATAGTTAATGGCTTCTTGGAGAATTAGTTCGGCTTCTGAGACACCTTGAAGCTTGGCGCGAATTTTGCGTTTGATTCCCTCAAAACTGAAAGCCGATTCGACTTTTTCGTTGATGGATTTAACGAGTTCGACCATGTATTTAGAGATGGTGCTGCCGATGACGGGATAGAGGGCATCCACCATCGCATTCTGTTCGACCTTGATTTGATTTTTGATCGCTTCGCCCATTTGCGGCCCCAGAGTTGTTGCGATCGCACCGGGATCGAGTCGAATTTGTTCTTGTATAGCGATCGCCATTTCTGGAGCGATCGCTTTGGCTATTTCTGTGGGCGAATTTTTAATTTCATGGGCAATTGCCGTCGGCAGAACAGGCGCGATCGCCTCTCCCATTTTCTGGAAATCCTGCCCGGATCGCTGTTGAATCACCTCGTCAATAATCGGAATGAGAGCTTTGAGCAGGGATTCTTGCGACTCTATCGATTTAATATTGAGCAGTTCTGTAATTAAGGGGAGAAGGGGATTAATTAAATCTGTTGGTTCGTAAACTTGATTTTCTAGCCTTTCTAACTTTTCTTTTAGCTCGACGACTGCCCGATGCAAAGATAATAAGTCGGGATTGTCAGGCAGGAGGTTTGAAGGATTTGACTGCGGCTGTTGTTTGGCTTGTTGTTTTGAAGAAGTAGAAAACTTATTTAAATCCTCCTTTGCTAATCCCAAATCGTTCAGTAAAGCGATTAACTCCTCTAACGAGTCTGTTGCTTCTGGATTGGAGTTAGCGGATTCAGATTTTTTACTAGACGAATTTTCTTGCGATCGCGCCATATTCTGCTACCCGATCTCGCTTTCCGTCACTCATACCATTTTGGATTTTAGATTTTGGATGAAAGGATTGAGAAAGACCAATCCCATAAAGGGTTGAAAAATCTATCTGTAGCCAAAATTTTTCAAATTGGTATCAGATTAATGGGTTTGTTCTTCTGATTGCTCTGGCAACAAAAAATCTGCTTGGACGTGATTGTCTGCCGCTTCTTTTAGGTTGGGAACGAATTCAGTTCCTTTAATCTTTAAACATAATTCAAATAAAACTTCTGCTAAATCTACCCGAGAAACTTTGCCATCTTTGAGTTCTGACATTCCTTTCTCAAGTTCGGCAAAAATTTGTGTTTTTAAGAATTGAAATTCTCCTTCTAATTTTTCTCTAGTTTGAGCTATTTCATTTTTTAAAAAATTGGCTTGATGGTTAAATTTTCGATCCAGGGATTCGACTCCTTGAGAAATTTTTTGATCGGTCAAGTTAACTGCCTGTTGAAGTTTGCTAGTTTCTTCGTGAGTTGTTAAACTAAAATACTTGAGTTTCTTCTCAAGAGAATCAAGTCTAGAGCGGATTTCACTAGAGAGAGATTCTTGAAGCTGAGTAAGGCGATCGCGGATTTCTAATTGAAAACCGGCCAGGTCTGATTCAAGCTTGTCGAGGCGGCTATCGCAACTTTTAAATCGTTGTTCGTATTCTTCAATCTGTTTTCCGAATAATAAATTGCGAATTTGGTCGATGTTGCCCAGTCTGTCTCTCATCTGTTCTTTGGCAATGTCACTCATCTGTGTTAGTCTCCATCGCGTATAACTTGGGAGGCAAAGTGTATAATTTTTATCAACACCTAATTTTAGGGTATGTTATTTCAGATTAACACAGACACAATTGCTCAATATTGTCAAATTCTCATAATAGAATCTCTCTAGCAAATTCTCACATTAGTATTCTGTACGTATAATTTTCATAAATTTTTGTTTCGAGTAGGGACGTTTTAGGGAACATCTCTACGATTCCCGCTCGTTTCAATTTTGGAAATTCTCTGACAAGTCGTTGAGGAAAAGGCTAAGCTGGCTGTAATCGATTCAGTTGGCATATTTCGACGTTTTTAAGGGGAAGTTGGATGGGACAGGAACTGGCGATCGCAACCTACGGACTGACCAAACAATTCGATCGGTACATCGCCGTAAATAACATAGAATTACGGGTTGAGAGCGGAGAAGTTTACGGACTGATCGGTCCTAATGGTGCCGGAAAAACCACTCTGATCCGAATGCTGGCAGCAGCAGAGGAACCGACTATAGGAGAAATCTATATCCACGGCGATCGCTTGCTGCGCGATGACAGCAATCCACGACTGAAACAGCGCCTCGGTTATCTTCCCGACGACTTTCCTCTATACGACGATCTGACGGTTTGGGATTATTTAGACTACTTCGCACGACTTTATCGACTTAGACAACCTCACCGTCGCCGTCGCTTGCAGGAAGTACTGGAATTAGTCCAACTAACCAGCAAGCGCCACAGTCTCATTGCCACTCTCTCGCGGGGGATGAAACAACGCCTGAGTTTGGCACGCACGATTATTCACGAACCGATTTTACTGTTACTCGACGAACCTGTTTCTGGTTTAGATCCGATCGCGCGGATGCAGTTTCGGGAAATTATCAAGGTTTTGCAAGCAGCAGGCATGACCATTTTGATCTCCTCCCACGTTCTCAGCGATCTAGCAGAATTATGCTCTTCGGTGGGGATTATGGAACTGGGTTTTCTGGTTGAAAGTGCTTCGCTACAAGAGTTGTATGAGCGTCTATCGCGCCAGCAAATTGTTATATCAACCTTGGGAGACTTAGAAGCGCTAAAGGGAGAGTTAAAAAATCATCCCTGCGTAGAAGGTTGGGAAGTTTTGTCTCAAAAAAATAGTTTGCGAATCGATTTTTCTGGAGGAGATGAAGAGAGTGCCGAATTGTTGCGATCGCTTGTCGCTGCGGGAATTCCTCTGAAAGAGTTTCACTGTACCGCCGAAGATTTGGAATCTATTTTCCTCAAACTCGGACACAAGCAAGTTTCTTGAATAAACTTCTGGCAAAAGCCATTAACTTAGCGGAATCCTTTGCGTCAGAAAAAACATTTATGCAAGAGGTCTAATGATAAAGGATGAATATTGCTATATTGCTTCTCTATTGAGAGAAACTAATATAAATGAGTTAATCTGGGTTTGGTTGCTCTCGTGTCTTCCAGGAGTAGCAACCGAATCTGCCACGACAACAATGTTGTCTGTCAATGGTTAGTTATTACTTTACTGGGTTTCCAAATAATGACTCAACAGTTGCAAAAAGCAGGAGAGTCGGGCACAAAAGCTTTGCTGGCTCAAGGAAACTATTATTAGTAACTAGCGATCGCAGATAGAGAACCCTTCGCTTTGTGTCTTTTTTAGATGGTTATTTTTCTAGTCGTGAGGAATAGCAAACAATGATATCAACGTTAATCGATCGCTTGGGCGAGATCAATCCTCAACTGTTTCGAGAACTCAAAGGACGATTGCAACCTCGCAATCTCGTCATCGCTTCTGGAATTTCTCTGGTAGTACAGCTATTAGTCTATTTCTACTATCGAGCATCTCTTCCTGCGGTTAGCGCCAACCTAACAACAAACGATCTATTCAATCGCTACTGCATTGGCAGTCCCCCGATGGATTGGAATGGCTACACTCCCTATCCCCACAGTAGCGATAACTTCTGCGTCAAAGACTTGCTGGGCAACTGGATGCTCAACTGGCAGCTGTGGTGGCTAGATATATTTGTCTGTTTGAGTTTTATCGCCATTTTTGCTTTACTGGTAGCAGGAACCTGGATGCTCATTGCTGACTTGTCTCAGGAAGAGAGGCGGGGAACGCTCAATTTTATCCGCCTCAGTCCTCAGTCTGCCAAAACTATTCTCTTGGGGAAAATGCTAGGGGTGCCAGTGGTATTGTGCCTAGCAGTGGTACTGGCACTGCCTTTGCACCTAGTTGCAGGATTGTCCGCACGCATTTCTTTGGGAGCGATCTTGGGTTTCTATGGCGTTTTAGCAACAAGCTGCGTTTTCTTCTGGAGTGCTGCTTTGTTGTTCGGACTCGTTACGACTGGGTTGGGAGGTTTTCAAGCTTGGTTGGGTAGCGGGGTTGTTTTGTTTTTCCTGTTGTGCTTAACGAATTTTGTTAGGTTAGGGACTGTAGCAACTCATACTCCCTTTGATTGGTTAGCTTTACTCTATCCCGGTACTGTCTTGCCCTATCTGGTTCATGCTACTTTTCTCCCGTCAAAAACAGTTGGCTATTTAGCGTTAGAAAATGCCTACCAATCGGGTGGGGGGCTAAACAATTTGCTTTGGTACGGGCAATCGCTTTGGCGCAATGTTTGGACTGGCGTTGGTTTTATGCTTGTCAACTATGGATTGTGGATTTACTGGATCGCACAGGGACTAAAACGCCGTTTCCACAATCCGCTAGCTATGCTGTGGAGTAAGGGACAAAGTTATGCGATTTCTGGCTGTTTTGCAGCAATGATTCTCGGATTTACCTTACAAACGACCGAATCCTATCAACTCTACGAGAACTTCTTGATGTTGCAAGCTTTTGTATTACTTCTGTTCTTGCTTTTGATGGCAGGTTTGAGTCCCCATCGCCAGACACTGCAAGATTGGGTAAGATATCGTCATCAGATGAGTCGAGATCGTCGCCACTTGCTCAAAGAATTAATCTGGGGAGACAAAAGTCCTTCTACAGTTGCGATCGCGCTGAATTTATTAATTGTCACGTCTTTCATCGTCCCTTCGATCTTTCTATTTCCCCTCGAAGACCACAAGCTTCGCCTTCTGGCAGGGGTGCTGCTCGATTTGGGGACGATCCTGATTTACGCTGCGATCGCTCAACTGATGCTAATGATGAAGAGTCAAAAAAGAACGATTTGGGCATCGGCGACGGTCACTGTGCTGATTTTCTTGCCTTTAGCCATTATGGCTCTCTTTAGCAGCGGCGACCCGAGCAGAATAGCTGCATTCGGTCTCTTTTCTCTAGCTTCAGTCTGGGCGGTCGATTACGTCAGCACGACGACGCTTTGCCTGTCGCTGTTGGGGCAATGGCTGGCGATCGGACTTGTTAGCTTCCAGATTACCAGACAGTTGCGAAAAGCTGCCGAGTCGGAGACAAAAGCTTTGTTGTCTGACTCTTACAAGCGGGCGATCGCTAGTTCTTAGTACTGCCGTGTTTGACAATCCCCCGAATTTATTTAGTTCTCGTTCGGGGGATTCCCTTTTTCTTTTTTACTTGTTTTGTTAAGCAGATTTAACCCAAAAATTAGATGCAAGCAAATTTAGATTTCGCTGTAGTTCGTCGCGTCCATTAAAACCCTCAAGTCGGTAAATTATCTGTCCTTTTTCAAAGAGAATCAGCGTTGGCAGACTTTTAAGACGATAAGTATTGGCTAATTTGAGATTTTCATCGGCATTGATTCCCACTAATTGCATCTGTCCGGCTGATTCTGACTGAAATTTAAGCAGTGATGGCACGATTAAGCGGCATAAACCGCACCAAGGTGCCCAAAAATGAACGAGAACGAGTTGAGAAGACTCTAAAACGACTTTAGAAAAAGTTTTTTCATTCGCTGACAGCATCATAATCGAAAAAATTTGTTATCGAAAGATTTAAGTTTTGATATAAGACTTTGTTGAATCATGCTACAACCAATTGGGATCGCGTGGCAAAGCTATTTTCAGCAATTGCATTAAGATCGGCGAATTCACTCATTTTTATTGGCTTAGCCTCAAATTTTGGGTTTTACAGAGTAAAACACTGTATTATAAGTTCGACTAACTGGAGAAAATTTTGCTAAAATCACCAATTAACCCTAGCTATTGCCAGAATTAGCCAAGGATGTCCCCACCAAAATAGCAAGATAAATCCAAGAACGCCCAGATAGGCTGGACGAATAAATTCCTGCCATTTAAGAGTCTGACGACCGTCGAGAATAGCAAGAAAGGGAATTGTTGAAGTCCTTTCCTTGAGAGCAACAAAAGCTTCGCCGTAGCGTTGATATAGGCGACGATCTCCGTGCCAAACGGCGAACAAGTGATGGGCGATCAGTCCCAGAGAAGTCACCAGCGTAAAACTCGTTCCCAGCCACAAAGTATGAGCGATACACCAGATAACTTGCCCAACCATTTGTGGGTGACGAGTAATCCGAATAATTCCGGTTTCGTAAAGATGAACTTGAGGCTTTTGAATAGCAGCAATTTCGAGCAAATTAAAAGTAGCGGGATAGAGAAAGAGAAAAGAAATTGCCGACATTATCCAGACAAAAACCGATATTCCTGGCACGTTTTGTACCTGCCAAAGAATTAAACCATCATAGCGATGATTGAAAAAATAGATAATGAGAATGATTGCTAGCGGAATACTGACTAGCGCAAAAAATACGCGATAGAGTCTAGCCCCAATTTTTCGTTCTCCCCAAGGTCGCAAAGCCGCTAAACCGCTGTGGACGATCGCAAATCCCAACAGCAATCCCAACATAACCCAATGACTCGACGTCAACCAATCCCAGTTAACCATTAATTTCTATCTATAGATAAATTAAAGATAGTCCTTTGTTACGTTTTACTTATTCATTATCCTAAAGGAAATTTGATCCCCTTATTATGCTACTGTCAAGTAAAATCCTTCTCGCGAAGGAAGTGTAATAAGTAAAACTCTATCTGTTACTGGGAGCGGGTTAGCTGTCCTGCCAGATAGTAGCTAGTTCGATTCTGCTAGACTCGCTCAATTATGTAGACCCATTGGCTTTGTGATTGTTGGTTGTCTGCTGACTCCATACTCTTTGTTTCAAATGTTCTATGTCTGATATTCCTTTTACCTTAGATCAACTTCGGATTCTTAAAGCGATCGCCGCCGAGGGAAGTTTTAAGAGAGCAGCCGATACTCTGTATGTTTCCCAACCTGCCGTTAGCTTGCAAGTTCAGAACCTCGAAAAACAATTGAACGTCCCGCTGTTCGATCGCGGCGGACGCAAAGCCCAACTAACAGAAGCCGGATACTTGCTACTCAGCTACGGAGAAAAAATCATCACCCTTTGCCAGGAAACTTGTCGGGCGATCGAAGATTTGCAAAATCTTCAGGGAGGCACCTTAATCGTCGGTGCGTCTCAAACGACGGGAACTTACTTGCTGCCGCGCATGATCGGGGTATTTCGGCAAAAATATCCCGATGTTACGGTTCAATTGCAAGTTCACTCGACGCGGCGTACCTCCTGGGGAGTAGCCAACGGACAAGTCGATCTGGCAATTATCGGCGGCGAGGTTCCCCCAGAACTCCAAGAAACCCTTAAAATCATTCCCTATGCCGAAGATGAATTGGCGCTAATCCTGCCCGTTTTTCATCCCCTGGCAAAAGTGGACACGATTCAAAAAGAAGATTTGTATAAACTCAAATTTATTACCCTAGATTCACAATCGACCATCCGTAAAGTTATCGATAAAGTTTTGAGTCGCTGCGATATAGATACCAAGCGCTTAAAAGTCGAAATGGAACTGAATTCTATCGAAGCGATTAAAAATGCCGTTCAAGCCGGATTGGGTGCTGCCTTCGTCTCCGTGACAGCTATTGAGAAAGAATTACAAATGGGCGTACTTCACATTGCCCCCATCAGAGACGTTGAAGTCAGACGTACCCTCTCTGTGGCGATCAATCCCAATCGCTACCGTTCTAAAGCAGCAGAAGCATTTATCCGGGAGGTACTGCCTCAGTTTTCTAGCCACCCAGAGTATTTGAATATCGAACGGCTATCCCACGATAGCGAGCATTACAAAGAAGTAGCTGCCAATGGGGCAGGAGGTTGAGTTAATTGGCATTTGTCGGTTCACAGTTCACAATTAATAACTAATGGGATAAAAATTGCGAATTGCGAATTGGATTTATGCATCCATGGAAATTCTTTGCACTCGTCCGGGTTGTCCTCGCCCTAAAAATCTTTTTGCCGATCTCGACGATCCCTCAACGCTAAAAAGCGTCCAGCAGAAATACTGTACTAGCTGCGGTATGCCGCTAATTTTGGGCGGGCATTACATTCCGGTACGATTGTTGGGACAGGGGGGATTTGGGGCAGCCTATCTGGCTCGCGATCGCTTTTCTCCCACCCTGCGATCGTGCGTTGTCAAACAGTTTCAGCCTAGCGGAAATTTAAATCAGCAGCAGCTAGAAATTGCCCAGAACCTGTTTGAGAGGGAAGCCATCGTACTAGAAAACTTAGGCAACCGACACGAGCAAATCCCCGATTTATATGCCTTTTTTCCGTTAATCGCTCTCAATCGGTCTAGCGGTCAACAAGATCGATTTTTTTATTTAGTACAGGAATTTATTGACGGACAAACGTTAGAAGAAGAACTGACTGCCCAAGGACAATTCTCAGAAGCCCAAATCCGCCATCTCCTGATAGAAATGCTGAAGGTTCTCAAATTCGTTCACGAAAATGGCTCGATCCATCGAGATATCAAACCTTCTAATATCATGCGCGATCGCAACGGGCGTTTATATCTGCTCGATTTTGGTGCTGTCAAGCAACAGGCAATAGGCAGCACGCCGTCGGGAAAATCTACAGGGATTTATTCGATGGGATTTGCGCCGCCCGAACAGATGGCGGGTTCTCAAGTGTATCCCTCGACCGATTTATATGCCTTGGCTACCACTTGTCTGAATTTACTGACGGGGAAAAAACCGGAGGAACTTTACGATTCTTATCATCATGGCTGGAATTGGCGGACTCATGCCCCGCAAGTGAGCGATTCCTTGGCTGCCATCTTAGATCGCATGCTCTTACCAACCCCTAAAGATCGCTTTCAGTCAGCCCAGGATGTCCTCAATGCCCTCGATCGACCCTCGCTCGTCCAAGCGGGATCTCGGCAAGGAAAACCCACTCCCGCCAATCTACCTCCCGCTGCACTGTCAACGCGAAAGCCTTTTTCCTTGCTAGAAGTGCTTGGTAGTGCAGCTTTTATGGGATTTGAAGGGGCTTTATCGTACATTGCTTTTACCAGCTTATTGCCTTTCCCCGGTATCGCTCTTGGTTTATGGGGAATGTGCTTGGGAGGACTGATTTATACGCTATATCGCCGGGGAATTGAGGGCAAGGATTTACCAATTTTGGCAGTTCTGACATTCCTACTCATGTCGATCCCAGCCCTGCGGGGCGGGTTAGCCATTTCGGTTGTCGCGATTATTGCCGTTTTGGGAGGAGCAACCGCGATCGCAATTACAGCAATTTTTCGCTTGATTTATTTAATTCTCTCGCGCTTTTTCTGAAGAATTTTAACAAGACTCAAGGAAACTTAAATTCTGAATTCCGACTCTTGACGGTTATAATGCCCCTAAAATATACACCATTAACCGCAGGGTCGGATATGTCTTTGCATAATCATTCTAAAAGATCGGCAACTTTACCGAGAAATTCTCGTTCCCACAAAGCGACTCGCCCTTTGGCTGCTTCGCCAGCGTTGCGGCAAAACGTCAAACCATTGCCCCCGCGATCGCGTCGATTGTCTTCTCAATGGCGATCGCTCCTATTCCTACAAAAGCTGTCATCTGGAATTGCTTTTTGTCTGGTAGCTTCCGTATTGGGAGTTTATGCCTGGAGCGTTTATACTCCGAGGATCTGGGGTCAGGAGTATAAAAAATTAGAAACTTTGCAGCGACACGAACGTCATCTAACAGCGATGAACGAAACGATAAAAAACCAACTCGCCCAACAAGCCGAAAAACCGGAAACAGGACTCGCTAATCTTCATCCGGGTCAAATCGTCTTTCTTTCTCCAACACCCGTGCCTTCTCGAAGCCAACCTCAAAAAGCGACTGCTAAATATAAACCCATCATCGGTAAAACTCCCGTAGCCTACTAAATTGTTAGTGGTTAGTAGTTAGTTGGCAAAAAATTTTCTCCAAATAACTAATAACCAGTAACAAACAAACAACAACCAATGACTGATTCAACCTCCAAAGTCACATTCTCAAGAGCCAGAGATCCCGCGAAAAAACAACCATCACACAAAAAAAGACCTTCTCCCCGTCAGAATTCCCGTCGCTCTCCTTCCAAAGCCAAAACCGAACTCAACCCTGCTAAGTTACCGAAGGTCAGGTTACTTCTCGTTTGGGGAGTTATGGTAGCCGGATGTGTCGGCTTGGGATGGAGGCTGTATCAGTTACAAGTCGTTCAAGGCGACGAGCTGCGGCAAAAAGCCAGACAGCAGCAAGTCATAAAAGTCCGTCCTTACATTCCTCGACGGACGATCGTCGATAGCCAAGGAAACGCGCTCGCCACCAGTCGGCTAACTTATAGCCTTTTCGTGCATCCGAAACTGTTCGAGTCACCAAAAGAGGAAGTTGCAACCAAGCTTGCCCAGTCTTTAGGAGACACGACCGAGCAAAACCTGCTAGAGCAGTTTGGACAACAAAAAACGGGAATTCTCCTTTCTGGGAGTTTGACGGAAGATATCGCCGAGAAAATCAAGAAACTAAATTTTAATGGCATCGACGTGCAAGAACGCTATTCCCGTTTTTATCCGCAACAAGAAATGGCTGCTGAAGCGGTAGGTTACGTCGATCGCGAGTATAAAGGTCAGGCGGGAGTCGAAAGCAGCCAGCAACTGTTGCTAGAGAGAAGCTCGACGAGCTTCTCGCTTAGAAGTTCTAGAGATGGGACGATCGTGCCAGCCTATCTGCCCAAAAATCTCTTGAATTTCGACCATTTGCAGTTGCAACTTACTATTGACCTGCGCCTGCAAAGAGCAGCTCGTTCTGCTCTAAAGCAACAACTGAGAAAATATCATGCCAAACGAGGTGCGGTTATCGTTATGGATGCAACCGATGGCTCTCTGGTAACGCTCGTTTGCGAGCCAATCTTTAATCCCAATCAGTACCATCGCTCCCAAGTCGAACTGTTTAAAAATTGGACGGTTGCCGATCGCTACGAACCGGGTTCGACCTTTAAGCCAATCAATATCGCGATCGCGCTAGAGCGAGGTGCGATCGAACCCAACAGTCGCTTCTATGACTCTGGCTCGATTACTGTCGATGGCTGGGAGATCTACAATGCCACTAGAGAGAAATTTGGCTCGTTGAGTATAGCGGAAGTCTTGCAAACTTCTAGCAATATCGCCATGATTCAAATCATGAATCGACTTAGCCGCAAAGATTACTACAAAAGTCTCCAGAAACTCGAACTCGGAAAAAGAGTAGGAATCGATCTCCCCGGCGAGGTTGCCGGATCTCTCAAAAGCAAATCCGAATTTAGTGCCAAGGCGATTGAAGCTGCCACCGCTTCCTTCGGTCAAGGCTTTTCCCTAACTCCGATAAAATTAGTTCAGCTACATGGCGCCCTAGCTAATGGCGGCAAGCTGGTCACGCCTCACGTGGTGCGAGGATTAGTCGATGCTAAAGGACATCTCCACTGGCAACCTTCTTTTAAGACTCATCGGATTTTCTCGTCCAAGACTAGCCGAGAAGTTGTAGAAATGATGGAAACCGTCGTAACTGACGGAACGGGCAAACCCGCTCGAATTCCCGGCTATCGCATCGCCGGAAAAACAGGAACGGCCCAAAAAGCGGGCGCGGGTGGAGGCTATATTCCCGGTGCCAAAATTACCAGCTTTGTGGGAATTTTTCCGGTCGAATCTCCTCGCTACGTCATTCTTGTCATTGTGGACGAACCCAAGGGCGAAAATACCTTTGGCTCTACTGTCGCAGCACCCGTTGCTAAATTGGTTATGGAAGCGCTGATTTCCCTAAAGGGTATGCCGCCATCGCAGAAGGTAACTGATGAATAATACTAATTCGCAAAAATCTGCATTAACTTTTTGACTTGGGCCAAGTAAAGCGGAAAGTCGCTCCTTTGTCTAACTCTGACTCCAGGACTATCTCGCCCCCCTCGGTTTCAATAATTTTTTTAACAATGGATAAACCGATTCCGGTGCTTTCATGAGAGTGATTGGCTTTGAGCGTTTGAAAGATGCCAAAAATCCTTTCGTGATATTCGGGAGCGATGCCGGGTCCGTCATCGGTTATGGCAAATTCATAGTAATCTCCTTTTTCTGTAGCAGTAATCTCGATGCGCCCGTCGGGACGATGGTGGTGTTTGATGGCATTGCCAATCAGATTGGCAAATACTTGGGTGAGAAGCAGCCGTTTAGCGACGATTGTCGGCGTCTGGGGTGGCACGGAGATGGTAAAAGTAGCTGGAGGAGCAAGGGAATCGAGTACCTCGTCAAGCAGTTCGCCAACGTTCACGGTTTCTGTGGCAACTTCGCTACGACCGACGCGAGAATATTGTAGTAATCCGTTGATGAGGCTCTCCATGCGATAGACTCTTTGCCGCAGAAGCTCCATCTGGTATTGGTTTTCTTCGGGCAATTGCCCTTCGAGGTCTTCTTCGATCCATTGAGAGAGATTAGCGATCGCTCGCAACGGTGCCTTCAGGTCGTGCGAGACGACGTAGACGAAGCGATCCAGCTCTTGATTGCGTTTTGCTAACTGGGAAGTTGTTTGCGTCAAGGCTGCGTTCAACTGGCTGAGTTCGCTTGCTTGTTGCTGAAGCTGGAGTTCGGCTTGCTTGCGATCGCTGATGTCTTCGACGACTCCGATCGTGTATTTCGGTCTTCCCAGGCGACCGCTACCGTCGCCGGAAACGGCTTCGCGGGCTAGCGAAACGGCGAGATTGACCCAAACGGTAGAGCCATCTTTGCGGATGTATCTTTTCTCCATCGAAAAATTGGGAATCTCTCCAGCTACTAACTGACGAACGTAATTGCGATCGGTTTCCAAGTCGTCTGGATGGATAATTTCCTGATAGGTCATCCCCATCAACTCCACACAGCTATAGCCTGTGATTTCGCAAATTTTTTGATTAAATCGTAGCCAGCGACCGTCGAGAGCCACGTGACAAACGCCAACCGCTGCCAAATCGAAGGTCATGCGATATTGTTCTTCGCTCTCTCGCAGCGCTTCTTCGGTTTGCTTGCGTCCGGTCACGTCAAGTGCCGTACTGATGACCAAATGCCTGCCATCGGGCAGTTTGCCCAAGGGAGCAGAAGAAAAGTCCCAAATGCGGGTCGCTCCCGTGCGCGTTCTGATGGTAAATTCTCCCTCTCTGACCGATCTGTCCAAGCTGTAAAGGCGATCGATGATAGCTTTGACCTCTTGTGAGCGTTCTCCATAGGCGCGTTGAGTCCAATCGGCGATCGTGGGAAGATCTTCTGGTGCGTAGCCTGTTATTTCTGTCCAGATACGGTTAACGAACAAGACTTCTCCATCTTCGGCATGGAGAATGATAGGGAGCGGCGCATCGAGAATCGAACGCCGGAAACGGTCTTCGCTTTCTCGCAGCGCTTCCTCCGCCTGCTTGCGATCGCTGATGTCGAAAACTACCCCAAGCATCCGTATTGGCTTTCTGTGCTCGTCATAAAGCCCCCGACCTTTGCTCATCAGCCAACGAACGGTTCCATTCGGGTAGATGATGCGGTATTCGGCTTCAAAATCGGCTCGATCGACCACGGCACGGGCAAGGGCTTGCTCGACCCGTTCGACATCTTCGGGGTGAACGCGATCGCGCCACGTCTGATAGCTGCTTTCTATTTCTCCTGGTCGCAATCCCAGCAACCGGAAATGGTTTTCGTTCCAAGTTAAGATATTTTCCTCAATATTCCAATCCCAACTACCGATATGAGTTAAAGCTAGTGTTAATCGACGCTTTTCCTCGCTCTGGCGCAATGCATCTTCTATTTGCTTGCGATCGGTGATATCGGTAATCGTTCCGACATAGCTAATAACTTGACCGTCGGCTTCAGTTTCGGGCAGTGCTTGTCCCAATACCCAGCTAATCGTTCCGTCGGGGCGTTGGAAGCGATATTCCGAATAAAAAGGCTGACCTTCTTCAACCGCTTGCTTCCATTCATTAATGACTCGCTCGCGATCGTCGGGGTGAAGCGCGCCCTTCCAACCCGTGCCGCGTGCTTCTTCGGACGAGAGTCCGGCGATTTCGAGCCAGCGCTCGTTGGCATAAATACAGTTGCCCTCGCGATCGCAGCGAAAGATCCCGACGGGTGATAGTTGGGCGAGGGTAGCATAGCGACGTTCGCTCTCTTGCAACTCTCGTTCAGCTCGCTTGCGCTCGGTGATATCGGTTGCTACGCCGATCGTGCCGATGACATTGCCCCGTTCGTCTCGATAAGGCGATTTGGTCGCCAGAAACGTGCGCGTTCCTTCGGGCAAGCTCAATTGTTCCTCGAAGACTTGCACCTGCCCGGTTTCCATCACCGAGCGATCGTGTTCCATAATCTGCTGTGCCTGTTCGCGGTCGATCTGGAAATCCACGTCCGTGCGACCGAGAACTTCATTTTCCGACTTGCCCATCAAGCGGAGCGTCTCTGGATTAGCCATCAGCACGCGCCCCTGCCAATCTTTGGCAAAGATTAGGGTGGTCGTGGCTTGATTGACTGCATTCAGGATTGTCATTTTTTCGTGCAGGACGGCTTCGGCACGCATGCGATCGTCGATATCGGTGCAGGTTCCAAACCAATAAGTAATGACCCCGCGATCGTCGCGGATGGGAATGCCCCGCCCGATGTGCCAGCGATACTCGCCATCGTAGCGTCTCAAGCGATATTGAACCTCATAGGGGTTGCCACTCGCCAGACTGGTCGTCCACTGCTGGAAAGTCAAGAGGCGATCGTCGGGATGCAGAACTTGCTGCCAATCCCACCCTAGGGTTTCGTGCGGTTGCAGTCCTGTATAGTCGAGCCAGCGCTGGTTTAAGTATTCCACAACCCCATCGGGACGGGCAATCCAAACCATTGGCGGAATGTTTTCGGCTAGCACCCGATAGCGTTCCTCGCTCTTTTTGAGGGCTTCCTCGGCCAGCTTGCGATCGCTAATATCAGAAACGACACCAATCATCCGCACCGGACGATCCTCGGCATCATAGTAGAATCGCCCTAATGCATCCACCCAGCGCACGTTGCCATCCGACCCAATTACCCGATACCGCGCTTTATAGTCTTCTCTATCGTTCAAAGCTTTTTGAACTAATGCTTCAACTCGCTCTAAATCGTTAGGATGCACTCGCTCTTTCCAATTTTCATAGGTAACTTCTTCTGTGTCGTTATAGTCAAAAATATGTCTGCCTCGAACCGTCAATTCGACTTTATTGGCTTTCATATCCCAGTTCCAAGCTCCCATTTGGGCAATATCCATTGCTAATACAAGTTGGGCAGCATAATTCTGGGCTTCTAGTGAAACAGCCTCAAGCTCGGCAGTGCGATCGCTAACTCGTTGTTCTAAGTCGGCATTAAGCTTGCGGATCTCGGCTTCTGCTTGCTGGCGCTCTTCGATCTTCTCAGCTAGCGCTCGGTTGGCAATCTCTAATTGTTCGGGACTCGGTAGGGAAAGTACCTGGGGAATTAAGGGATACAGTTCTGAGGCAGTGTAGAGAGAAACCAATGCTGTAATCGCTTTAATTGTTCCGGAAAGCCAATAGGTCGGATGCCAGAGCGTCCAAACTTCCATCATATGAGTCGTGCCGCAGGCAGTAATAAAGGCGCTAAACATCCAGAAAATTCTCTTAAAGGGAACATCTCGTCGCTGGCGCACGAAGTAGACCAGCATAATCGGAATGGAATAATAAGCTAGCGCGATTAGGGAATCCGACAACAGGTGGAGCCATACTATCTCCAACTTCCAGAGGTAGCAGTGACCATGAGGAATAAACTGTCTAGAAGAAAAAAAGTTTTGCAACAGTTCTAGCATTGAAGATATACTTAGGAGCTAATCCCGTAGATAGGCGCAATATCTAAAGTTTTAGAAAATTTAAGCCAACAGAGCCATTCTGAAAAAACCTTTATATTGCCTTTCTTAGGCTAACAAACCCTTCAAAATTACAAGGATCGCCGGATTGTTTTTATACAGTAGGATACAAATCTTGACTATTTTTTAGTAGTAGCGCGTGTAGCAAGCCGATTGGGAAATATGGCAATTCTAGTTGATTCATAAAAATTGTAATGCGGGAGAGCTTTCGCTCGCGATCGGGACATATGTACTACGGACACGCTTCGCTTTCCGCACTACATTCACAAATGATTTAGGATTGCTATGTAGTATGTTTGCTGATTAGAAAGACAAATCATGGAGAAAAATCAAAAAATTTCACTTTTTTTCTTCTATCTTTAGATAGAAAAGATAGAAAGCTGTGATTTTCATTGCCAGAAAAATTTATGACTATTGGCGGACTCAGCCAAAACCGCACTATTTCTATAATTTAAGTTGTTCTAGTTTTTTGAAAAATTTCTAGCGATAAAGGAGCGATCGCTTCACAGATACAGTGCGACCTAAATTAAACAACTGTACGGAGACAAAAATCCTAGGCCCGTGCAATAATTATCGGTCGCTAGTAACTGATAACTTGATAAGAGGATTCTATGGAAGAAAAAAGCCATCGGGGGGAATTGGTGATTATTGGCGGTGCAGAGGACAAAAGCGGAGATTGTAATGTCTTGCGCGAGTTTGTGCGCCGCGCCGGAGGAACTAAAGCTAGGATTGCTGTATTAACCGCTGCAACTAGCTTACCCGGTGAAGTCGGAGAAGAATATATGCACATATTCGAGCGACTGGGTGTTGAAGACGTGCGCGTTGTCGATACCGAACGTCGCGATGATGCCGAACGCCCAGAAAATTTAGAAATTATCGAGAAGGCAACGGGGGTATTTTTTACGGGAGGAGATCAAGCTCGCATTATTGAATATATCAAAGGCACTAAACTCGACGAGTTACTTCATCAACGGCATACCCAAGGAATGGTCGTAGGCGGTACGAGTGCGGGAGCTGCCATGATGCCCGATGTCATGATTATAGAAGGCGACTCCGAAACTAACCCCCGTGCGGATGTGGTAGAAATGGAACCGGGTATGGGCTTTTTACCGGGGATTGTTATCGACCAGCACTTTGCCCAACGCGGACGGCTAGGACGCTTAATCGCAGCGCTAGTCCAGCAGCCCGCCGATTTAGGATTCGGCATCGACGAGGATACGGCAATAATCGTCAATGGCGATGAAGTGAGAGTGGTCGGGCGCGGCTCTGTTACGATTGTGGATGAATCTGAAGCAACTTATAATAATTTAGATAAAGTGCTAAAAGACGAACCCATAGCTGTGTGTGGAGTCGAATTGCACGTTCTGCCCCATGGATTCCGCTTTAATCTGAAAACTCGCCAACCAGTTGTTTCTCAAACTAATCCTCCAGCCGTGATCGCAAGTTAGATCCAGCTTTTAGTAGTCTTAGTCTCCGCGATTGTCTCCGACTGATGAGGGGTAGGTTTCACAACCTGCCCCTACAACGCCTATTTTAGGCTACCGTAGTTTCCTGGGCAACAGGATAAACGCTGACTTTCTTGCGGCTTCTATCTTTGTATTCAAAAGTTACGATCCCATCGACTAAAGCAAATAGAGTATCGTCGCTGCCTCTACCGACATTGTTTCCGGGATGAAATTTAGTCCCGCGCTGGCGAACGAGAATGTTACCAGCTTTGACCAACTGACCGCCATAGCGCTTAACCCCTAAGCGTTTGGCATTGGAGTCGCGCCCGTTACGAGTACTACCAGTTCCTTTCTTATGAGCCATAGTTTCTTACTTTAATTTCCTACTTGACTATTCCAAATCTATTTTATTTTTTTTTCGCTGAGGCTTTGGTTGTTTCTTGGGTCTCAGACTCGCTTGCAGAACTTTCTTCGGCGGGTGTTGCTGCTGTCTGTGCCTGGGTGGATGCAGAGGCGATGACCGTTCCATTAAGACCGATCAAATCAATCATCAGGCGAGTAAGTTCCTGGCGATGTCCCCGCTTTTTACGGGTTTTCTTCTTTGGTTTCATCTTGTAGACGATGACTTTCCGTCCTCGCAGATGTCTCATTACCGTACCTTCTACGATCGCGCCTTCGACGAAAGGCTGACCGATGGTGACTTCGCCATCGTGGTTTACCAGTAAAACTTTGTCTATGGTATATTTACCATCTGCTTCGACAGGAAGGAGTTCGATATCATAAAAGCGACCCGGTTCTACCCGTAGTTGCTTACCGCCAGTCTCAATAATTGCGTAACTCATTTCTCTAGTTCCAGTAAATTGCCGTACAGGTAGCAGAAAATCAATTCTGAAAATATTTTTCTGCTTTTGGTTGATGTCTTAACCTGGTCCGAGCAGGAGTTAGACACACGATCTCTTATTATCCTAGATTAGTTACAGTTGTGTCAAAAAAAATTAAATTGTCAACTTTGCGATATGGCAAATTCACTCCAAACCCCGCATAGCGGCTATCACTGGGATGGTAATGGCGATCGCTTTTTTGAAGGGTGGTACTATCGAGTCACTCTTCCCGAATGGGGGCAAAGCTTTGGCTTTATGTATTCGATCGACGATCCCATCGGAGGTAAACCTCACAGTGGCGGTGCGGCTCAAATCCTCGGTGCGGGCGATCGCTATCTTTGGCGCACCTTTCCCGACGTGCGGAGTTTTTGGGGCGCGAGAGATTATCTAGGTTTGGGGCACGCCAGACGGACTAATGGAAAACATTCCTGCCAACGACTCGCTCCTGCCTCGTTTGAGCGAGAAATGCACGAGGGATATCAAGCCACCGCAACGTTAAATCAAGGCTATATTCAAGATCCGGGCAGTCAGTTTTATTGCCGATGGCACTACGAAATCCAGCCAATCTATGGCTGGGGCAATCCCAATTTACCTCAACAAGCGACTGGCGGTTTAATGTCTTATTTGCCTATTTTTGAACCCGGATGGCAGATTTTAATGGCTCATGGCTTGGCGACGGGATGGATCGATTGGAATGGCGATCGCTATAATTTTACTAATGCCCCAGCCTATAGCGAAAAAAACTGGGGTCGTTCTTTTCCACAAAAGTGGTTCTGGATTAACTGTAATAGTTTTATTTGCCATCCCGATCTTGCTTTAACTGCCGGCGGGGGAAGAAGAAAAGTCTTGTGGTGGATGGAGTCGGTTGGGTTAATTTGCCTTCACTACCAGGGCAAGTTTTATGAGTTCGTGCCTTGGAATTCCCAAGTCAGTTGGCGAGTTCAGCCGTGGGGAAGGTGGGAGATGCAAGCGAGAAATCATCAATTTGAAATATTGCTTATTGGAAAGTGCGATCGCTCTGGAACTTTGGTGCGCGTGCCGACAGAAGAGGGTTTAAGCTTTCGCTGTCGGGATACGATGAATGGGCGATTATTGTTAGAATTGCGAGAAATTAATGGGAGAACGCTTCTGAGAGCAGAGAGTTTTTTATGCGGTTTGGAAGTCGGTGGCGCACCCTGGGATGAAGCTTGGGTGTTTTAAGTATCGGAATTTTTGGAACAAGAGCAGATTGCAGAGAAGTTCAAGAGATGGGGCGATAGCTTTTAAGGGTTAGATTTAAGAGTTTGGGCATTGAGATCGCTCACGTTACTTTTGGGCATTGAGATCGCTCACGTTACTAAAGGTGCTAATCGAGCTAAAACTTCATCAATCAACTCTTGGGGAGCGTTTTCGACAAATTGAGCATTTCTAACTTGCCAATCAAATACGCGAATTTGGTCGGATAAAACTACCCCATAAGTTGTCAGTCCTTGAGGGAGAGGCACTTGAAATCGCTATCCTTTGAGGCGGCTGGTAATTGGACAAGCCACAACCAAATGAGAAATCTGATTGTAAGCTTATGGCGAAATGACTAAAGCCGGACGAACTCCTGCCTGCTCTCGTAATATCTCCTCTGCTGGGAATATATTCTTCTACCATACTTCTCGCCCCATTGGCTCTCCCCAATCGATTTCCGAGTGTAAATTCTCCTCGCTCATCCCATCGAGGAGTTCAGAAAGCGTGTATTTCCTGCGACGAACTGGTGTAACAACTAATCGGGAGCCTTCAACAGAAAAGGTAACTTCATCCCCTTCGTTGAGATGAATTTGTTCGGCTACCTATCCAGGTATCCTTAACCCCAAACTATTGCTCCATTTGCCGATATTAGTAGACAAAACGATCTCCTTTTGGATTATCTATGCTTTATTGATTCTAAGTATATATTTAGCTTATACGAGGAGCGGAGAAAGGAACAAAAGTATTTTAATCATAGTTTTAATCGGATGTAAGAGAATGATGCCTTCTTTTACATCCCCTCGCCTTATGGTATATTTGTTCTATCCGGGAACGGGGTTTTGTCCGCTTATCGGTTTCATGAGTCTTGATTTGTCGATAACCTGTCTGGAGCAATCGCGATGGTTACGTTGAAGTTAGAACCAGTCATTCATTTGAGCGCCGAACAGTTTACCCAACTGTGTTATGCCAATCCCGATGCCAAACTAGAACTGACCGCGCGAGGAGAATTAGTTGTCATGTCGCCCACGGGTGGAGAAAGCGGAATGAGAAATAGTTGGCTGACAGCTCAATTGACGGTTTGGGCAAAAAAAGACGGTACGGGCGTAGCTTTTGATTCTTCAACCATGTTTCAATTGCCTAGTGGTGCTTTCCGTTCTCCCGATGCTAGTTGGATACAACGTTCTCGCTGGGAAAATTTAACCGACCAACAAAGACAAACGTTTCCTCCCATAGCCCCAGATTTTGTCGTCGAATTGCGATCTCCATCGGATAGCCTCAAAGAACTGCAAAACAAAATGCAAGAATATCTCGATAATGGGGTGCGATTGGGATGGTTGCTCGACCCGATGCTCAAAACCGTGGAAATTTATAGAATCGGACAACCCGTAGAAGTTTTAACCAACCCAACTCAGTTGGATGGAGAGAATGTACTGCCAGGTTTTGTGTTGGATTTGGGAGGAATTCTTTAACTGCGATGGCTAACCTACCTGTTATCTGACTGATTCCCATCGAGCCACAGAAAACTTCTTCGATTGGCTATCGGCAATGATGGCGGTGGTTTGGATGGACTTGCCCTTTTGTTGACATACAGCATCACTGTTTGTACTTGTTTCATCGCTTACGAATGCAGTTTGTGGAGGAATATCAAAAGTAATTATTTTCAATCGTTAATTATTATAGTAAGTAGGTAGGCAGAATTAAACCAACAAGATTGAATAATTTCTGAGCTCAATCTTTTCTGGCTTCGTTATTTAATTAAAACGAAATCGCTGACCATCACAATTGTTTTTTCTGCTTCTAGATTCAATGGCTTGAATGATTGCTTGTGCTCAATCAAATTCATCCTCAAACATCCTTCCAGCTAAGGCATGAGTTTTCAATTGACGCCACTCTGGTTCAATTCGCTCGAGTTCGGGACTATAGGAAGAAAGAAAAACTCTAATCCTTTTTCTTGCTACTCCAGTTCTTTTAGTTGAATTTTTTGGCTTGGGTGAACCGAATAGTTGTCTGGAACGAGCGCGGTTATTTCTCCAGTTTTCTGTAGATGCTCTCGAGCTTTGTTGGCTTGCCAGTCCAGGATTTTTCTGTAGACATCGCTCTTGACTCCTCCTCAAACTAATCTAGACTCAAAACTCCAATCTTTTTCAAAAATGCCCAGGATACTCAGTCTTCTTCCTCTTGTTTTCGTCTGTTTTATTTCTTTCGGCCAGCCCTTTTTTAGGTAGCTATAGCTGACTGGACTCCAAAGACAAAAATCGGCTTCATCTAAATATTTTAATCTCGCTAACCCTTCTTCTTCATGGCGTTTCAGCGTTTCCAATTCGGCTACCTTTTTCGCTTTTTGCTGGGGATTTTGGTTTCTCTTTAAACTTTCTTTCGTTCTTTTCCCTCGCCAGTCTTTTTTTTTTTGAAAGTTGACGGCTATTATAGGTTCTTTGTTCTTCAGAAAGACCGGTCTCTAATAACTTTAGCTCTTCTTCTTTCCATTTCTTGGCTCTCCCCGAACGCTGTGCATCAAATAATCCCTCTCTTCCTTGACTTAACCATCGGTAAAATGTTTGGCGGACTGGATTCGATGCACGGTTAAGATGACTGGCAATCTCCGACACTTTCCACCCTTGGGCGCTTAAGCTCAAAGCTTCGGCTCTTTCTTGGGTTCGTTGCCGGTTGCAGTCCTTGTTGTAAGGCTTGCTTTCGCTTCTCAAAAAATGAGCTATGATAAGCGGTACTAGACAGCTCGACACTGGAATCTTACCAGTCCCGATCGCTTGAGAAGGTAACGTGTTCAAAAAATTCAACCCCAAGGCAAAAAAACGGTTGAGTCAATCTCTTCGCGCGAGCGCCGAGAAATTGGAGTCTAACTCCGAAACTCGCTCGGAATCGCCTTCCCCTCCTCAACCTAACCCACAGAGGCGACGAAAACCCACCTCAAAAAAACAGAAACGAAGAACTAAATCGTTTCGTCTTCCCGTCCTGTTGGCTAATTTTTCCAGTCGTTTCAAAGCACTTTCTCAAGGAGTTTTTCGCCATCGTCGTCCCAGATTTTGGTTTTTGATAGGTACGGGGGTTGCCCTGGGCGGCGGCGCGATCGCGCTTGGTGCGGGAGCGTACTATATAGAAAGCGGATTGCCGGATTCGGTAGATGAAATCTTGACCTATACTCCGCCAGGAACGATAACGATCGAAGCAGCCGATGGCACGATATTGCAAGAAATCGGTCCGGTGACTCACGAAAAACTAAAAATATGGCAAATTCCCGATCGCGTTAGCAAAGCGTTTATTGCCAGCGAAGACCGCCGCTTTCAAGAACACCAGGGAGTCGATCTCTTGGGCATTGCCAGAGCCGTCGTTACCAACCTGCAAGCCGGGGGAGTGGTAGAGGGAGGCAGTACCATTACCCAGCAGCTAGCTCGCATCACATTCTTAAACCAAGAGCGCAACGTCGGACGCAAGTTCAAAGAAATGCGACTGGCAAAAAAAATTGAGGAAAATTTTGATAAAGAGCAAATTTTAGAGCGCTATCTCAATCTCGTGTATCTGGGGTCGGGCGCGTATGGCATTGCCGACGCAGCCTGGGTTTATTTTAGCAAACCCGTAGGCGAACTAACCCTGGCGGAAGCGGCAACGCTGGCAGGAATCGTTCCAGCTCCCAGCGTTTATTCGCCGCTAGACAATCCTAAAGCCGCCAAGGAACGTAGAAATCAAGTTATCAGAAAGATGCAAGCTCAAGGGTTGATTACAGCCCAAGAAGCCGAAGCGGCGATCGCCTCGCCTTTAGAAGTAAAGCAAGGCAAGCTGAAGCGTTTGGAACGGAAAGCGCCTTACTTTACCGAATACATTCAAAAAGAACTTCCCAAGTACGTATCTCCAGAGGTACTCAAGGCGGGAGGAATCGTCGTCGAAACGACGCTTAACCCTCGCTGGCAGAAACATGCCGAAGAAACCATCGAGAGAACCGTAGAGCGCTATGGCAAATGGCAGCGTTTCGAGCAAGCGGCTATTGTTGCCATCGATCCCCGCAACGGTCAAATTAAAGCAATGGTTGGAGGAACGGATTTTGGCAAAAATGAATTCAATCGCGTAACGCAAGCCAAACGCCAACCCGGTTCGACCTTTAAAACCTTTGTCTATACAACGGCGATCGCGGCGGGTTTTTCGCCCAATCGTCGTTTTCCAGACGCGGAATACGTCGTCGATGGCTACAAACCAGAAAACTACGGCGACAGGTATAGCGGCGCTCAAGTCTCTATGCGCAACGCGATTTCTGACTCGCTTAATGTCGTAGCCGTGCGGGTGCTGGTAGAGGTCGGTTGGAATCCAATTATCAAAATCGCCCAAAAAATGGGCATCGAATCGAAGCTTTTCCCCACCTATTCGCTTGCCTTGGGCGCGTCCGAAGTCAATCTTCTAGAACTGACCAGCGCTTATGGCACGCTAGCCAATCGAGGCGTTCGCCAACCTCCTTACGGAATTAGTCGCATTCTCGATCGCCGGGGAAAGATTATCTATCAAGCGAACTTTAAAGCTCAAGAAGCGATCGATCCGGATACGGCAGCGATCGTAACCTGGATGTTGCGAGGGGTGGTCGATGGCGGAACCGGCGTTGCTGCCCAAATCGGGCGACCCGTAGCGGGGAAAACGGGCACCTCTGACAAAGCTCGCGACCTATGGTTCGTTGGCTATATCCCTCAATTAGTGACCGGAGTCTGGCTGGGTAACGACAATAATCAAGCCACTTGGGGTCAAAGCAGTACGGCGGCGGCTACCTGGCGGCAATTTATGTTAGAAGCGACTGAAGATATACCTAGCGAATCTTTTCCAGATCTTCCCGGTCGAATAGAGGGTCGCCAAGGAACCATCAAAGCCGAACCAATTAAGCCCAGGCGCAGTTATTATAATTACACCACGGCAACTAACCCGGATGGCGAACGAGTCGGTGCTGTGGGTGAAGCTAGCGTCCCTAGAAGGAGACAGCGTTTGCGACGCAGTAGAAGCACCGCTACCTACGCTCGACCGGAACGAAGAGTTTATCGCCCTCGGCAATCGCGATCGGGATATTCTCGTCGGGTAGCGCCCGTGCCAGTCAATCGAGCACCAGAACCCGCTCCTGTTCCGACTCCCGCTCCCCAACCGACGACGGCTCCAGCAGCTCCCCCTCCTGCTTCTACTTTTACTCCCCCAGCCCCTCCCGCCTCTCGAAAAGATTAACAGGATAGGAGTTGCAGATTTTTCCTGCGTCTCCGTTCCCTGCTTTGCGCCAATCGCTTAGGTAATTACCGTCGGTGCTTCTCTTCCTGTAAACTCTTTAATCTGGGCGATTCCTTGAGCAATGCCAATCAAGGGCGCGAGCGCTGCTTGCGGATCGAGATTGTGCTTGTTGGGATCGGGTTCGTAGCTTTCTAGATACACTCGCACGGTTGCTCCTTTCGTTCCCGTACCGGAGAGACGAAAGATAATGCGAGAACCATCGGTAAAACCGATGCGAATGCCTTGTTTTTGGCTGACGCTGCCATCTATGGGATCGGTATAGCTAAAGTCATCGCTATAGGCGACTTGATAGTTGCCAAATGGCTTTCCTTTGAGATCTTGAAGTAGAGAACGCAGGCGTTCTACCATTTCATTAGCCCTCGCTGCATCGACTTCTTCATAGTCGTGACGGGAATAGAAATTGCGACCGTATTTTTGCCAGTGATTGCGAACGATTTGTTCGACTGATTCGCCCCGCGCAGCTAAAATGTTGAGCCAGAAAAGAACTGCCCACAAGCCATCTTTTTCGCGAACGTGGTTAGAACCCGTCCCGAAGCTTTCTTCGCCGCAGAGAGTGATTTTGCCTGCGTCTAGCAGATTGCCAAAGAATTTCCAACCCGTCGGGGTTTCATAGCAATCGATGCCGAGTTGAGAGGCTACTCGGTCAACTGCTGCGCTAGTGGGCATGGAACGGGCAACTCCTGCCAATCCATCTTGGTATCCCGGCACGAGATGGGCATTTGCCGTGAGGATGGCGAGGCTATCGCTGGGAGTGACAAAGAACTTGCGACCCAAAATCATGTTGCGATCGCCGTCTCCATCGGAAGCTGCCCCGAAATCTGGCGCCTTGTCGCCGTAGAGAATGTCTACTAGCTCGCGCGCATAGACTAAATTGGGATCGGGATGACCGCCGCCAAAATCTTCCAGGGGAACGCCGTTGATTACCGTTCCTGCGGGCGCGCCCAGACGTTGCTCAAAAATTGCCTTGGCGTAGGGTCCGGTTACGGCATGGAGGGAATCCATGCACATGCGAAATTTTCCAGAGGTCAGCAAAGCGCTAATGCGATCGAAGTCGAAGAGGGACTCCATTAACTTGACGTAAGGGGCGACGGGATCGATAATCTCTACGTCCATCGTTCCCAGCACAAAAGAACCGGGGCGATCGAGATTGATATCTGCTGCTTCTAAGATTTTGTAGCTGTCTATAACTCGAGTCCGGGCATAAATCGCTTCGGTAACTTTTTCAGGTGCGGGTCCGCCGTTGGTAACATTGTACTTAATGCCAAAGTCGCCGTCGGAACCGCCGGGATTGTGGCTAGCTGAAAGGATAATACCGCCAAAAGCCTTGTTCTCGCGAATGACGCAGGAAGCGGCTGGCGTTGATAGAATGCCACCCTGACCGACCAGTATTCGTCCTACGCCATTAGCTGCCGCCATTTTTAGGATCGTCTGAATGGCTTGGCGATTGTAATAGCGACCGTCACCGCCGAGAACCAGGGTTTGACCTTGGCAATTGAGGGTATCGAAGATGGACTGGACGAAGTTTTCTAGGTAGTGGGGCGACTGAAAGACTTTAACTGACTTGCGCAGTCCTGAAGTTCCAGGTTTTTGGTCGCCAAAAGGCGTGGTCGAGATAGTTTTGATATTCATATTCGATACAGTATGACAAAATCTAGGGTTGGCAATCGCACATTAAAAATTTTAAAAGAGAGCGCGATCGCTAAGTGCCAAAACCGATTTTAAAATTGCAGGCGATCGCAATCTTTTTTTTTCTGGGGAAAATGTTTGAAAATCCTTCATGTCTTATCTGACAGGAAACTAATTCAAAATTGCTTTATCGATAACATTCGCTTCAGAATCGAGTTCGTAGACAATAGGAACGCCAGTAACAAGTTCGAGATTGGGGACTTCTTCGGGACTGAGATTTTCCAGTTTCATAATCATGGCACGCAAGGAATTGCCGTGAGCCGCCACTAGCACTGTATCGCCGTGCTTGATATGGGTGAGAATGCGACTGGTAAAGTAAGGAATAACTCGTTTTTGCGTATCCTTTAAACTCTCTCCGCCTGGAGGTGAGGTATAGTAGGAACGCCGCCACTCGCGTACTTTTTCTTTGCCATACTTTTCGGCAGTTTGGGCTTTATTCAAGCCTTGCAACTGACCGTAATAGCGTTCGTCTAGTGCCTGAGAGAGAAAAATGGGCAGTTCTTCATTGGGATTGCCTTCATATTTATCCCAGCCGTGCCATTCTGGGTCGTCTGCTGCGTGTTGAAAAATAGGAGTCTTTCCACCGCAGATTTCTTCATATTCAGTCAGGCAGAGGATTGCCGTTTCCATTGCCCGAACTAAGAGACTGGTGAAGCAGACATCTACCCGGTAGTGTCTTAATTTCGCGGAGGCAATCGTTGCTTCTGCACGACCTCGCCTGCTTAAGGGAACGTCAACCCAACCTGTAAATTTGTTGGCAGCGTTCCAGATACTTTCACCGTGACGGATGAGAATGAGTTTTGCCATTTGTCAAAAGTCTTTGGTTATCTAGTCATTGCTTGCTAGCTACTGACCAAGCTTGTGAATTTTGAGAAAGTTAGTTCCTTTTGGTTTTTGTGTGGGAATTCCTGCCATAATCAAAATGCAATCCCCAACAGATGCTAAATTTTGTTGAATTAAATAAGTTTCAGCTTGCTCGACCAAATCTTCAAAGGACTCCATCTCGTGTTCGAGCAGGATAGGCATGACTCCCCAAATCAGGTTTAAGCGGTGGTATACCTTGGGATTGGACGTAAAAGCCATTATTGGCGCTCTAGGGCGCTCTCCCGCAGCAATTCGAGACGTATAGCCTGTAGTGGTGAAGGTAACCACGTAGCGCAGATTGAGAATTTTGTCAATAGCGTTGAGGGCTTCGCTCAAGGCGTGGGTTTCGTCAGTTTCTGCTGGTGGATGATTGACGAATTGAATGTCTTTTTCGACTTCATTGGCAATCTTGACGAGCATTTCTACCGATTTAACCGGGAAATCGCCCACTGCCGACTCTCCTGATAGCATGACAGCATCAGTTCCGTCCACAATAGCATTAGCCACATCGCTAGCTTCGGCGCGAGTGGGGCGGGCATTGCGAATCATACTATCGAGCATCTGCGTTGCCGTAATGACTGGAATGTTCTTGCGATTGCACATCCCAATAATCCGCTTTTGCAACATCGGCACTTTTTCGGGACTCATTTCTACGCCCAAATCTCCCCGCGCCACCATCAAGCCGTCACACTCTTCTAGAATAGCTTCTAAGTTTGCGATCGCCTGAGGTTTTTCTATTTTGGCGATAACGGGCAGGTCACTTGCTCCTTTTGCCGCCAAAAATTCTTTGAGCGTGCGAAGATCTTCTGCTTTGCGAACGAAACTCAAGGAAACCCAATCTACTCCCTGAGATAGTCCGAATTCGAGATCTGCTCTATCCTTTTGAGTCATCGACGGTAGACGCAAATCTACGCTGGGTAAATTCACTCCTTTACGACTTTTAAGGATTCCCCCGTCGATAACTTGACAAATAAGGGTATTCCCTTGAATTTTTTCGATCCTTAATTCCAATAAACCGTCATCAAGCAATACTTGCGCTCCTGGTTCGGCTTCTTGGGCGAGATAGGGGTAGTCTATCGGTATGGTATTGGGTTGCTCGGTAAATTCGGCGATTGGAACTAAGGTGAGAGACTCGCCCTCGTTGAGGGGAATCGAACCGTCGGGCAGTTCGCCTACTCGGATTTTAGGTCCCTGAAGATCTTGAAGTAATGTTATAGGAGTCTCTAACTCCTGAGAAACGGAACGCAGCAACGAAACCCTACGGGCGTGTTCTTCATAGCTTCCATGAGAAAAATTTAACCGCGCTACATTCATCCCAGCTTGGATCATTTGCTTGAGGATTTCTGGAGAACTACTCGCCGGACCAATAGTAGCAACAATCTTAGTACGGTGCATTAGAGGTTTCATAAGTACTCTTTTGGCGAAATAGCGATCGCTATATATATTTTTTATGATGCGATCGCATTTTATTTTAATTGAAATCTTTAGATAAAATACTTAAATTAATTCGCCGACAAGCAATTTTATCGGCAAACACACTAATTTTGAAATGATTCGTTAATCCTAAAATTGAGTTGAAATTAGAGATTTTCTTCTCTAGCTACTAAAAGCTTTTTATAAAAAGCTAATAATTGTTGAGCTAAAGCTTTATTAGTATAGTTTTCCATGACTCTTTTATATCCCATCCAAGCTAACTTCTGCGACAATTCTGGGCGTTCTATTATCTGCCGAATACAATGGCGTAATGCTTCAAAATTGCCTTCGGGAAACACTAAACCTGCCTCGCCAATAACATTAGGAATTTCCCCAGAATTAGAACCGATTACTGGTATTTTAGTTGCCATCGCCTCAATCAAAACATGACCGAATTGTTCTTTCCAACCAGCAGCCGTTAGCGTCTTAAATCGATCGGTTGTTTCTGATGGCAAAACCAGCACATTCATTAAATTAATATAGCAAGGAACTTCATGGTGAGGAACACTTTCTAGAATAATTAATCTGTCTTGAATTCCTGCCTTGCTAGCCTCTGTAATAATTGTTTCTTTGAGACTTCCTCTTCCTAATAACAACAGCTTCCAGGGCAATTCTTGTAAACCTGTCAAGGCTTTAACTAGCGTTAAGATCCCTTTTTCTGGGACGAAACGTCCTACGAATCCAACAACAAATTCCTCAGATTTAATCCCTAATTGAGAAGCTAATTCGGGTTGGAGACGACGAGAAAATAGCCGTTCGTCTACTCCGAGTTGAGGCATGACTGTTACGGCTTTTTTATAGCCACGATCCCGCAGAATCTCGGCAGCATCTAGATTGCCAGCAACCAGTCCATCAGTATGAGCGAGATTGTAATTTTCTAAAACTGAGACAGGAAATTTGGATTGATAGGGAAGATTCCACCAAGTAAAGAAAACATTTTTTGCCTTCAATCCTAACAAGCGATTGAGTGTAATTAATTGAGCATAGGCAAAGGATTTCGCTCCTTGTTCGACTTGAATAATTTGCGGTCTAAACTGTTTTAGTAATTCAATAATATCCGTTCCAAAAGTCAGCAATCCCTGATTATTTTGACTGAAATTTGAGATAGGAACGACGCGAAAACTGCGATCGCTCCAAGCTTTGGTTTCAATAATTCGGTTCTGAACGCCACCCGGTTGCCATCGCTTCGGAACAACGACAGTTACTTCAACTCCTGGTTCTAGGTGCGCCAAAGTTCTTAATTTTTCGCAATTAAGATCGACGATATAGGTATGGCTGGCTACTAATATTCTCATAAAAAAAGTTCATCTTTCTGCTGTTAGGATTCTTTAAATACTACATAATTTCCACCTTAACGAAATTGATATAGTAGTCAGTCTAAGTTTATCTTTCAATCGAATGCTCCATATATCTAAAAATTGTTAGATTGCAAGAGAATCTTAGCCAGATGCAATGCTTCTCCAGCCGTGGAAATTTTGCCTTCGATGTAGGCTATTTGCAGCTCAGTGAGTAATTTGCCGATCGCCGGACCAGATGCAAGGCCAAGATGTTTTATCAAGTCGTGACCCTTAACTAATGGCTTGGGATGAGCAACGGGATCGCTCCTATCGAAATAGCGATTAGCTAGCATGGCAATTGCATCGCGATCGACTCCTACAGCCATGGCTAACAACGCTAAAGTTGGAAAAACGTCTCCCACGCCTAAGAAGAAAAAATATTGCTCTCTAAGGCTCATAGAAGTAGCATTCTGCTGCAATTGAGGCAAATATTTTAAAGCCGTTGTAATCGTCCGAATATGGGCGCGAGAGTACTTTAATTTAACTAGCTCCATTTCGGCTTCTTCTGGATTAGAAGCCAACAAGCAGGCAAGCTTTGCCATCTCGATGGTTTCTGGAGATAGGGAAAAGGGTTTATTAACGAGATCTGGCAAGATGTCAGCCGACCGTTCTACCCTTTCGACTTGTTGTAATTTTTCTGCCGTTGTATTTTTAAGCCAAGGTTTGAGCAACCCATCTTCCCAAGCTGCCGCCAACCAAATATTTCCTCTGCTGGGATGAGCCAGTAAATGCCCCAACTCGTTTTGTACCCTTTCTGCCGCTATTGTGCCCAGCAGAGGCGCTAATTGACGAATCGTTGCTCTCGTAGTTGCTTCGATGGTGAAATTCAGTTGGGCAGCTTGGCGGTAAGCTCGTAATAAACGCAGGGGATCGTCTTTAAGATTGCCTTGCGACACCATTCTCAGCTTTCTTTGCTCTAGATCGACTAATCCCCCTAGCGGATCGATTAACTCCTGTCGGTGGGGATTGTAAGCGATCGCATTAATGGTAAAATCCCGTCGTCGTAAATCGGTTTCTAGGCTGTCTCCTTCCTGCTGGGCAAAATCTACCGTCCCCTGTTTAAAGACTACTCTAGCAATCCGACGCTGTTCGTCTAGGACGACGAATCCAGCTCGATAGTGCTCGGCAATTCTTCGTGCCACCTCTACCGCTAATTCTGGCAAAACAAAGTCTAAGTCCAAATAATCTCTTTGGCGATCTAGCAGCGCATCGCGTACCGCACCACCAACCAGACAAGCCGTCGGCGGCAGACAATCTATACTGAAAGGCAAATGGTTCCCAAGTAAAAGCGCTAATTTTTTTTGCCAGAACATTCAATTCAGAACTTTAGAAAAATCAATACTTTACAAAAATCAATCTAAAGAGTTGGTCATCAATGGCTTGCCTGAGCTAGATTAACAAAAAAGTGGGATCGAGTTAGAGCCATGTGTATTTGTGTGAACTGCTACTTTATCGATCGCTGCCAAACTTACCACTCGGTAGAACATCAGCATCAACAACCCCATTTAACCGAAAATCCTGATTTCGAGCCAAACGAACCTACTATCAACGTCAATATTCGTACTAAAGGCGAATACATTGAAATGGAGTGGGATGTTGTCGGCTGCAACAGTTTCTTGCGCGAAACTGGCAAATGGGCAAAACTTCGCCCCGGCGAACCAATACCAACTTAAAGGTAAAAGGCAAAATTTTTTCCTTCTTCCTTTTTCTTTGAAATTGACACTTATGCCTGGATCGCGTCAAGATGTGATAAGAAGTAAACCTTTGTAAAGAACGGTTTAAATGTCATTAGAGCTTTTGTCGCTAGATAACATCCAGGAATTTGCAAGTCAATACGGTTATTGGGCTGTCTTTATTGGGATCGCTTTAGAAAATATGGGGATTCCCATTCCTGGCGAGACAATCACTATAGTTGGAGGCTTCTTAGCGGGGAGTGGGGAGTTAAACTACTGGCTTGTGCTGGCAAGCGCGATCGCAGGAGCGGTTTTTGGCGATAATTTAGGTTACTGGATCGGCAGGAGCGGTGGCTGGCAATTTTTATTGCAGTTGGGACGCTTTTTTAACATTCACGAACACCAACTAGAAAAAGCGAGAAAACAGTTCGGTCTCAACGCTCCTAGAGCCGTATTTTTCGGTCGATTTGTCACGTTGTTGCGGATTTTTGCCGGACCAATGGCGGGAATCGCTCAAATGCCCTACTCGCAATTTTTATTGTGTAATTTTGGTGGAGCTGCTATTTGGGCATCGATTATGGTAACTTTATCGTTTTTCTGCGGACGATTAATTCCTTTGCATCAATTGGTACATGGAATTACCCAATTTGGAATTCTGGCTCTGCTGTTGGTCGTAGCCTGGGTTACCGTAACCTATTGGCGAGGATCTCGCAAACTGAAACAACAGGCTGGAGGATGAAGAGAAGGTAGATCTCCCGTTTTTGAAAAGTTTAATTAAAATGAGTATTTAGAAAATATTTTGAGAAACTCCAAACGAGAAAAAGGTTTCGTCAGATAATCGGTCGCTCCAACCATCTTAGCTTTGGCGCGATCGGGAGTTCCTAGATTTGCCGTCGCGATCGCGACTGGCTTCGTCTTTAGCAAAGAGTAATTTCTAAAAGCATAATCATAAAAAAATCTCGCCTTTGTAAAAAATAATAAAAGTTAAACTAAGGATAGAAAACTCTATTCGAGTTCGAGAGATACTGGTTGGCATAACGAGCTATAAATGAAGGCAAAGGAGAACTAGCAAAATCCGTTTTTTGCATCTTAAATAGACTCGCAATCGGATCTATAAGGAGGGATATATGGAAAAAAATATGGCTTTTTGGAATAAAGCAGCCAAAGAATCCGCTCAGTCTTGGACTGAAGCAATGGCTCGAGTGTGGATGAGCTGGATGGCTTTGATGGGTTTTGAGACCGTGCCTAATGCCAATGGTGAAAAGCCAGCCTCAGACAAAGCTGAAGAAAAACAGAAAGTGCGATCGCACGCAAGCGACTCGCCAACAGTTGAATCCAGCGAAGCAAATTCTGTCGATACTTCCAGCGACCAGATTCCTGCAAAAACAGCGCCAGCAGACGAAAGCGATCTGCTCAAACAGCAGTTGGAAGCCAAAGACCGTATGATTAAAGAGTTACAAGAGCGATTGGCTGTCGAGCAAAAACTCCCCAAAGAACGGATAGAAAGCTATGAGGCACTGCAACAGCAGTTGGAAGCCAAGGAGCGGGATATTAGCTATTTACAACAGCAGTTGGAAGTCAAGGAGCGAGATATTAGCTACTTACAAAATCAGTTAGCCTTTGAGCGAAAGCTAGCCAAAGAAAAAGCAGAAAGTTATGGGAATTTGCAACAGCAGTGCGAACAACAAGCTAAACTGATCGTTAGACTGAAAAGTCAAGTGGCAGAGTTGCAAAGTCCGTCAGCGATCGCGTCTTGGCAGCTTAATAAATGGCGCTATCGGACATTTTCTAGCTAAAGGCACGGTCAAAATTTACTTGACTAAAAAGAGCGATCGCGTTGTTGAAGAAATCGCTCCTAGTTGTTTCAGGAATTCTAACGTTGGCATTAGTTCCCTATCCTTTACCTGACTCCTAGATTAAAAAAGATAGTCGCGCGACGGATACTATTTTGGCTGCCTTGACTGCTAATCGTGAGCGATCGCAAGTTTTTAAACAGCGGTTTGACAGCCAATTCAACGACGCGAACCAGGGGAAATTTTTCGTCGAGAATTGGTTCGCTTTGATTCCAATCGATATAGAAATAACCATCATTTTCGGTTGGCAAGGCAGAAATTGCTTGTTGAAATTTTTGGCTATTGACTAGGGAACGTTCTGCATCTTGCAAGGCTTTTGCCATCGCTTCCACAGAAGTAGCAAAAATCTCGTATTTATCGACGCTCGTATGGACTCCGCTGACCGTTGCCTGCAAACGCGCCAAACTATCCAATCCTTTCCCAGCAGAAGTCGATAGTTTCGTCCATGCAGTGACAGTCTTATCTAGTAGGGGCAAATTGCCAACGCTATATCCTTGTTCTTTTGCCAGCGCATCTAAATGTGCGATCGCTTCGTCAGCATTCGCATCGGCCGTTTTCTCGGCAATAAAGATCCAATCCGGTTCGCCTCCATTGGGGTGCGGTACCAGAGCGAGGCTATATTCGCCTCGAACCCAATCAAAAATTTCTTGAGGCAAATTAATTCCTAGAGGTTCTTGCAGGAGGTTAAGCGCTTGATTGAAAATTTGCTGAAGTGGACTATCGGGTTCTAATCCCGTCTCGATTTGCGTCCAAAACTGCTTTAAATTCGTCCCCGCCGCCGTCAAAATCGCGTCGCCGGGGACGTATGCCAAAGCTCCCACGGGTGCGGCTAACGCAGGCGCTTGGTTTTCCGCTCCCGCTACGCCGATAAGTGCCGTCTGAGCAACCAATCCCTGGGACTTCAGCGATAGGGCTACCGTAAGTATCTGTCGCACTTCGGGGGTTTCTGGCGCGGGAGCATTGGCGATCCAGGCAGAAACGGCAGGAAGGTTAGCGTAGACAACGCCGATTCGAGGTTCGAGGATGGTTTGCAGAGCTTCCTGATAATAGGGAGAATTTTTTAAGTTGAGAGCTGCTACTTGAACGTTGTTAATGGCATCTCGCAACACTTTGGGATCGTTGGCAAAGAGAACGAAATCGCCAACGACGGCACTGGCAAGAAAACTGGTCTTTAGCGGGGGTTGCAGGGGTCGCTTGTAAATGAGATCGATTCCTTTGTATCGTTCAAAAACGAGATCGAAAGTGCCCGCGATCGCCTGTTTGGAATAGGATAATTGGAGGAACTCCCGCGCCAGTTCCGGATCTTTCGTTCTCACCACGAGTAAATAGCCCGGTCGCACTCCGTTAGCCGGATCGCGATCGAAGTCGAGAGAAGTGACCGAGAGGGTGATTTCATCCCCAATCCAGGGTCGAATTTCTTTTTGATAGTCCAAACCCGTGTTGGCTAATAAACTTCTTTCTACTTGTTCTATCTCGCCGCGCGATCGCCGTCGGTTTTTGGGATAGGCGGTTAATTGTGCAAAGGACTCCAGGCGATCGGGATTGACCAACAGCGACACCATTACGGGGGCTTGTTTGGGAACGAAGATCGCCGCCGTTGGTTGGTCTGTCACTCCTCCTTTGACCAAAGGGAGCGGACTTTGAGCCAAAATCCAATACAAACTCCCGCCAGCAATAGCTAACAGCACGACGGCAACGGTGGCAAGAACGAGCAAAAAAGAGCGAAGTTTCACGGCTATCAGTTATCAGTTATCGGTTGTCACTGATTTGGGTTATACCATTGCTAAAAAAGAGCGCTAAAGATGCTCCTTGAGGGAGCCTGATACCCAGCGCTGCTGACTAATTGTCAATTGCGAATTGGTATTTTAGGTCTTCCAATGGTCTAGCATACCTTGCTTGGGGCGCGATCGCTCTTTCCATTTGCTAATCTATTAACAAATATTCCTATAGAAGTATCTTCTCAAAAAGGTTATGGAGCGATCGATGTCCCAAATTAGCGTTGAAGAATTGGCACTACGTCTTGCCAAACGAGATTCCCAATTGCAATTGATTGACGTGAGAGAACCCGAAGAAGTGGAAATAGCCTCTCTCGAAGGATTTGAGGTACTTCCTCTCAGTCAATACGAACAATGGTCACAACAAATTAAGACGCGCTTCGATCCCGATGTTGAAACGTTAGTAATGTGCCACCATGGCGTGCGTTCCGCTCAGATGTGCCAGTGGTTACAAAATCATGGCTTTACCAATGTTAAAAACGTTGCCGGCGGGATCGATGCCTATTCTCTTTTAGTCGATCCCAACGTGCCTCGATATTAGAAGGCGGAAGTGAAGACACAAGGCAGTTACCAGTGATTCGATTTTAAAGGTAAACCTCTTGGTCATTAGTCATTAGTCATTTGATGAAAGGATGAAAGTATTGGGGATTGGGGATGAGTTAGTAGGGGCGAGTTTATCTAAAAATGCTAGAAATTTATCAACACTTAGGATCAAAAACCCGCCCGTACAGTGGTTAGTAGTTTGCCTCGTTCCTCTTCTTCCTCTTGTGCCAGTGTTCCCCTCTCCCAGTCGCCACCCCTACCCACGCTTCTCTTAACTCTCCCAGGTTCCTCTATCCTCCGCCCTTAGAAAGTTTCTTTACTCGACCTCCACAGTTGGAAAAGTTATCTTAAAGAGGGAATATATCTGTGGGGTTTACATTTTTAGTACTTAACCAGTTATACTGACGAAAATTCATTGGATAACCTTTTTAAAAAAATCTGTTTCTTTGTTGCTATACCGTATGATCGAGCGACCATACTTAACAGAACGCTATCAAAATATTCTTAAAGCAACGATTCAACACTACATTGCTACGGCAGAACCTGTCGGCTCAAAAACCTTGGTTGAAGAGTACAATTTTAGCCTAAGTTCGGCGACAATTCGGAATGCGCTGGGACGATTAGAAAAAGAAGGTTTATTGTATCAACCTCACACTTCTGCCGGGCGAATTCCTTCGGATTGGGGATATCGAATTTATGTCGACAGACTGATTGTACCGGATGAGAAAATAGGACGGAAAATCGAACAACTGCTGAACCAACAATTAAATTGGGAGAAGTGGAGTTATGAGGCTCTTCTGCAAAGGGCGACGCAAATTCTCGCTAATTTAAGCGGTTATATTGCTTTAATTACTATGCCTCAAACGTCTCCCAATCAATTGCGTCACTTACAGCTCGTTCGAGTTTCTTCCTCTCAAGTAATGTTAATTATCGTCACGGATAGCTATCAAACTCAATCAGTTTTGATGGATACATCCAATCTGGGATTAGAAGAAAGCCAGGAAAATTTGGAAGGAGTCGAAGAAGAATTGCAAATTTTAACTAACTTTTTGAATAGTAAATTACGCAGGCGATCGCTGACAGAATTAGTGACTTTAGATTGGCAGGAAATCGATCAAGAATTTACGCGGTATGCTAATTTCCTAAAAACGTTATTAAAAGAATTAAGTCATCGCTTTCACTATTCTCCATTGATTCCAATTATGATTCATGGAGTTTCCGAAGTATTGCGACAGCCAGAATTCTCTCAACTGCAACAAGTGCAAACTTTATTGCACTTGTTAGAAGAGGAACAAGATCGACTTTTGCCGATTATTTTTGAATTCCCCGAATCAGAAACGCTCAGCAGGCGAGTTAGTATAAAAATCGGCTCGGAAAATCCGCTAGAATCGATGCGTTCTTGTACCTTAATTTCTGCCGTTTATCGACAGGGAGATAATCCAGCAGGTAGCGTGGGCATTATCGGTCCGACACGCATGCTTTATGAAAATATCATTCCTTTGGTCGAATCGACAGCCGACTATCTATCCGAGGCACTGAGTTAACTGAGTTTTATCGGGTTATTTTCCAGCGTTCCTCATGCTATTACAGATGACTCATCGCTGATAGCTGCTCGCTGGTTAAAGCACTTGTGCCCTCAACCAAGCGACAGGCAACGACAGAATTTTTTCTCCTTTAGAAACAAAAGCTCTTTTGGTGAAAACATCGTACTGGTTGCGTTCGATCGCGTCTAAAATGCCTTGATAGAGCATCAAAGCCGCCCAAACGGGCAAACGAGAATCTAAGTAGCGAATTCCTTTTTCTGCTTGATGATAATATTGTCTCGCCCGTTGAATTTGAAAGCGCATTAAGGCACGCCAGCGATCGTCGATAACGCCTTTCATTAAGTCTTCTTCGGTGTAATCAAAGAGCCTTAAATCTTCGAGAGGGAGATAAATTCGACCTCGTTGAGCATCTTCTCCAACATCTCGGAGAATATTAGTCAATTGCATGGCAATTCCTAGCGCGATCGCTTCTTCTCTTGGTTCATAAAGTTTTTGTTGACTTTCCCAAGGAACGGTACTATTGCTATTGCCGATTCCCCATATAGGATTAGTAATTAATCCGACTGTTCCTGCTACTCGATAACAGTACAGTTTAAGCTCTTCAAAGGTTTCATAGCGATTGCGATCTAAGTCCATCCTTTGTCCCGCAATCATGTCTCGAAAGGGTTGAATATCGATAGAGAAATTTTTAACCGTGTCGGTTAAAGCTACATCCATATCGTCTACAGGATGCCCTGCAAACAGTAACTCAAGTTGTTGCTCCCATTGTTCTAGAGTTGTTGGAGTTGTAGACTCTGACTTCACGCCATCTACCAATTCATCAGTGCGACGACACCAGGCATAAATAGCCCAAATGGCTTTGCGTTTTTCTTTTGGTAGCAACAGAGAGCCAAGGTAGAACGTCTTGGCGTATTCTGCCGTCATGTGGCGGCAGAATTCGTAGGACTCAGAAAGGGAGACTAGCGGTTTTTTGGGTGGGGTTGGTTTAGGCAATTGCAGCATTCATCGCTTCTCAGAACGATTATCCGTTTAAGAGGTGAAGGATGGTGTTTGACCGCTCCTCAGCCATTAAACATTTAGAATTGTCTCATTCGATTAGCAATCTGAATATTAACAATTCAAAATCAATGACACGGCAAGCAACTTAACTCGTCACCAACGGGGCTTCTCCTTCGACTGTTGAAGAAGAAGCGACTGGCTTTGGCGAGTAATCTTGCGCGATCGCAACGGCAGCTAATTTGCCAGAGAGAACGGCTCCTTCCATACTTCCCAGATATTCCTGCATGGTGTAACTTCCTGCAAGATAGAAGTTAGCAATGGGAGTTTTCTGAGACGGACGGTGGGCTTGTCTTCCCGGTACGGCTTTGTAAACCGATCGCGGTGTTTTCACCACGCGATATTTTAGCAATTTAGCAGGTTTTTCGCTCTTAAAATGAGCGGGAAAGAGTTTTTCTAATTCTGCCATCGTTGCGGCAATAATTTCTTCATCGGATTTATTAATCCATTCTTGGGCGGGTGCTAGCACTAACTCCAACATGGAACGATCGGGGTTAGCATATTCCCGACAGGTGTTGCTCATATCGGCGTAAACGCTGAGCAAGGGCGAACGGGAGAATAATAAATGATCGATGTCGGTGAGCTTGCGATCGAACCAGAGGTGTAAATTTATAACTGGAACCCCTTCTATCCCCTCAAGTTTTCTGAAGAAATCGATTTCCCGCCAAGGTTGGGGTAACATAACCTTCAAAGGATCGACAGACATAGCACAGACATAAAGATCTGCTGTCAAGACTTCATCGGGTTCGCCGTTGAGTCCTCGCAGCAGAAATCCTTTGACCGTTCTATCTTCGTTCAGCAAAATCTCTTTGAGCGGCGCGTTTAATCTCACCTGTCCTCCCCGTTCGGTGATATAGTCTACCATCGGTTGGCAGAGCCGCTCTGTGGGCGAACCGTCTAGGAAGGCTACCTTAGAACCATATCGCTCTTTTAAAAAGCGATTGAGGGCAGTCAGGGGAATCGTTGCCGAAACCTCTTCGGGGTTGATGAAGGTAAGTGCTTTGGAGGCAGCAATAAAAATATCGCTATTGACCCGTTCGTCAACGCCTTGCCGTCTCAGCCACTCTAAGAGGGTGTATCGATCCATGGCTTCGACATATTTCTGTCCCCGAATTACGGCAGGCAGCAAGCCAATAGCAAAGCGAATCTTTTGCTCCCAGGTGAGCATGTCATTGTTGCGGAGAATTGACGTAATGACATTGAAGGGAGCGGGGATATCGGGAACGTCAAAGCGAGAATAGGTTCCTGGTTTTTCTGGTTGATTAAAAATCAGCGTATGTTCTTTCCACTGAAGGCGATCTTCGATCCCCAGTTCTTTGAAGAGTTGGAGCATGTTGGGATAAGCTCCAAAAAAAACGTGGAGCCCCGTTTCGTACCAGTCTCCATCTTCATCTTTCCAAGCGGCAACTAACCCTCCCAAAACATCGCGACGTTCCAGGACAATGGGAGTGTATCCTGCATCGACAAGATACTTGGCACAAGAAAGTCCGGCTAAACCTGCTCCAGCGATCGCAACTCGCATGTTTAAATTTTTGAATCTCTATTTATGCTGAATGTTTATTGTGTCATTCCATTATACTTTGCATTTCGTTACATTTTGAGTCGATCGCAGAACTATTAAAAAATAATTAAATTTAATTGGAGCTGATGCGATGCAACCTTGTGATTGGGCGATCGAACAACTACCTGGACTGAGCTAAGAGCAACAAGCTCGACTTAAGGCTTGCGGAATCGTGACTACATTTCTCTTCTAAGAGGGTAAATTTACTTGCCAGAAAAATATTTGACAAACTAGCGTGATTATTGCTATTATGCTAATCGGCTCAAAAATGGGACTGTAGTTCAATTGGTTAGAGCACCGCCCTGTCACGGCGGAAGTTGCGGGTTCGAGCCCCGTCAGTCCCGTTCTATACTTTTAGTACAGTAAGATAATAGACAGAAAGCGAGGAATCGTTTCTCGCTCTTTGAAGTGTCTTTCTGAAGATAAATTTAACATCGTGACCAATCCGCAAATAACAATCGATCGTCTAAGTCAGATTCTCGAACAAATTAATCAAAAGTTAGACAAATTTGAGGGAAGATTTGATAAACTTGACGAACGCCTTAATAAATTAGAAGTAGGGCAAGCCAGATTAGAAGAGAAAGTTGATGGCTTAAGCAAGCGAGTCGATAGCGTCGATTTCATTAATCGTGGCGTATTTGTCGCCTTAATTATCGCAATATTGGGTGGATTTGCCAAGATATTTGGGTTTATTGGCAACCCGTAATTATTAATAATGTTTTTCAAATATACTGAGGCTTTTGTTGCGATCGCGGCAATCGATTTTGAAGCGTTAGTTCAATTTTACCGTCGATTGCTAGAACGAGATCCGAAGCCTTACATTCCTAATGGATACGCCGAATTTCAATTAACTGGCTTGCGGTTGGGGATTTTTTGTCCTCAAGAAAGCCACCAACAAGAGTTTGCGAATTCGGTTGGAAGTGGGATGAGTCTGTGTCTGGAAGTGGAAGATTTGGAAAGTGCGATCGCACATTTAACTGAGATAGGATATCCACCGCCAGGAGCAATTACCATTGCTTCCCACGGACGAGAAATTTATACCTACGATCCGGCTGGAAATCGTTTAATTTTTCATCAATCTAGTTAAAGCAATGGTTTTTCTCCGACTGGGAACTTACGTTGTTCAAGAAATCATTAATTATCTAAGGATTAGATGAAGGCATTGGTAGACTTTGAAAGTGAGATCGATGTAGTGCTGTAATAACTATAAAAACTACAGACGAATCGGGCTTAAAAATTCAGCAATCGTCGCCAATGTGGTCTATCCAAGCAATTTCTAACAGTCAACCCTATACCAGCGAACAATGGCAAAAAATTGATACTCTCGGTCAAATAGTAGAACAACGGCTGCAAGGTTTGGGCATTGGGTTGACAATGGGAGGCGAACCGACTTTTATCTCCCTAGATGATTATGAATCTCCTCAATGGCGCATAGCAGCATTAGGGGAAGACAAGCGCCAAATTGCCGGACAGTTACTCAAGCGCTTGGCAAATCGGTTTGCACTAGGAGGCGGACTATTGCATTATGGGCTAGGAAAAGCCTATCCTGGAGAGATTACTCCTCGCTGGGCGCTAGGGTATTTTTGGCGCAAAGATGGGATTCAGATTTGGCGCGATCGCGCATTAATAGCAGAAGAGGGCAAAGATTACGGGCACGGGCGCCAAGAGGCAGAAATCTTTATCAACGCTTTGGTTGGGCAGTTGGAGTTAAATCCAGACTTTGTGATTCGAGTCTATGAAGTTGAAACCGAGGCAGTTGCCGGATTTGTCTTACCACTACTACCAATTGCTAAAGAAGGCACGTTTTATTGGAGTAGCTGTCGCTGGATAGTACCGAGCGATCGCTTGTATTTACTTAGAGGCAATGCTCCAGTCGGATTGCGTTTGCCCCTGAGAGAGATTTCTTGGTCGGAGGATTTGCAAGCAGAAGCGGTTTTGTCTGTAGATGACGATTCTATGACACCCTGCCTCGCGTCTGTAGAATCTCCTGCCAATTCCATTCGCATTGCTTTGAGTATCGAAGCCAAACAGGGCATCCTTCGCGTCTTCATGCCTCCTTTTACCTCGGCTAAAAGCTTTTTAGATTTAATTGCGGCGATAGAAAATACAGCCCAAGAAACAGGCTTTCCCGTACTAATAGAAGGATATCCGCCCCCAGACCACAAAAAAATCGGCAAATTTCAGATTACTCCCGATCCCGGCGTGATAGAGGTCAACATTCATCCAGCATCGACTTGGGATGAGCTAGTCAAAATTACGACGATTTTGTATGACGAGGCGCGACAGTGCCGTCTGGGAACCGAAAAATACATGCTCGACGGTCGTCGCATCAGTACGGGTGGAGGCGCTCATATCACGATTGGCGGCGAAACGATTCAAGAAAGTCCCCTCTTGCGCCGTCCCGATTTACTGCGGAGTTTGATTAGTTATTTCCAGAATCATCCGAGTCTATCCTATTTATTCTCCGGTCAGTTTGTCGGTCCTACCAGTCAATCTCCTCGCGTTGACGAGGCGCGACACGAGAGTTTATACGAATTAGAAATTGCTTTCAGTGCCTTGCAACCCGGCAAAGAAGTTCCGCCGGAAGTGGTCGATCGCCTGTTGCGTCACTTGCTCGTAGATGTAACGGGCAATACCCATCGAACTGCCTTTTGCATCGATAAACTGTTCCCAACCGAAAATCCTCGCACTCAATTGGGTTTGCTGGAGTTACGCGCCATAGCCATGCCTCCCAATCTAGAGATGCGCCTGCTGCAAATGCTGCTGATTCGAGCTATGGTGGCTTGGTTTTGGGAGTCTCCCTATACCAAACCCCTCATCCGTTGGGGAACGACACTGCACGATCGCTTTATGTTGCCCCATTTCATCGGCGAGGATTTGAAAGTCGTCCTTGCCGATTTGCAGGAAGCTGGATATCCTTTTGAATTTGACTGGTTTGAGCCATTTTTCGAGTTCCGTTTTCCCCTTTACGGTGAAATTGCCAGAGAAGGCATCCAGTTAGAGTTGCGTCAAGCGATCGAGCCTTGGCACGTTTTAGGGGAAGAAATCGCCAATGGAGGAGTTGCCCGATATGTGGATGATTCCCTCGAAAGAATACAAGTAAAATTGCGCGGGGCAATGGGGAATTCTCCCAATAGAAATGCCTTTTCCTCTCGCTACGTCGTTACGTGCAATGGTTATCCAGTGCCGCTCATCTCGACTGGAGTCGCAGGGGAATATGTCGGCGGCGTTCGCTTCAGGGCAAGACAATATGCATCGATGTTGCATCCTGCTATTGATTCCCACAGTCCTTTAACTTTTGAGATTGTCGATACGTGGGAAGGGCGATCGCTGGGCGGTTGCACCTACTCCGTCAATCCTCCCGATGGCAAGCCTTATCATACATTTCCGACTAATTCCTCGCAAGCCCAGACGCGCGTTGCAGAACGCTTTATTGCCAATCCTCCCGCGATCGCAACCATTAAGGCGCTACCATTGCAGTTAAATCCAGAATACCCCTTGACGTTGGATTTAAGACGAGTATAGGCAGAGAGTAACGCCATTTCGATTTTGGATTTCGGATTGGTCATTTGTCCTTTGTCATATCAAATCCGTTTAATTAGTCATAATATGTAGTGCGACCAACAGGAGTCGCGAGCGGCACGCTGGCACTACTAAGTAATTAGACGGACATTTATTACCCCTGCGATCGTCTGCAAAAATTCTCTCCTCTCAAAATAGTCAAGGTAGGCGCGACGGGCATTTTTAACAATCCGAGCCGCTTCATCGGAATGCTTGAGATAATAATCGCATTTTTCTACCAAATCTGAAAAATCCCAGCTTACAGGCACGTAGGTTTCCCCTTCCACATAAATATTGGGTTGCGTCTCGATATGCGCCATCGAAGGTTTTACCAGCAAGCAATTGTAACAAACCGCTTCAAAATCGCGCCAACAACTCTCGCCCCATCCAAACGGACTAAAGACAATGCGACTGCGTTTAATTTCTCGAAAGTATTGGCGACGAGAAACGAGTTGAGCGTGAATTTTGCCGCTAGAGACGACCTTATAATCGGATTGCAAGGGTTTGAGACTTTCTAGCGCCATTTGACGATAGGCATAGTACCAATCTCCTTCGTGGCTAGAACCCAAAGATAGGCGGCAGAAAATATCGATTTCCTTAGCGGGTTGCCAGAACTCAAACCAAGATGGGGTTTGCAATTTTTGCTTGAATTGTTTGGCACTCCCAAGATTCCAGCCAGAAACAATGCGATGTTGGTATTGCTTGGGCACTTGTGAACCGACGTGCCATTGACTAAAGTCTAGCTCCAACTCTCTAGCCAGAAAATCGGTGAACATCGAGCCACCGATGAATGAGCGCTGATACTCATCCAAATTCTTGTAACGTTGACGTTTAAGAAAATAATCGACATGGGGCAGCACATTGAAATAGTTGCTGGTTACCTGGGCGAACGGATCGATAAAGACTATCGTTCGCGTCGGTTGCTGTTGGCGAAGCGATTGCATGACTTGTTCGGCTTGGTCTGAACTTTCATTCCAAAAAGGCAGTACGAAGATAATCTCGGCATCTTGGTTTTTACAAGCTTCGCCAATCGCACCAAAAGATTCGGCAGCTATATGTTCGATCTTCAAGTCGAGTTGGCGGCTGAGTAATTTTTGGTAGTAACGAAATGGTTCTTGTTGAGCTTTTGTAATAGAGTCTTTGGTATAACCGACAACAAGTGCTTTTTTCATGTCAACATGCTTGAAATTCGCGATCGCGACCCACTTTTCAAGAATTTTTTCAGTTAGAACGGCTGACTAATTGCGAATTGGTATCATTCAACCTGTTGCGATCGCCTCGGTCTGTTATGAAACGGAGTCGTTCTCCATTAGTTCCCATTAATTGGCTGAATCTTCGAGAGCTTCAAAAACCTTTTGACAGTAAAGTCGGGAATTTTCATCGACCAACCATCGCGCTACTAAGTTCTTGCCTTGCGTTTCATTGGCTGTAGGGGCAAGACATGGCGAAGCCCCTACAGAAGAAGGTTAAAGCTTGATGCAAACGGCTTTGACCTCAGTATAAAGTTCCAACACGTCATGACCCATTTCGCGCCCCCAGCCTGACTGCTTGTAGCCACCAAAGGGCAGGGCAGCATCGAAGATATTGTAGCAGTTAATCCAAACGGTGCCAGCACGAAGCTTGGCTGCTAAGCGATGTGCTTTTGATAAATCATTTGTCCAGATGCCTGCTGCTAGCCCATAAATGCTGTCGTTGGCTAGCGGTGTGAGTTCGTCGAGTTCTTGAAACGGCATTGCTGTGACGACGGGACCAAAAATCTCCTCTTGCACCACCTTCATCGTCTGCTTGGTATTCACCAATACCGTCGGCTCGACAAAATAGCCTAAATCGCCGAGGCGCTGTCCGCCCGTTACCGCTTTTGCTCCTTCGGCAATTCCCGATCGCAAGTAGCCACAAACGCGATCGAGTTGCTCGTCAGAAACTAACGGGCCCATTTCCGTATTGGGGTCTAGTCCCGGTCCCACTTGAATTTTTTTGGCTTGCTCGGCGACTCCTTCCACAACGCGATCGAAAATCGATCGCTCGACATAAAGTCTCGAACCAGCACAACAGCATTGACCGTGGTTGAAGAAAATCGCATTGGCTGCCCCCGCGATCGCGGTTGCTAAATCCGCATCTTTGAGGACGATATTGGGAGATTTGCCGCCCAGTTCCAGAGAAACTTTCTTGAGATTGCTTGCCGCTGCTTGCACGATTAGTTTACCGACTTCTGTCGACCCAGTAAAGGCAACTTTATCGACATCGGGATGGGCAGCGAGGGCAGCACCAGCCGTTTCGCCGTAACCCGTGACGATGTTGACAACGCCATCGGGAAATCCCGCTTCGCAGATTAATTCGCCCAAACGGATGGCAGACAGGGGGGTTTGTTCGGCGGGTTTTAGGACGACGGTGCAACCAGCAGCTAACGCTGGACCTAATTTCCATGCCGCCATCAGCAACGGAAAGTTCCAGGGAATGATTTGTCCGACTACGCCGACGGGTTCGCGCACAGTGTAGGCAAAGTATTGGCTATCGGGCGTGTAAGGAACGGAGAGGGGAATGGTATTTCCTTCAATTTTTGTCGCCCATCCTGCCATATAGCGAAACAAGTCAATCGCCAGCGGCACGTCGGCAGTGCGAGCAACTGTAATGGGTTTGCCATTATCGAGGGACTCCAATTCGGCAAACTCTTCTAAATGGGCTTCCAATAAGTCTGCTAATTTCCAAATTAAGCGTCCTCGTTCTGAGACCGTGAATTTTGTCCAAGTTCCTTCCTCAAAGGCATGACGTGCGGCTTTTACGGCGCGATCGATATCCTCGCGTTCTCCAGAGGCAACATTAGCAATAACGCGACCGGTTGCCGGATCGTATACGGACAAAGTTTGACCGTTTGCCGCGTCAATCCACTTTCCGCCAATGAGATGTTTGAAAGATTGGTTTAAAAATTGCGAGACTTGGCTGCTGAGTTGAGGTTCAACAGCTTTTTGTATTTGAGTTGTCATATCTCCCTCCTTTGTCTATGACCGGAGTGTTAATTAAGCGTTTAAAACGTTAAAAGTTCTCGGTTGCTATTGGATAATCTGAAGGCAGAAGCGATCGCCTCATGAGGCTTGAGTTTATGCAATAGCGTTCGCTCGATCGCTTCTGCCTCTTTTTCAGTCTAGGCATCGCGAAGATTGCTCGTGCTATATCGGCAATAAAACTTAGACAAGATTCAGCACAATTCTGTGATGGGGTGCATCAATTGATGACGGGATTGCGATCGCGTTCGCGCATCGGTGCATAATTGTGAATTGAGCATTGCGAATTGTAAATAGGAGATGACATGACCAATTACGATTGGATCGTTATCGGTGCGGGAATTACGGGATCTGCTTTGGGCTACGAACTGGCAAAAAAAGGATTCCGCACTTTGCTATTGGAAAAAGATGCTCGACTGAATAATGCCACCTACTACAGTTATGGAGGACTTGCCTACTGGTCTGGAACGACGAAATTAACTCGACAAATTTGTCAAGAAGGCATCGAAATTCATCGCAATTTGTCTGAAGAATTAGGGGCAGATACTGAGTTTCGCGACATCGATTTGATGCTAACTATTGATGCACAAGACGATCCTACAACAGTCGCTGCCAACTATTCCCAATTTGCGATCGCTCCTCAAGTCCTCGATGTTGCCGAGGCTTGCGAATTAGAACCTTTGCTCAATCCCAATGCTATCGCAGGCGTTTTGAGACTTCCTCACGGTCATATCCATCCTCACAAGACCAACCTTGCCTATCAGCAAGCTTTTTGTCGTCTGGGCGGAGAACTTAAAATCGAGCCAGTTGTCAACTTACTACGTCAAGGCGATCGCATCGAGGGAGTCGTCACTGCTCAAAATCAATACTATGCAGCCAATACGGTAGTCTGTGCGGGAGGTTTGAGTAGAATGCTCCTCAAAGAAGCAGGAATTAGTATCAAACTCTATTTCACTCACGCACAACTGATTAAAACGCCGCCTGTTGATATTTGTCTGCGAACATTAGTTATGCCAGCTACTCAGAAACGGATGCTGCTGGAGGCACAAGCAACCGCGCCAGAAATAGAATCTCTCTGGGAGCAACCAAGCCAGGACTTTATTGCAGGCATTCTCGATCCCGGTGCCGTTCAATTTTTGGATGGCAGCTTTTATATCGGTCAAATCAGCGAAATCTATACCAATCCCCAAGTAAAAATCGATTCGGCGATTAGCGAAGCGCAAATTCGCACGGGAATAGCAACTATACTACCTTTATTACAAAATTTACCAGGAACTTGGCATCGCTGTCTAGTTGCTTTTGCGAAAAATTCTCTGCCGCTAGTGGGTGCAATTAATCATTTGACCGGCGTTTATCTTTTTTCTGGATTCACCAGTACTTTAGTTTTTGCTCCACCTTTAGCCCGACATTTTGCCAGTTGGGCAGCTCAAGAAAAAGACAATATCATTCCTCAATTAAGTGCAAATGACTAATATCAAATCCGTTTAATTAGTCATAATATGTAGTCCCGCTCGCGGCCAAGATGGTCGCACCACTGGTTATTGTGGTCATTCAACCGGATTTGGTATAAGTTAAATTCCCGAATTATCGACTAAAATGTTAGATTTGAGAGTGATTTTTTGGGGCTAATGCTCCGATTCTTCGGTTGACCGTTAAATTTCATAAACTAGAATGGTAGAGTTGTCATCCAGATAAAGCGTTGAAATTTTGTTCGTTATGGAGCGATTTTTTGATTGGATAGCCCATGCTAGGGAGGTATTAGGCTATAGCAAATCTCTCATAATTTGGAATCTTTTTCTAGCCTATATTCCTTTAGTCTTAAGCGTCTGGCTATTTCGGATCGTTGGGCGGCGATCGCTGCTTTGGTGGGTTGTTTTTGCCGTTTTTATCGCTTTTCTCCCCAATGCTCCTTATATCTTAACAGATATCATTCATTTAATCGAACTAATTCGACAAGGTTACTCGGTTTGGACGATTACTTTAGTATTGATTCCCCAATATTTAATATTTATTTTAGCTGGGATGGAAGCCTATGTTATTTCTCTGATTAACTTAGGTTACTACTGCTATAAATTAGGATGGGGAAAATATATTTCTTGGATCGAGTTAATTACTCATGCTCTTTGTTCTCTGGGAATATATCTCGGTCGCTTTCAGCGTTTTAATAGTTGGGATATCGTAACCAAGCCCGATAATTTAATGGATAGTATTGTTGATAATTTAACGGGGAAATGGTCGGTGCTGATGATGAGCGTTACTTTTTTGATTTTAGTAGTCTTATACTGGTTTATGAAAGAAATAACGCTGGGCTTAATTTTCAGATTTCGCGATCGCAAAAAATATTAGTTGGCAGGCAAGGGAACGGAAAAAAGCTGAATATGAGTCAGGATTGTCGTTGCGATCGCACAGAAGCAGAGCAAAGAATTTCGGCAATGTCAAGCGGAGTCGATCTTGGAATGAAATGAAAAGTTTGGGATGACAGTATGGGATATGTGCTTCGAGCGAGCAAAGCCAGAAAAAGCGATCGCCGGGAGAATTAGCTATGATAAGAAATAAGATAGGGTGCAATTCAAGGCACCTTATTCGTATTTCTTACTCCTGAAAATTATGGCAGTTAAGAAGCAATTTTCTAGTTTTCAAGAACTCCTTGCCACCTCACAGATTCCTGTTTTAGTTGATTTTTATGCGACTTGGTGCGGTCCGTGCCAAATGATGGCTCCGATTTTAGAACAAGTAGGAATGCAGATGAAAAATCGGCTGCAAGTCGTCAAAATCGATACGGATAAATATCCCGGATTGGCATCTCAGTATCAAATCCATGCCCTACCAACCCTAGTTTTGTTCAAAAACGGTCAGCCCGTCGATCGCATTGAAGGTGTAATGCTTGCCCCCCAGTTAATTGAGCACCTACAAACGTTGCTTTAGATCGGCGCCTGTGAGTACGAAGATGTTCTATCTTGTCAACTCTCAAATGCGTGCTGGCAAGAACTAAAACCTGTTTTAGAACAATCTATTAGGCATTACTGGTGTCAATAACATCAACGTTTTGCCGAGTCAGGTCATTCAGATTAAGATTTAGGCTTATAAGTTGATTTTACGTGCAATTCTTGCAACTGTTTTGCATCGACTGGTGCAGGTGCATCTGTCAGCAAACAGCTTGCTTGTTGTGTCTTCGGAAAGGCAATTACATCCCGAATCGATTCTTCGCCAGCTAATAGCATCACGAAGCGATCTAAGCCATAGGCAATCCCGCCGTGGGGTGGCGTTCCGTATTCAAACGCTTCGAGAAGGAATCCGAATTTATTGTAGGCTTCCTCCATCGATAATCCAATCGTTGCAAACACTTTTTCTTGGATTTCTCGCTGGTAAATCCGCAAACTGCCGCCGCCAATTTCTACGCCGTTATAAACTAAGTCATAAGCTTGCGCTCTGGCTGTTTTTAGATCGTTTAAATCTTCTAGATTTGGTGCAGTAAAGGGGTGATGCAATGCTTCTAGGCGCTTTTCTTCTGCATTCCATTCAAACATGGGAAAGTCTGTCACCCAAAGTAAATCAATTTTATTGGAGTCAATTAATCCTAATTCTTCTCCGACAACTAAGCGCAACCTCGCTAGAGATTTATTAACAGTATCTACATCTCCAGCGCCAAAGAGCAATAAATAACCGGGTTTTGCCCCTGTTTTTTCTATTAATTGCTGTTTCTGCTCTTGGGAAAGATTATCTTTAATGGCACCAATAGTATCGAATTCATTGTCTTCGCGAATGCGAATATAAGCGATACCTTTTGCACCTGCATTGCAAGCTTCTTCAAATAAATCTCCTTTTGGTTTAATTCTTACATTCGAGATAGCATCATTGCCGCCAGGAATAGGCAATACTTTTACAGTTCCGCAACTTTGTACGGCACCAGAAAAGACTTTAAATCCGCTATCTTTGACGATTTCTGAAACATCAACTAGCTCTAAATTAAAGCGAGTATCGGGTCGATCTGTTCCGTAACGCGCCATCGCTTCGGCATAGGTAAGGCGCGGAAATGGACGAGGAATATCGATATTTTTAACGGCTTTAAAAATGTGGCAAACTAACGCTTCATTAAGTTCTAAAATCTCGTCGCGAGACATGAAACTCATTTCCATGTCTAATTGGGTAAATTCTGGCTGTCTGTCGGCACGCAAATCTTCATCGCGGAAGCAACGCGCGATCTGATAGTAGCGATCGAACCCAGATACCATTAAAAGTTGCTTGAATAATTGTGGCGACTGGGGTAAAGCATACCATTCTCCCGGATTGACGCGGGAGGGAACTAGATAATCTCTCGCACCTTCGGGAGTGGAACGAGTCAGGATAGGCGTTTCAACTTCGATGAAATTCTGTTCGTTTTCGAGAAAGTGACGGATGGCTTTGACGACTTGGTGGCGCAATTGCAGGTTTCTATTCATGCGATCGCGTCTTAAATCCAGATAGCGATATTTCAGCCGCACTTCCTCTCGTACTGAGTCTGCCTCCGAACTGGAGACGACGAAAGGCATTTGTTTGTAGACTCCATTGAGAATTTCAATCTTGTCGGCGTAAATTTCTACCTCACCCGTAGGAATTTTGGTATTGATGGACTCTGGCGGACGTTGGCTGACTCGTCCGCTGACTTTCACGACGTATTCGTTACGCAACGACTCTGCGGCTTTATAGGAGTCGGGGGTGCGCTGGGGATCGCTGACGATCTGAACGATGCCACTGCGATCGCGCAGATCGATAAAAATTACGCCTCCGTGATCCCGACGGCGATCTACCCAACCGAAAAGAGTGACTGTTTTGCCTATCTCAGTTGCTCTTAGTTCTCCACAATAATGAGTTCGCATAGTCGTTGTTTAATAGATGCTGTAATATAGAGCCTTTTAGATTAACAGAATTTGCACGCATTGCCCATTATCCTGCATTTTTGCCAATCGTGTCAGGTAAGTTTGTAGTATAGTTATATATTATTGTAATTCAAGTAGATTTTACCGCTGCGATCGCGAAAAATTCCAAATCTACCAAAAAATCAAAAACGCTGGCGCAGCCATCTCCAAATGCTCGCAACCCATTCTTCTGCCAAGAGCAACAGGCGATCTAGCCATTCCAAGATTCTTTCTAGAGGATGTTTGACATAGCCGACTGGAGTGGCTTTCGTTTCAATCCAATCGGGGTCGAGTTCTAGGGAATTATCCGTTGGTTGGTTGGGGACGATGGAAGACGGTTGTTTGACTTCGGTAACGTTTTGATGCCGAACTGCTGGCTTTGCCTGTCGATCGCGCGAGGAACGACGAAGGGTTGAGGGCGATTTTTTAGACTTGACTGGTTTGGCGGAAGGAGGCGGCAACTGAGTTGGAATGGACCCATCTGGATGAGAAGTGCGATCGCTGGTAGATACCGTTTCTGTCTCGCTGTAGAGATCGTCCCAGGATAGCCAAGGATCTTCGATTTCTGCTGGCGATGCCTTTAAAGCTTTGTCTCCCGACAACGGCAATTGCTCTTGACGCTGACCGAAAAAGTAGTCAATGGCAGCTTGAATGAGCGCCTGAATTTGAAAGGGATCGGGTTCTGAGGTGGCTGGTTGTTGGGAGGACTTTTGAGAGAAGTTTAAGCCAGTCTGTAATCTTTGTAACCATCCCACGGAGCGATCGCGAACCGTTTGGGGTTCGGATGAAGATAGGATAGCATCGGCGGAAGGGGAACGAACGAGATGTGATTCTCCAAACAGATCGATCGCGATCGCGATTGGACTCGTCTGCATCCAATGCATGACTTTCCAGAAAAGTCTCGCAGGCGGCAAGACATTATCGCTATTTTGCTCGAAAGACGAAACGAGTTCGGGAAATGGGTTGGCTGCTTCTTGCTGTAGGCGGCGTTCGTACCAAAAGTTAGCTACCTCCCAATAGATGCACTTTTGTAGGGTTTTTTGCTGTTCGCCAGAGAAGATATCTAAAATTTGATTGTCTGAGGTGACCAAAACCAGATCGCGCGTCTGAAGAGAGCTAGCTATGCCTCGAACAACTATCTGGCTGCTTTTGGCTGTCTCCGAAGAAGACCGAACGGTTAGGTTTTGCGTCGATCGCGACCTTAGTAAATCGGAGGTTTTAAGAGTGCTTTGGGTTTGCTGTTGAATTCCTGCTAGCAATTCTGTTTCCTGGGGAGATGGATTGCTCGAACTTTCTGGCGCGATCGCAACCTCGATCGCTTGTAGGACTTGGGCGATCGGTTGGTCTGCGGGAGGAGAGGTTGGCTGAGTCTCTGTCGGCGAAGAAGATGCTGGTAATTGAGCTTTTTCAACCGTTTTTCCCAATTGTCGCCCAGCCATGCGCCCAGTTTGTACCAGCAAGTACATCGGGTAGATGAGGATTTGCACTCCCCACTCCAATGCCACTTTTAAGTGTCGTGCGGTTTTCTCAAGCCGATCTTTAAACTGTAGCGAATGGCGATTGAGGAAGTTAAATAGTCTGCTCTTGTAGGGACCGGGGGCAGAAGAAGGCATGGGAATTGAGGAAAGTTAACCTATAAAAATTGTCTCACCAACTTTAATTTTTGGCTGGTTAACTTGATGATAAGTCATGTTTGTTTAAAAAGGCGTTTCGTAAAACGCCTTTACTGTCAAATTTTGCGACAAATCGTTAGTTACCGTAGCGTAACTATCTTACCTGAGAGTATCTACTTTACATTCATTGCTAATTGCTTTTAGCATTTAGTCGGTCAGGCGTAGCGGCTCAGTTTAAGGCGTTTATCGATGCTGCTAGCGAGATTTGGTTTGCGCAGGGTTGGAAAGATAAAATTGCCGGAGGCTTTACGCATTCTAGCTCTCCCAGCGGCGACAAGCAGGGAACGCTTTTATATCTTGCTATTAATGCCGCCCAACATGGTATGATTTGGGTCAATGCTGCTGAGATGCTGCAACAAGCCAATGGCGTGAATCGATTGGGATCGTTTTTAGGCGTGATGGGGCAAAGTCCTCTCGATATGAGTGGTAAAGAACCAGTGCTCGATTCGGGCAATCGCCTAACGGCAGAGAAATTTGGAGTGCGCATTGCCGAAGCAACTAGGCGTTGGACGAGGTAGGCAAAATTGGGCGATCGCTCCTATGAAAAAGCGATCGCCAGCACAAAAATTGTTATTAGTTGCGATCGATTAAGTCAATCTTTTTCTAAAAGGTTAGCGAGCAGTTATTAGTAAAAATTCCTACTAACTACTAACTATTAACTAATCCCTACGTTCTCAATTAATTAAGAATTGTAGAAATTTTCCTAATTGCTCTTTCTATCAGCTATGACAGAAATAGGCTGTGAGGGGAAAGAGAATGCAGGCGATCGCACGACATATTAAGATTTCGATCCAATTTTTCCTTATTTTCGTCCTAGTTTTGGGAATAGCGGGATGTGATTTTATAAAAATCAAATCGGGAGTAGAACCGTTACCTTCTATTGCTTCTTTACCCCTTCCGCAGTTACCCGATTGGATCGAGCAAATTAGTCCTACCGGACAATCCGAACCATTAGCCCAAATTCGCATTCGCTTTAAATATCCCTTAATTCCCGTCGAAAAGATCGATAGTCCGGCTCGAGAAGAACTGTTAAAAAAGTTTAAACTTTTACCACCTATATCGGGAAAATTTCGCTTTTTAACTCCTCGTATGGTAGGATTTCAAGCCGACGAAGCACTGCCTAAAGCGACTCGCTTTCAAGTCACTCTTAAAACAGGATTAGGAGATTTAAATAATAATCAGTTAGATAAGGATTTAGCTTGGACTTTTAATACAGAACCAATCCAGATTACTAATTTGCCAGGTAGTATTAAGGCTGAAGATGCCGATGCCAATCCAATTGATTTAAAACCCAATCTAATTTTTACTTCTAATGTAGAATTAGACCCAGATTCTATTAAAGAACACTTGTTACTGTTGCCAACAGGTAAAGATGAAAGAATTAGAGTTAATGTAGCGCTTAAAGAAGAAACTCTATTGGCAGAAGAAAAATCTCAAGCAAATTTCAATGCTTCTTCTCGTACATGGAATTACGAAATTACACCGCAACAGAATTTAGATAAAGCTACTCGCTACCGGATTGAATTTTCTCCTGGTTTGCGTCCCATTCGCGGAAATCTGCCTAGCGAAACAACCTGGATTAGCTATATTTCTACTTATGCGCCGTTGGCTTTTGAAAAGTTAGAATATTATGGAGCGCTACAAAAAGGAATAGCTTACGGACGCTTTGTTAAAGGCAGTCCTCAATTAAAATTTAATAATGGTTTGGTAGCAGATTCTGCTTTTAAAAATATTAGTATTACACCTACTCCTAAAAAAGCAGTAAAACTTTTACAGGTGGATGATAACGATAACTTAGTTGGGATCAATCCTTGGGCATTAGAACCTGCTACAACTTATACAATTAATATCGGGGGTAATCTCAAAGATAAATTCGGACAGAGTTTAGGAAAACCCATTACTCTGCAATATAATACTGGAGATGTTGCAGCGGATATTTGGGCACCAACTGGATTAAACATTTTTCCGGCAGATACTAACTTACAACTTCACGTCTCAACAGTTAATTTACCCAACTCTCGATATCAAGCTGCTTATCAAGTTCTACAACCAACGGATCTAGTTTATATTGATGCTAATTATCCTCAAGGTAATGTAGACAAACTATTACCCAAAGCTAGTAGTTGGTCAACTTCCAAAGCAGGAGGAAGAAAAAATGAAAGTTATGACAACATAGTTCCCTTAAAAGAAAAACTGGGTTCCGCTACGGGATTACTAGCTTATGGCATTAAAGCCAAAACAAATCCTTATCAAGAAAATGGTCGAGAATATTGGTCGGAACCAGAATTTTATGGATTGGTTGAGTTAACAAATTTAGGCATCTTTTCTCAGTGGTTTCCCGACTCTGGTTTGATTCGAGTCAATCATCTTTCTGATGGTTCTGCGGTTGAAAATGCGACGATTGAAATTTATCAAACTCAATTAGAAACGAAATCTAGAACCAAACAAAATCCCTGCGCGATCGCAACAACAGATTCAACAGGAACGGCTATAATAAAAGGTCAAGATTGGCAACAATGTCTCCAGAATGAAAATACCCCTAAATTATTAGTAATTGCCCGCGAAGGACAAGATTGGGCTTTTACGCAAACCGATGAATATAGCGGCAATTATGGCTATGGTATCTACGCGGGTTGGGATAATGGCAAACCTCAAGCAAGAGGAACAATTTTTTCTGACAGACAGTTATATCAACCAGGAGAAAAAGCTTGGTTTACGGGAACGGCATATTATCTGCAAAATGGTGTCCTAAAACAAGATAAAAATACTTCCTATCGAATTACCCTCAGAGATCCTGATGGAAAAGAAACCGATTTGGGAACTCAGAAAACAAATGAGTTTGGCACATTTTCTTTAGAATTAACCCTCGATAAAAATCGACCGTTAGGTTACTATAGCCTACAAGCAAAGGGAAAAGATGGAGTAGAAATTTATGGTGACTTTCGCGTTGCTGAATTTAAGCCACCAAACTTTAAAGTCGATCTGACTCTCGATAAAGAATTTGCCACAATTAGCGAGAAAGTTAGAGTTAGTACGGAGAGTAATTATCTCTTTGGATCTCCGGTACAAGGGGGAAAAATACAATATTATGTCACTCGCCAAAAAGCAGAATTTATTCCTAAAGGTTGGGAGAAATTTTCTTTTGGCCGCCACTGGTTTTGGCCCGAAGAACCACCAGAAGTTTCGGCTGATGTACGACAAGCCAGTCAAGTATTAGATGCATCGGGAAAAAATAGTGAAATACTCAAAGTAGCAGAAGATTTACCGTATCCGATGACTTATCGCGTGGAAGCATCAGTTTCTGATGTCTCTAATTTGTCTGTATCTAATGCAAAAACTTTTACAGCTTTTCCCAATAAATATTTAATTGGATTGCAAAGCGATTTTGTTGCCCAAGCGGGTCAATCTTTTCCAGTTAAAGTAATCGTAACCGATCCCGCAGGCCGGGTAATAACTGGGGAACGAGTTCGCGTCGAACTGCAACTGATGGAATATAGCAGCGTCACGCAACTGCAAGAAGGAAGTGCGACTTCTCAAAATCAGGTGGAATACAAAACCGTCGTAGAACAGGAGATTCGTTCGGGAAACGAACCGCAAACGATATCTTTTACGCCACCCGAATCGGGTTCCTATCGCATCCATGCAAATTTCGCCCACAGTCAAAGCGATGTCAGCGCAACCGATACGCAAATCTGGGTGACGGGAGAAGATATAGTGAATTGGGGCGATCGCTATGATAATAATCGCATAGAAATTCACCTCGATAAACAAACCTATCAACCGGGCGAAACTGCTACCGCATTAATCGAATCTCCCTATCCAGAAGCGGAGTTATATTTTGCCGTGATTCGTCACGATACTCTCTACAGTACTATCCAGAAAGTCCAAGGCGGCGCACCCAAAATACAATTTCAAGTTACTCCAGACATGGTTCCCAATGCCGCTGTAGAAGCAGTATTAGTGCGTCAGGGACAACCCATCTCTCAAGTCGAACCCGGAAGCGTAGAAAATCTCGTCCGCATTGGATTTGCCCCCTTTAATACTAGCCTGGAGGATAAATATTTACAGGTAAAAATAACTCCCCAACAAGACAAACTAGAACCAGGAACGCAAGAAACGGTAGACCTAACTTTACAGGATGACAAAGGCAATCCCATTCGGGGACAATTCACCGTCATGGTAGTCAATGAAGCCATCTTACAACTGAGTGGCTATCGTCCTCCGGATTTAGTCGCAACCGTCTATGCAGAACAAGATATTGCCACTCGCTTCGCCGATAATCGTCCCGATGTCATCCTCACCCCCCAAGCTTCTCCATTAGAAAAAGGATGGGGATATGGGGGAGGAGAGTCAGCAGCAGCAGCAAATACCCGCATTCGCACCAATTTCCAGGCACTTGCTTACTATAACGGTTCCGTCCTCGCCGATGCTAATGGAAAAGCCAGTGTTACCTTTACTTTACCCGACGATTTGACCACTTGGCGCGTCATGGCAGTTGTTACCGATGGAAATCTCCATTTCGGCAATGGAGAAGCGACTTTTATGACAACTAAACCCCTGGTTACTAACCCCATTTTGCCTCAATTTGCTCGTGTAGGCGATCGCTTTCAAGGAGGTTTATCCGTCACCAATACCACGGGACAAACGGGGAATTTAACCATTAATGGTTCTGTGACAAACAAACTCCAATTTACCGATAACTGTAGAGACGCTACGTGTAACATCTCTACCAATGCAACATCAGGAACCAATGCCTATCGCTTTCCAATGGTTGCCTCTGAAATTGGCAAAGGGAAAGTCCAGTTTGTCACCCAACTCAATAACCAAGCAAGCGATGCTTTTGAAGTACCTTTGGAAGTAAGAGAGTTAGAGGTGACAGAACAAGCAATTGAATCAGGCGTAACGACGAGTCAAGTCAAAATTCCCCTGCAAGTCGATAATAACGTCCTTCCCGATGCAGGTGGATTAGACATTTTCCTCGCCAGTACCCTTATTCCAGAGATTACTGCGCCAGCGAAAGAGGTTTTTGCCCAAGATTGGTTACCTTTCTTAGAAACCTCTGCAAGTCAACTTGCGATCGCGGCTAACTTACAAATCCTCTCTCAAAAATACGGTCAAACCTTTAGCAATTTCAACCCTACCCAAGAGGCGGCTAAAGCATTAGAAAACCTCCAAAAACTCCAGCAACCCGACGGCGGTTTTGCCTATTTTCCTTCTCCAGAAATCTCTCAGTCCGATCCTCTAATAACTCCCTACGCGGCGGAAAGTATTGCCCAAGCAAAAGCCGCTGGATTTATCGTAGATTCGGAGATTATAGCTCGTCTCAAGACTTATTTAAACAAAATTTTGGCAAATCCCGGTCAATACGATTGGTGTACTCTCCTATGCAGGCGACAAGTACAGCTAGAAGCATTGATGGCGTTGGCACAATTAGGAGAAAAACGCACAGATTTCCTCGTCTCTATCTACGAACAACGTAATTCATTCGATCGCGTCAATCAAATTAAATTAACCCGCTATCTCTTTCAATTCCCCGAATGGCAAGACGAAGCGCAAATTCTATTTAATGAGATTCAGGAAACAGTTTACGAAACGGGACGCACTGCAACGGTAAACCTGCCGCAAAAATGGCGTTGGTTTAATTCTAATACGACCGCCCAAGCACAAGCCTTGCGCCTGTTTATTGCCCAAAAAGTAAGTCCGGAAAACTTAGATCGCCTCCTGCAAGGACTTTTAGCAATGCGGCGAGAGGGAACTTGGCAAACTAGCTACGACAATGCCCAAGCATTAACGGCATTAGTAGAATACACTCAACTAGAACCGACTCCGCCTAACTATAGCGCTATCGTTCGACTAGCTAACAAACAGTTAAGCAAAGTTCGCTTTGAAGGGTATCGCAACCCCAGTTACGAACTGCAAGTCCCGATGGAGAAGTTACCGCAAGGACGACACGATTTAATCCTCAACAAATCCGGCAAAGGTAACTTGCATTATTTAACTGCCTATCGCTATCGCATCAAAGGAAATCAACCCGGACGGATCGAAGGATTAAGAGTTCTCCGCTATATTCGTTCTGCCAATCAACCACGAGTCTTGCGCGAAATCGATTTGTATGTGCCTGACGAACCCTTTACCGTAACGCCAGGACAGGTATTTGATATCGGATTAGAAATCATTACCGACCATCCTATAGACCATCTGATAATTAACGATCCCCTTCCGGCTGGTTTTGAAGCAGTCGATACCAGTTTCCAAGCTTCTACCTCATATTTTCAGCCACAACAGGATAGTTGGGAAATTAACTATCAGAAAATCCATAAAGATAAAATTGTAGCGTATGGCGATCGCTTAAAGGCTGGCGTTTATAGCATGCACTATTTAGTGCGTTCTGTCACTCCCGGTAAGTTTGAATATCCCGGTGCGGAAGTTTATCTACAATATGCCCCAGAGGAATTTGGGCGTTCTGCTTCTTCTGTTTTAGAAGTATCAAATAATTCTTAACAATTTGATGGGAAGAAAATTTACAAATCTTGGAAATTAACATTTGCTTTAAAAGCGCAAAAAAGTTAATAATTGGCTATTTTCTCTAGAAATTAGCTATTTTTAGAAAAATCCTGTTAATGAAGAATTGTAAGGATTATCCTCGCGATCGCGCCAAAGGCACAATTCCTGAAAAGTCCGATAAATTAACTCGTTTGGACTCTTAAAAAACTCGTCGCGATCGCCAGCTTGTAAATTTTATTTATTAAACTTAACACAAAGAAATATAAGTATATTTATATAAATATACTTATATAAAAATATACAAAAAAATGTCGCCCGATTTTATAAAGATGTAAATATACTTAAAAAATATATTGCGAGGTAACTCTTGCGAAATTCATCAAAAACCAACGTATCATCTTTTTAGTAATCATTCAGCTATGACAACCACTTTACAGACACGCGAAAAAGCCTCTTTATGGGAGCAGTTTTGTGAGTGGATTACCAGCACCAACAACCGCATCTATATCGGTTGGTTCGGCGTCATCATGATCCCAACGCTTCTCACTGCAACCATCTGTTACATCATCGCCTTCATCGCCGCTCCCCCAGTGGACATCGATGGCATCCGCGAACCCGTATCTGGTTCTCTCCTGTATGGCAACAACATTATCTCCGGTGCTGTCGTACCTTCTTCTAACGCCATCGGCTTGCACTTCTATCCGATTTGGGAAGCAGCCAGCCTCGACGAGTGGCTCTACAACGGCGGTCCCTACCAGTTAATCCTCTTCCACTTCTTGCTGGGAATTTGCTGCTGGATGGGTCGTCAGTGGGAGTTGAGCTACCGCCTGGGCATGCGTCCTTGGATTTGCGTTGCTTACAGCGCTCCCCTTGCTTCGGCTTTTGCCGTGTTCCTAATTTACCCCATCGGACAAGGCTCCTTCTCCGACGGGATGCCCCTGGGAATCTCCGGCACCTTCAACTTCATGTTCGTCTTCCAAGCCGAGCATAACATTCTGATGCATCCCTTCCACATGCTAGGCGTAGCTGGTGTGTTTGGCGGTTCTCTGTTCTGCGCGATGCATGGAAGCTTAGTTACCTCTAGCTTAGTGCGCGAGACTAGCGAAAACGAATCCCAGAACTACGGCTATAAGTTCGGACAAGAAGAGGAAACCTATAATATCGTTGCTGCTCACGGCTACTTTGGACGCTTAATCTTCCAATACGCATCTTTCAACAACAGCCGTTCCCTGCATTTCTTCTTGGGTGCTTGGCCCGTCGTTTGCATCTGGTTTACCGCTATGGGCGTCAGCACCATGGCATTCAACCTCAACGGCTTCAACTTCAACCAGTCGGTTCTTGACTCTCAAGGTCGCGTCATCAGCACCTGGGCTGACGTGTTGAACCGTGCTAATCTTGGCTTTGAGGTCATGCACGAACGCAATGCCCATAACTTCCCCTTGGATTTGGCTAGCGGCGAAGCTACTCCAATCGCTTTGACAGCTCCCTCTATTGAGGGGTAAAGTTTCAGGCAAAAAATCCTAAAAGTCTAGGGTTGTACTAATCGATAGGCGCTCTTTCGATCGAGAGCGCTTTTTGTTGTCAGCGATCGCGCGCGATCGCTTTCTATAATAAGAAAGGACTAAAAAGGACTAAATTCGGAGACACACTCGCTATTTATACACCTCCCTTAGCTCGTCTGATCGAACAACTGCAACGTTTGCCCGGTGTAGGACCAAAAACCGCCCAGCGATTGGCACTGCATATTCTCAAGCGCTCCGAAGCCGAAGTGCAAGCATTAGCTAGCGCTATAATCGAGGCAAAAAAGCAAGTCGGCTTGTGTCAAGTTTGCTTTCATCTCTCAGCCGAACCCATCTGCGAAATCTGCCGCAATCCCAATCGGGACAGTAGCACTATCTGCGTAGTGGCAGACTCTCGCGACGTGATTGCCATCGAAAAAACGCGAGAGTATAGCGGCAAGTATCACGTGCTAGGAGGAGTCATCTCTCCAATGGACGGCATCGGTCCCGAACAGCTTAATATTACCCCTTTGGTGCAGCGAGTCGATCGCGAGAAAGTAAAAGAAATCATTTTGGCAATTAGCCCAAGCGTTGAGGGAGAGACGACAACCCTTTATGTCGGTCAGCTTCTTAGACCATTCACGAAAGTCACGAGAATTGCCTTTGGTTTGCCTATGGGGGGCGATTTAGAATATGCCGATGAAGTTACTCTGGCAAGAGCCTTAGAAGGAAGGCGAGAACTGGATTAGAGATGATTGGGGATGGGGGTGTGGGGATATGATTAATTACTAATAACAGTACAGACAATTCAAGTTGTTTTAATCAAAATCTAATCTTGACTTAACCCTTTCAAAAACTTTACTAGTTTACGATCGAAAGAGAAAGCTGTAACAAATGTTACAGATTGTCTTTGGCTCGCGATCGCTCTATGTTTATCCCCATTCAGCTTCTTCGACGCAAAATGGTATTAGGAGGCATGCGCCAGTGAAAATCGACAAAACAAGAGAAAACATTAACAATCAAGAAGTTCTGACCGTACTCAATCCCAACCATGAAAATTTTGATTTCGATCTGTGGGCAACTGCCGTTCGCTTTCAAATGCTTGCTGCCCTCCAACAAGGGTTAAATGCAAACTCCCCAAATCCCGTTGCTGACTGACTTCTATTCCAATCGGTTTCTTAAACAGGATAGGATAAACGCAGGTTAGCTATATTTTTACTTTCTAACTTTTTATGAGCGAACCTGTTGTCAGCCACGCTAGAAGTTTGGGATTTACTTGTGAACTGACTGTCAACGGCAATTGGCATATTCTGCCTTTTCACCCAAAGGAAAATTGGGTACTGTCCCAACTGGAAACTCGTTGGTTGCTGAGCGTCGACAATGTAGCGCAAATGTACTTATCTTCTGCCGAAGCGATCGCGTTTCTCAAACGTCGCCATCAACTTTTTTACGATCGCTCGCGGGGGGGGGGTATAAGCTTATAATCGGTAACTACCCGATTACCGTCTGGTAAATACGTCCACAGCCACTCCACTAAAAAACCTTCTGCTAGCTCAATCCAGTAAATTGAGGGCACGATATCGGGACTACTAGGAGGTGGAGCTTGAACGATATAGGTGTTTTTTCCTTCTTTAACTAGATTATTCATGCCTGTCACTCCCTTTTTGGCAGCAATAAGATCGCCCAAATACGAGCGCTGGAGCTTAGGCTAGGACTCTTTCTATCTAAACTCCAGTGTCAAGTCAGACCTTGAGTTTTACTTCGCTTTTTATTCTCCCACAAGCAACGAACTTTTTCATGGCGAAAACTCGACTAGCTTGCTGCGGCTTCAGTTTCGGTTGCTTGAGCTTCTCCGGTTTCTGCCTCGGCGAGTTCAGCTTTGGCTTCTGCGATAAGATCTTCGAGGGTTTCGCCGACTTCGGCAATTACTCCCTTGCCTCTTTCATAAAGGAGAATTCCCCCTTTGATAGTGGCTTTGGCTATCGGTTTGCCTACGCCTGCCACAACTGGAACGAGAACGGGCAGGAGAACGATCGCAGCGATTCCAGGAACGCCGAGATCTTCAACAACATTTTCAATATCAGGGATGAGTTTGACTGCCATTTTTTCTCTCCTTAATCCCTACGCTTTTAGTCTATACCCTAAGAGCTGGCGCTAGCCAAACAAAACAGAAAAATATGTCTGGAATGAAACGATTTTTAATAGGAAGACACAATTATAAATCAACATAAAAAGCAAATTTTGAAAAGGAAAAGGGAAAAAATGTAGATATCAGCGAACGTTATGAGAAAAAATCGTCAAATCTACGATTTCGCCAAATATTAATCCAAATCCGGCAACAAAGGTTAAGACTAAAAACATCTGTAGTTTACTCCAGCCAGAAAAACTTGATTCGACTTGAGCTAAAACCGTAGCGACAAAAGGAATAACAATTAGATTAAAAACTGTATTCCATATAATTGCCAAAGTTACTAATATACTGACAATTACACTCGCAATTACAACCACAACCAAACCTTGAGAACTTAGATTAAGCAAACGTTTTAACAGCGGATTGCTTTTCCAAGCTACAGCTAACGATACAAGTGCTACAAAAGCGCCTACTAGCCAAATAATATGGTGAGCGGATAAATACCACCCCAGTAAGGCGTAAGCCAGCCAAAGTATCACCAGAGATAGCCAAGGAATCCTGTCAAGCGATTTAACGTTCATAATCCTTCGATCGAGCCGTTAATTATTTGGCGACGATCCACAATAAATAATACTAAATAATTTCCTTGAGATAGGCGATCGCGATCAAATCTAGCTCGTTTCTAACATAGATTTACTTAAAAATAGTGGCGGTCTTTCCGAAATATCTGCGAATGCCTTTGTCTAGAACGAGTAACGCTTATAGCATAATCGGATGGAGTAATGGGCGAGCCGCGATGTTTGGCGTAAACTTTTGTAAACTCTGCTCCTAACAAAAGAATGTGAGCAGCATAAAAAATCCAGGTAATAACGATAACAAAAGAACCAGCTACACCATAGGCAGAGCCAAAATTCGTTTGCGTAAGAAATAATCCAAATAAAAACTGTCCCAGTAGAAATAAAAGTGCTGTCACGATCGCGCCAATTAAGGTATCGCGCCATGCAATTTCGGCATCGGGCAGAATCGCGTACATTAGAGCAAAAATAAGCGTTGTTACCCCGAAAGAAACCGATAGGCTGACGATTTGCCACAGATTACCCGAACCGGGTACTAACTCGTTCAACAAATCAACAAAGGCTATCAAAATAGAGTTACCAAAAAAAGACACCAGCAACAACAATGCGATCGCCAGTACCATGACAAAAGTCAGTAGGCGCTTGCGCAAAAAGTGGAACAAGTGCCTTCCTGGGGTTGGCCGTACCTCCCAAATTCTATTAAGCGCGTCTTGAATTTGAGCAAAAACGCCAGTCGCGCCAGCCAGCAAAAAACCGAGATTAAACAGAAGTTGAAACGGTTCTTGCTCGTTCGCGTCAGTTTTCATGTATGCGATCGCGTTTGCAAGGAGTTGTGCGCCTTCAGTGCCAAACAAATCTCTCATTTGCGCCACCAGCTGTTCGGTGGCGACAGTTTCATCAAAAATTGCCCCAACGATGAGAATGACGATCGCCATCAACGGCGCTAGGGAAAAAACTGTATAATATGCTAGGGACGAAGCCAGAAGCGACACTTCGTTCAATTGCCACTCAGAAATCGTCTCTTTAAGCAGTCTTCTAATTTGCCTTAAACTCACCATAAGCTAGGAAATATTTCTTAGCTGCTTGGAATTAGGATTGCGATCGATTCTATCGGTGCGCGGAGCGCAATCGCCCTTCATTGTCGAAAAGTCATCTAACCTTTTGCAATAGCTCTTTAATTGCCTGAGCAACTTGAGAAGTCATTTCCAAAAAAGGCAATCGTCTCGCATCAACCCCAAATCGCACTTCTATGTTAACGGCATTGGCAGCGAGTTCGCGCACTAAAATCTCTGCGATAAGAAGGTTAGTAAAAGGGGCATTGCATAATGAGGATATGAAACGAGGGTAAAACCAATGCAATGTCCTAAATGTGGCTCTACTGCGCTCGGTAAGAACGGTAAGCAAAGAGGTAAACAAAATTACCTTTGTAAAGCTTGTCGGCGGCAGTTCATTGAAACCTATGATCCCCCTGCAGGCTATGGTGATGAGTTTAAGCGGGACTGTCTCAAACTGGATGTCAACGGCATGGGATTTCGAGCCATTGAACGAGTCAAAGGCGTTCACCATACAACGGTGATTACTTGGGTCAAGCAAATTGGGGAATTGTTAGCCGATGCTTACGAACCAGAAGTCACGCCGGAAGTGGGGGAATTGGATGAGTTGGAGACCTTTGTGGGCACAAAAAAACAAGATTTGGCTGTGGACTGCCGTTGACCACTTCAAAGCGGGGATTTTAGGGTGGGTTTTAGGGGCTCATAGCGCGGAAACGTTCCGTCCCTTGTGGGCCATCGTGGCCGCTTGGAAGTGCTATTTCTATGTCACCGATGGTTGGAAGGTCTATCCTGGTTTCATTCCCGATGGCAACCACATTATCAGCAAGACTTACATGACGCGGGTGGAAGGCGAAAATACCCGATTACGTCACTACCTGGCTCGATTGCACCGCAAGACGTTGTGCTACTCGAAGTCCGTAGCAATGCTAAAGCACTCGCTCAAATTGTTACTGCGCTACCTGAAATTTGGAGAGGTGCCTGTCCCTCAGTGAATCATATGCTTATTCAGCAATGCCAAATCTCTGGTTTTGGTTCGGCTTCAATCCCTGCCACTTCCAGAACGGCTTCTTTAAGAATGCGTTTAGCAGTCGTAATGTCCCCATCATAACCAATGCCGATCTCGTCACCGAACTACGGCGAATCGTACAGGCGGTATTGTTGGTAATAATGGCACTAAAAACCTCTTGATTAGGAATATAAACAATGCGTCCGTCATAGGTTTCGATCGTCGTTGCCCTCAGTTGAATTTGCGCCACCGTACCTTCAAAGTCTCTAATAATAATTTGATCTCCCAACCGAAACGGACGAGAAGCAAGCAAAATGATACCAGAAAAGCAGTTACTTAAAATATCTCGCAAGCTGAAGCCAATTGCTACGCTGTCTTCCTCCCATTCAATAACGCAAGATCGCTGCAATAGAAGCGTCTCCCGGTACTTTAGACCTCCTGCAAAAGTGTTACGCGATCGCATAATTGGAGTGGGAAAGAAGTTCATAATTATAAATGCCAGCAATCAAATTAAATCTCAACCCAAACCGTCTTCTTCGGTTGCGATATCGACTTGAAAGAATTCTGAATATTTTTAGACTGCGATGAATATTTTCAATTACAATCCTTTCACTTGCTAACTTACGATTAAACTTCTTTTGCTCTAGACTTAACTGTTGATTGCGCTTTTTTTGTTGGGAATTCTACTGTTGGGATGAAGTTTCTGAATTCCTTGATATCCTTTATCAGCCAAACATTCTATCTGTTGTTCGATTCCTATTTTACTATTTTTCCAAATCTTAAAATCATGACTTTTTCCCTTCTCATGAGCAATACAAAGAATTTGTCTCGTTTTTGCGTCAGCTAAAACTTGCGATTTTATCGTGTGACACTTTTGCCGACCACTGTAGTAAGCTTTTTGTTTTTTTCGGTCTTTCTATTTCATGTTCTGCTACATCTACTACGACAATTTCAATTTCTGTATTTTGGGGTTGAACAGCTTTTTTCCCAGGCAGATTGAAAAGTCCCGATTTCATTAAAATATCTTCTACTTTTCTGGTGATTCGTAAAGCCGTTGTCTCGTTTATTCCCCAGCTAGTTCCGATATGAAAATAGGTGCGATACTCTCGCCAATATTCAAGAGTCATTAAGATTTGGTCTTCTGCGCTTAATTTATTTGGTCGTCCTGTTTTTTTTGTAAGACTTTTTCGGCTTCTAGAACTTTTACCATCTCTTTAAACGTCTCTGGATATACTCCACAAAGCCGTTTAAACTCTGTCGGTTTTAAATTTTTTACTTGAGAGTAAGTCATAACTCGAATTGTAATTTGGTTTTATTTTACCTAACTTACTCTGACTTTTGCTGGAGGTCTTTTTTCTGGCTCGACGGCATAAACAGTACCGCCATTAAGCAGCGTATGCAAAGCAGCCAAATCCATCAATTCCTCGTCGTCTGTTTCTGGTTCGGAATGTAACTGCACTTTACCCGTGGCTGGATCGAAGCGTCCTCATTGTTGTCGTCCGAGTGGAACAAATAAAGTCTCAACTCGTTGGTAATAAGTGGCAGGGACGACTTCCTGTATAGTGCTTGCCGTTTGCCCCGTTCCTATGAGAGCTTGATAGCGATCGCTAGCCTTTTGCTGTTCCTGCTCGAAGTAAGGTTGTACGATTTCCCAGGCTTGCGCGTGTAATTCTTCGGCTTTCCGTTCTTCTGGATTTCCGGTGATGCCTACATCGAGCAAGTGAGGATAGGTATTCGCTTGTTGATAAATGGGTAATAGGTAATCTACACTTGCTAAAATTAAGGGCGATCGCCGATTTTTCAATAATTCCTGCAACCCCTGATTCACTCGACGGAAGTAGCGCAGTAAATTATCTTTTTGCGCTTCATCGCCAGCGCCGTGACCGTGAAACATGGCAGCGCGATCGCCATTTCCACCACCAGAAGTGCCTGTATGGAACTGAAGGCTCTTTTCGGGATCGTCGTATTTCAATGCCTCTGCAATACTGGTGGGCAGATCTTCTAGTTTGACTTCATCGACACTGTAGCGCGTCCCCTGAAAGAGCCTGACTTGGTTTTGACTAAGTGCCAGAATGTAAAACTGTCCATCTCCCGTAAGTAATGGTAACAAGGGTTTGAGGTAGAAGCGATCGCCTACTACTACCCGTTCGGGAAAATTCAAGGGTAAGCCATAGTACAGCAAGCGATCCGCACAAACAAAGATTGCCAATTCATCGCTCCGATACTGCCAAAACTGATAATCATCGAGTTCTTGAGCAGGTTCGAGGAAATCTTTGGCATCCTGCCCCCGCAGTCCGCTATCAGTCAGTTTTTCCTCAGCTTGCCGCAGCAAATTTTTGAACCGAATTGGATTTTGTTGCGTTTGGGGATCCATTCGATGAGTTAGCATAAAGATCGAAACGCAAGGAAGCGATCGCACTTCTGCTAAAGTCGTCAGTTCGTCAGTTGAAAATACTAAGTTCATGGGCTAGTCCTATCTAATCACACGAGAAGCTTGAGTAAGGTGACTTCTTTATACTGTCAGTCTCAAAACTAAAAATGACTAGAAAATGACATTGGCATCACCCCAAACCTAAAAACTCACCGCAAGCAACTGTTAGCTTTTATTCGTTTAGAAAAAAAGACTGGATTTAATGCCAGTCTTTTGTCTTATCCAGATGAGGTTAATTCGATAAGTGCGCATCAGGGGCAACACGATCCGCAATTTCTCTCTCCGAGTGCTTAAAAAGCATCTAGATCGATCGCCTTCGATCCCCCTTGCTGTAACTGTTTTAAGAGTTTACCAAGTTGAATCCATACTAAAGCGGCAATAAAAATCGTCACGGGAAGCGCGATCGCATAGGTAAGCCAGCGATCGAACAGAAACACCTCCAAACCTGACGCTAAAAACACGCAAATGCCTACAGACATTGCCAAAAAAGGCAATTGTAACTTGACTCCTTGCGCTTGTTTGAGCGTTTCAGACATCCCTGTTTTCGACCATTCTTGGACGATTTGTTTTAATGACGCTTCAAAAGCCAATCCAGAAGTAATCCCGGCAAACAATCCAACGAATATCAAAAAATAAGGCGGTTCTGGCAAATAATAGTACATAGGTTGTTTGTTTGTTGTTTGCTATTAGTTAATGGTAGAGAGGCTATACATCGCCTTTCTACATCAATCAGTAGTTAGTCGTTAATTGGCGAAAAAAGCCTACTAACCAAGAATTAATAACCACTAACCAATCGACAATTTACCTTAAAGTGCTGACCGTGGGAACCAATGCTGCCACACCTGCAACAGACAGTTCTCGGAAGGTATTTAAAGCAGCTTGCCATAACTGTTGGGGGTTGAGTTCGTCTTTAATTAAAACCCACAGACGCTGTACTTCTTCGGTATGCAGGCGATCGTCTTCTGTCAGGGCAAGGAGCAGCTGACGGCGCAAATAACGACCCTCGTCTGAGATCAGATATTGCAATCCAAGCTGGGCAGTCGGCAATAGGTCAAATTTCTTATCGGAACGAGCGATCGCAATCATATTTTCCAGACGCTGCCACTGGAATTTCCCATCCTTGAACAAAACTTCTAGCAAACGTCGCCGCAGTTGTGGCGATTCTCCCGTCAGCAACCGTCGCGCCACGTAAGGATAGGCAACTTCGACGATCTTAAAATTAGGATCGAGACTGAGAGCGAGGCCTTCTTGGGTAATCAAAGACCGAATAATCAGGGCAAATTTAGCAGGAACGCGGAAAGGATAATCGTACATCAACTCTGAAAACTCATCGGTAATGGTTTTAAAGTTGAAATTCCCCACGCTTTGCCCGATTGCATTGCCCCATACCTTTTCTAAGGCAGGAATAATGGGTTTGATGTCCGTGTCGGGTGTTAGGAAGCCTAATTTGACAAAATCCTCTGCGAGTGCCTCGTAGTCTTGGTTAATCAGTTGGACGACTGCACTGGCAATGGTTTCCTTTGCCTCTTCCTCCAACTGATCCATCATCCCGAAGTCGATATATGCCATGCGACCGTCGGGAGTAGCAAACAAGTTACCCGGATGGGGGTCGGCGTGGAAGAAACCGTGTTCTAAGAGTTGGCGCAATCCAGAAGTCACGCCGATTTTTACGATTTCGTTGGGATCGATGCCTGCTGAGCGAATCTTTTCCGTATCGGTTAGTTTGTAGCCGTTAATCCACTCTAGGGTCAACACCCGATGGCTGCTGTATTGCCAGTAGATCGCCGGAACTTTAACCTCTGGATCGTTGCGGAAATTAGCAGCAAATTTCTCGGCGCTATGCCCTTCGTTTACATAGTCAATTTCTTCAAATAACTTGGCGCCAAATTCATCGACAATCAGGGTCAGATCGTGTCCTAAGTTAAGCGGCAACCAGCGTCCGAATCTTTGAGCAGCACAGCGCATCAGAAAGAGATCGAGAGCAAGCATCGGTCGCAGATTGGGTCGCTGAACTTTGACGGCTACTTCTTCTCCCGTATGGAGAACGGCACGGTAAACTTGACCCAAACTTGCCGCTGCAACTGGATGCGGTGAAATTTCTCGATAAGCTTCATCTACAGAGCAATCCAGTTCGGATTCGATAATAGCAAAGGCGATTTGATTATCAAAAGGTGGCAGTTGGTCTTGTAACTTAATCAGTTCGTCTAGAAAATCTTTACGAATTAGGTCGGGTCGCGTGGAGAGAGCTTGTCCGACTTTGATAAAGGTAGGTCCGAGATGGGTGAGGAGTTGGCGGAGTTGGCTAGCGCGTTTTTGCTTGTTTTTTTCAGTTCGATTCGTCCATTTATCCCACAAAAGACTGAAGAAAAAAGTTCCAAAAACCCAGACTACAGTTAGGGTACGCCAGATGTAAAGCCAAGGTCGGATGCGATAGTATTTTGCGATCGCTTCTGCGTCGTAACGCCTTATGATTCCATTTTCCGAACTTGGGTCAGATAACAACTCTTGATGCCGACTCACAAGCTACTCTTTTGCCTCGCGTTTTAAAAGTGTTTTCTATGGTCGATTTTCATTATACTATACAAAAGTACAAATTCCTTAACCTTTTATTATTGCCGATTCCAAAGAAAAACGCAAACCGTACAGCCGCATTTGTCTATCGCTCTTCTCGCGAAGGGGCGGCGGGAAAGCCCATTCCACGCGCGGGATAGGATGAAAGTCGCCCCGCCGTCATCGGTCATTGGGATTGGGGTAAAGGGAAAGCTTTCATAGATCTTTTCCCTTTCTTTCTCCTTTTCCTTTTTGGCGAAAAAAGTGGGATGAGCTTACAGCAAAGCTTTAAGCAATGCTTGAAATTTGAGTTGAATTTCAGCCATTTCTTTATCGGGATCGGAACCCGAAACGATTCCCGCACCTGCATATAAACGCGCCCGATTTTTTTCAATCGATGCCGAACGAATTCCTACGATAAATTCTCCATTTCCTTGGTAATTTATCCAGCCAATAGGCGCTGCGTAAAGACCGCGATTGAAGCTTTCATATTGGCGAATTTGTTCGCAGGCAATTTCTGTAGGAACGCCTGCAACCGCTGGAGTTGGATGAAGTTTAGCGACAATTTCTAGAGGATGAATATTAGAAGGTAGCTTGGCATAAATTGGTGTCCACAAATGCTGAATATTGGATAATTTAAGCAGCTTAAGCGGCGAGCGCTGAGGTTTTAATCCCAGTTGGGAAAGACGTTCGGTAATAAATTCAGTAACGGCTTTGTGTTCTCGTTTTTCTTTTTCACTCCTCAAAAGTTTTTTGGCAAAACAATCGTCTTCAGTCACATTTTTTCCCCTGGGTGCCGATCCAGCTAAGGCATCAGTAATTAATTCTCCATCCCGGACGCTAAGCAAACGTTCGGGACTCGCTCCAATAAAATGATGTCCCCTTCCGTTAGCAAGCGAGAAAATATAGCAATCTGGATAAATTTGGCGTAAATTATTTAAAGATTCTACGATTTGAAAAGGCGCATCAGAAGTAACATCTAAGGAATGAGCTAAAACAATTTTACTAAATTGCTTTTCTTGGATGGATTTTAGAGCATGGGCAACGGACGATCTAAAATTCTCAAGCGATTGAAAGGTTACTTCTTGCTTAATTACTTGATTTCGATCGCTCGAACGATTGGGAGCGAGATCGTTAGCTGACTGAATAAAAGCTTTGATTTTATTCTGAATGGCTCTTAATAAGTCTTGCAGTTCTGCATCGCGATCGATCGCTAAATTAATAACTAAAGTGCAATCTTGTTTTTTTCTAACTATCTGATAAGAAGGCAGAATAACGGTCGCGCGGGGGAAAGGAGAAGGATCGTTTTGCTGAGACTCGAAGAAAGTAAAACTACAAAACAAATAAGGACCAGAACCAGGCAAGCAAAGGTCTCCGATCCGAACGGTTCGATCCAGGCACTCTTCAATAAATTTCTGAGATTTGGCAAAGCGATCGCCCGAATTGATGGTAAAAGACTTAGCAACTTCAAACCCTAAAATTGCCTCTTCTCGGGCAGCATTTTCCCAATAAAAATGCGTGCGATCCGATCGCGCGATCGCCGCTAAAACAGATAGGGGATCGATAGGATCGAGTTGGAGCGAAAAACTGACAATTTGTGTTTTGTATTTTCTAGGCGATTTCTCTTGAAGACCTAAGAGAAATTGTTGTAGTTCTCGCTCGTTAGTAGATAAATGATTAGCACGAAAAGGGACGACTGGGACAGCAGCAGACATCGTAAATTTATTTATAATTTGTTTTTTCTCAAACCAGAATTAATGGTATGTCTGGAATATTAAACCGTAGTGTTTTTTCTGCTATGGTGCCTCCCCGAACTTCGGCTAGAGCCAGACAGTCAAGCTTTACAGTCTCTGAGGGTAGACGAGTCGCCAAACTGTCCTTCACTATAGTACCTAAGAAAGGCGCTCCAGTCAGACTTCAGACAGGGAACGAATTTTCCTTTCCTCGGTACGCACAATTCAAAATCATAACTGAGTTTTAGGATCGTTGTCTTTAATTGTGTCTAATGGCTACAACAAGTTACATTGACAAATCTCGTCGGAAGCTATGGCTAGCTGCTATCAAACCTCCCATGTATAGCGTTGCCATCATTCCAATTACGATGGGAACGGCAGTAGCATTTGCCGAAACCAACCGCTTTCACCAGGAAATCTTTTTCGCATTTTTAGGAGCAGCCATCTTAATTATTGCCTGGTTAAATCTGAGTAACGATGTTTTTGACTCGGAAACGGGGATCGATAAAAATAAAGCTGAATCGGTCGTTAATTTAACAGGAAACAAAACTTTAGTCTTCTGGATAAGCAATCTCTTGCTAGGATTGGGCATTTTGGGCATTATCTCCATTGCTTGGTTGCAGCAAGACTGGATGGTTTTAGGAATCGTTCTGCTTTGTTGCGCTTTGGGATACAGCTATCAAGGACCGCCTTTCCGATTGGGATATCAGGGACTCGGAGAAATTATTTGCTTTGTCACCTTTGGTCCGCTGACGATCGCAGCCGCTTATTATTCCCAAGCGAAAACCTTCTCCCTTATGGGTTTAGCCGCTTCCGCTATCATCGGTTTGAGTACTTCGATTATCCTCTTCTGCTCGCATTTTCACCAGGTTGAGGACGATCTAGCAGCTGGAAAGCGATCGCCGATCGTTCGCATGGGAACGGCAAGGGGATCTCAGGTATTAGCCTGGTTAACGGCAAGTCTTTTTGTATTTACCGTTCTTTTTGTCCTCTTGAGAGTCTTTCCGGTCTCGACGTTACTAATTTTTGGCAGTTTGCCCTTGGCAAATCGATTGGTACGGCACGTCCAACAGCATCACGATAACCCCGAAATAGTTAGAACTTGTAAATTTCTCGCTGTCAATCTTCACTTTGTGAGCGGGATATTATTGGCGTTGGGATTTGTTTTGCCAAGGCTACTTTGAGCCGAGATCGCTCCATCGGTAACCAATTATTAGAAGTCGGAAGTTGGAATTCGGAAGTATGTCTCCCAGTCCCCCTTCATTTTCAAGAGCGACTAGCGGCTAGCTGGCGCGGGTTTAGCTTGATAAGTGACTGTCTGCACCTGTCCGAGTTGTCCGAGCAGTTTGGGGGGTTCGTCATTAAACTTCACCAGCACGCCGCCTGCATTGCCAGCACGGACTATTATTTGCTGGTTAGCCGTCCAGGTGCGCTGAGTTCCTTTTGGGAGATTTCCTTGAAACACTCTCTTGCCGTCAGCTCTGATTTCTAGCCAGCTCAACTCGTTGATTTTAAGATCGACAACAACGGGCTTTGTCTGAGGTTGTTTAGGCGCTGGGGCGGTTTTGGTTGCTTTTGGCGTGTTTTTGGCAGTCGGAGAAGGCTGAGCGACTGGTTGAGGTGCGATCGCGATTTCTGGTGCGGATTGTCTGAGAACGTTGGCAATCCCTCGAACTGATAAAACGACTAACAAGATGTAAAGAAGATAAAGATGAAAAGGGCGTAATTGAAATTGCCAACTGGGCAAGCGCAATCTAAAGCGCGAGTTTCTCCGTTCGAGCTTTAAATCGATAGGAAAAGTATTAGCGATTTCAGTGCCGTCCAATCCCAAAGCATCGGCAAATTGCTTGATTAACCCTCGAATATAAACGGGTTCGGGCAATGAATTCAAATTGCCCGTCTCGATCGCATGCAGCAGACGAACTGGAATTTGAGTCTTTGTCTCGATTAACTTGAGAGATATCCCTTTCTCAGTCCGAATTTGAGCCAGTTGAGAACCGATTTCTGCAAGTTTTTCTTGTCGTTCTTGCTGGGGCGTTTTTGGAGGTGACTTTTTTTTAAACTTGGCAAACATAACATAATGACTGAATCGGTGCAGCTTCTTTTGAGAACGCGGGCAGGCAACAAGCTCCCTGCCATTAAATGTCCGTCGCCGTTACTAAATTGACGCGATTTTTTAAAAAATGGATTTCATTGTCGTCTAAAAATCGATAGCGACCGCTATGCAGTTGGGGTCGATCGAGTTGAATCGAACCAATAGCAGTGCGATGGAGTTTGAGGACTTCAAAACCTAACTGTCGAACGATCCGGCGAATCTGTCGGTTTCTTCCTTCTACCAAAATAACTTCTAACAACGTTTGCCGATCGCGATGTTTGAGTACTTCAACTCGTGCGGGTAAGGTTTTTTTCCCCATCAGCATTATCCCGTCCCGCCATTTTTGCAAAACGGACTCGGATGGATGTCCGTCGATCCAAACCTGATAGGTTTTAGGCAGATGGTAGCGGGGATGAGTTAAGCTTAGCGTCAGATCGCCATCGTTGGTGAGAAGTAAAGCGCCTGTCGAATTGCTATCGAGTCTCCCTACTGGATGAATTCCTCGACCTTGGCGGAGGTCTTCGGCGAGTAAGTCGAGAACGGTAGGTCGATGCTGGGGGTCATAGCAAGTGGATAGAACACCGACGGGTTTATTGAGCAGAATATAAATAAGTTCGGGGCGATTGGCAGGTTGAATCGCTTTGCCGTCTACTTCTAGTCGATCTCGATGGGGATCGGCTTTGGAACCTAATGATACAATCTCTCCATTCAGTCGCACTCGTCCGGCGAGAATCATTTGTTCTGCTTGGCGACGCGAGGCGATTCCCCACTGGGATAAAATTTTTTGTACTCGTTCTGCCATTAGTAAGGAAATTTAAAATGCTAGATTCTAAAAATTAAACTTTCCTATTTTTTATTTTTGATTAATCTTGTACACATCTTACAAGAAGCAAGAGACATATAAATACCTGACCTCAGTCGAGAGGATATCAATGAGTCAGAAAAGTGAAATTATAAGTAAGATTCTTTCTCCGGCATTGCAGCTATGGTTGCGATCGCAAGTTGATTCTGTCGAAGACCTTCAGTTTCAAATATCGGGACGCAATCGCCACCTTTTAAGCGGTTATATTCCCAGTGTCTTTCTAAACAGCACTCGTGCCGTTTATCAAGGCTTACGCTTGAGTCGAGTACGACTAGAAGGCGAAAATATTCGCATCAATATCGGTCAAGTCCTTAAAGGTAAGCCCCTCCAATTATTGGAACCCGTGAAAGTTACCGGGGAAATTCATTTGGAGGAAGCAGACTTAAATGCCTCCCTCTCATCCTCCCTTTTATCAAATGCCTTTACCGATCTGCTCTCGATGTTGCTCGAACTGAGCGGGCAACCTCAGCCTACTACTATTCTAGAGAAGTATCGCCTTAGCTGGCACAAAGTTACCCTCAATGCCGATAAGTTTGTTTTGAATGGAACAATTGTCGATGCCCTAGGAAACGAACAGCCCGCTACTATTCGTGCGGGCTTAGAACTCGTCAATCATCAGATTTTGCGCCTTCATCCTATTGAGATGGACGTTCTGCCAAAATTGTTCCCGATCGCTCTGACCCAATTACAAGTCGATTTGGGAGATGACGTGGAACTAGAGATAATAAACCTAGAAGCTGGCAAATTATTTTGTTGCGGTCGCTTAATCGTGCGATCGTAGCCTTCTTTCCTATCGATTCTATCGAAAAACAGATCTTTTACTTGCGATTGAATCGCTAAGCTCTTCTCGTACTACCAGAATATCGCGTCTACCTTTTATTAAATCTTAGCGATCGCTGTTTTGAGGCTGATTTGGCTAAAATTTTGCTTGCGTCCATATCTTAATGGAGTTAACTTAGTAGGATTATGGATCGATAAAAGTTCTAGTATATAGAACTTAGATACGAAAAACTCTCTCAGAGAAAATATTAAAAACTGTATTTTTCTGCCCCATATTATCTCTGGAATCCTTCCAAATTTGACTGACACTTTAAGATTGCATGACGATTTCTCGGACAATTTGCCTTGGATTTCTTGCTGTTATTACTGTAGGAACCTTGTTGCTTATCTTTCCCTTTTCTACTAGCGATGGGAGTTGGAATAACCCCATTGTTGCTCTATTTACTGCTACTTCTGCCGTCTGCGTTACAGGATTAGCCGTCGTCGATACGGGAACCTATTTTTCTTTCTGGGGACAGCTAATTATTCTGCTACTAGCCCAAGTAGGCGGCTTGGGTTATATGACCATTACTACTTTCTTGATGCTATTAATTGGGCGAAAATTCGATCTCCAACAACGATTTGCTATTCAGGAATCTTTCGATCGACCTTTTATACTAGGCAGTCAAAATTTAATTCGTTCGATTATAGCTACGACGCTAATTTTTGAAATTACGGGCATCTTTTTAATGCTTTATCCATTTTCCAGAGATTATGGGTTAGAGCAAGGACTATGGCTTTCAATTTTTCACAGCGTCAGTGCTTGGAACAATGCAGGATTTAGTTTGTTCAAGGATAGTTTAATTGGATACCGTTCTTCCCCCATTATTAACTTAACGATTACGGGTTTAATTATTTTTGGAGGAATTGGCTATCAAGTTATTATAGAACTCTATTCCTGGCTAACAGAAAAATGTCAAAGAAAAAAAGCGAGATTTGTTTTTTCTTTGAACTTGAAAGTTGTTGTTAGTACGACAATAATCCTTTTAGGATTGGGAACGATAACAATTTTTTTCGCAGAACTTAGAAATGATGGTACTTTTGTGGATTTAAATCTTCAAGAAAAACTGTTAGCTGCCTGGTTTCAGTCTGTTACAAGCAGAACGGCTGGATTTAATACCCTCGATATCGGCAAGATGACGGTTGAAGGATTATTCATCACAATGATCTTGATGTTTATTGGAGCTAGTCCTAGCGGGACGGGCGGCGGAATTAAAACAACTACGCTACGAGTTATTAGCAGTTGTACTCGCTCGGTTTTAAGAGGGGATGAAGAGGTAATTTTATATCAGAGAAAAGTTCCTTATCCTCTAATTTTAAAAGCGATCGCTGTGGTTTTCGGTTCGGTAATGACTATTTTTATTGCTACGCTGATAATTTCTTATATTGAAAACAATTTAAATGCGCTAGCAATTTTATTTGAGGTGATATCAGCTTTTGCGACGGTAGGATTATCTATGGGAATCACTGCCAGCCTTTCTCCTTTATCCCAATTAGTTATTGTTGCCGTCATGTATATTGGAAGGGTAGGGATTATAATCTTAATAGCAGCGATTATAGGAGATCCTCGTCCTAGCGTAATTCAATATCCAGAAGAGAATCTGCTAGTCGGTTAACTGTCTCTAGAAAATACAGAAAATAAAAATAGATTGATAACAGAAACAAGAAGGGGAAATGTATCAAAAATCGGTCAAATTTTTAAGTAACCTGCGCCGAGAAAATCGCCAGTTCGCCGTAATTGGGCTAGGACGTTTCGGTCGGGCAGTTTGTCAGACGCTTTGTAAGATGGGATATGATGTCTTGGGAACCGATCGCGATGAAAAAATCGTCTCTCAAGTACTCGCAGAAAAAATTGTTGTCAATGCCATTCAACTGGATTCAACCGAACTGACTGCCTTAAAAGAAGCAGGAATCTTTGAATTCGATACAGTAATCGTTGCGATTGGTAACTTTATTCAAGAAAGCATCATTACCACGTTAAATGTTAAAGAAGGTGGCGTTAATTATGTGGTTGCTAAAGCCTCATCAGAAATCCACGGCAAATTATTGAAACGAGTTGGGGCAGATCGCGTCGTCTTTCCTGAATACGATGCAGGTTGCGACTTGGCTTATAGCTTAACCAAACCAGCGATTTTAGAACGTTTCGATCTAGATCCAGAACACAGTATTGTAGAAGTATTCGTTCCTCAAGAATTTGATGGGAAAACTCTGGCAGAATTGCAACTTCGCAATCGCTATGGTTTGAACTTATTAGCAGTCGGAAAAGATGAGAAATTTAAGATAAATCCCGCACCCCACGAAAGGTTATACAAAGGAATGATGATGGTGGTAATCGGTTGCAACAAAGATATTCAAAAATTGCCGATTTAAATAAACTAAGTTTAACTCGAAGCGCTGGTGTAAAAACGCAAGGCAAATTGCCAAAAAAGTTTAGAAGCTAGTAACAGGACAAGCGCTAAAAGTCCAGATCCTAATATCCAGGTGGTCTCGCTGCGACCCAGCATCGCTTCTGCTGGAATAGTGGTCAAAAACGCAACGGGAACGACAAAGGTAAAGAAGACGCGATAAGCAGCAGGATAGGCAACCATCGGATAGCGACCTGCTTCTAGCAACCCTCTCAGGACTTCAGTGACGTTGTAAATTTTGACGAACCAAATACTCGTCGATCCCAGCATAAACCAAAGGCTGTAGAGGATAATTAAACCGAATAAAATCGGGACGATACTGAATAAATAATTCCAAACAGATAAATTCAGTTGCCCTCCGGCATAGAGAATAATAATCGTGCCAAAAAAGAGATCGGGAAATCCCCACGGAGAAATCATTCGCGTCGATAGCCAAAACTGACTGCTAATCGGTTTAAGCAAGACAAAATCTAGCGTACCGCGTTCGACTTGCTCGACAATGCGATTGAGATTGGGAACGAGAAACGCAGCAGAAAAACCTTGCAAGAGGGTAAAAATTCCTAGAACTAGCATAGCTTCTTGCCAATTCCAGCCCCGAAAATTGTAGCCAGTTCGATAGAAGAGAAATAATCCAAAAATACTGCCGATCAAATTAGCGAGACTGCTGAAGGTAGCAATAAGAAAATTGAGACGATATTCTAATTCCGCCGCGATCGCAGTACTCCAGAATAAAAACAACACTTTGAAATATCGTTGCATGGGGAAAAATTCCTGTCGCTAATGACTAGCTTGACGCTCTCTACTAATTTTTGCAAACGATAGAGCGAGCGACTGTTGCATAGGGAAGCAAGGAACGGTAAAATATCTGTAGTTTTTTTAGAAAAAATAGCGATCGAGCCAACAAAATCACAAAAATAGTTAAGATTAGCTCATTGCTGAACTATCCGTAGCACTTTTAAAACTCAATAGCGATGGAGAAAACAAAACTAGAAAAAAAGCTAGGATCGGCTCATCGTTGGTTGTTGAGCATCACTTCGATAGTCGCTAGTACGGCGATCGCATCTTCTCCAGTTCTAGCTGGCACCCTAGCCAATTCTGCAGCAGAATTCCGGTTAAGTAATTTTAGTCACAGACCGCAAACAACGTCTACTTTCGCCGATACTAGCGGTTTTACGACTGCCGCCCCTCCCGGCGGAGACGTGAGAAACTCGGCTCGCTCCTTGGCATTTTTTCCACCTCAGACTCCATCCGCTTTGAGCAGATCCTTTAGTCTATCATTCGGCGAAGGTAGGAACTATTCAGGGGAAGTGCAAAGCGAAGCTCAAGTTCTCGGCACCTTTGCCATAGAAGCAGGCGAAACTTTTTCATTTGATTTTGCCAGTTTATTAGACCTCGAAACCTCAATTCAAGATCCCAAAACCGAAGCTGCAACGGCTGCTGGCGATATAACTCTCTTGTTGCTCGATAACGCAACTGTCTTAGATGACTTTCTTGTTGTTGGAAATTTATCAACTCCAGGCGACACCAACGATTTCCTGCTCTCTGAGATTAGCGACAACATCACGTTGACTGACAATTCACAAACGACATCTTTTGGAGGAAACGAAGAATTTGCCTCCATTTCGATTCGAGGTTCGTTTGAGCGTTCCTTCAATAGCCCAACTAATCTAACTTTAATTCAAGGTCAAACGAATAATGCATCAGTTGCAGATCCGCCCGTGTCAGTACCTGAAGCTAGCTTCGGTTTAGCTTTACTCGCCCTAAGTGCTGCCTCAACGTTAAAGCGTATTTTGAAGTCTAATTAAAAGTAATTCCTATTAACTATTAACCCAAAACCAGATCCAAATCGCGATCGACCGAACTCGCTCTTAGCGATTAAGCAGGTAGTTTAACTCACTTTCTAGCCACTCTTCAAATAGCTTATCAATAATCTCCTGACGGCTGGCAGAGTTGAGTTCGGCAGGGATAAACTCCGTTACCATCAGCAGATGATATCCTTGATCTGTTTTGAGCGGACCGATAATATTTCCGACAGGTTTGCTCATTACGACTGCCGCAATATCGGGTTTTAAACTCCAGCGATAAAGCTTTCCTTCATAGCCGCAGTAATTCCTGCGCCGTTCGTCAATATCGTAAAGGTGAGCCGCTTCGTAAAAACTGATTTCTTCTTCTTCAACTCGATAATAGATTTCCCAGGCTAGCTGCTCGTAGGGAACGACAATTTGATAGAGAACGAACTGCTCGAAATCGAGCTGATTTTGAGCGAAAAACTTTTCTACTTCCTTATCAAATAGATGCTCAGCTAATTTTTGAGCGAGCAGGCGAGTGCGAATTCCCGTCTCCCAGTCATCTGTAGTTATCATCTGCTCGGTTAGCCAGGCAAGCGCGTCTGAGGCTTTCTCTAAACGCTTTTCGTAACGGATGTCGTTTGCCTCGGCTTGAATTTCCTCCGGCGTAACGGTTACGCCCCTGTCTTTAGCAGCTTGGGCAATAATTTTTTGAGACACCAGTTTCTGACAAAGATCTTTGAGAAGCATCTCGTGCTTCAAGAAATCCACAATCTCTTCAGGAGTAATGGATACGCCCGAAAAATTAATTATCCTCCTTTGGTTTGCCTCGCTGTCGGTCATACTTTATCGTCTTTCAGCAATAATCGACTCTCCATTAAGTAAACTACCCAGCGCTAACCCTAAACAGGTATGGCGCGGGCTTTTGGTAGCCCTTGAGTTATTGCACAAGACAACAACTCAGAACCTAAGCGGCTGGTTTACACTTAACCCAACAAGAGCAATCATTTTTAATTGAGTTGAGCTTTGAGCCTAGAACTTTAGTTCTAGGCGTTGATGCCAAAGGTGCAAGATCTGAGTCTAAATAAACCTAGCTGTGTAGAGATTGTCAAATCCATGCCAAATTAGCCACACAGCTAGGTTAGGTTATTTTTTATTGCCGCAGATGAGTAAATTGAGGTCTGCCGACTTATTTGCTGATCGATATAGCGTCAAGGAACGATTCGGAGGATTTGTTTTCCACCGTTTGAGTACCACCTACAATGTCGGTGTAAGTGTCTTTTCCTAGGGCATCAGCAGTGCCAGATACGGAAGCAAAGTTACCGCTGAAATCAGCCTTAGCCCGGACTTTCGTGTCGATGTCAAGTTTACGTCTGATATCGAGATCTCTTCTGTCTCTGACTCTGCTATCAAAACGAACGCCGCCGCCGCCGACGATACCAGTTGCCTGGTCAACGATTTCTAAATAGTTGAGGTCAGATAGAATCATTGAGTTTCTCCTTTTTAATTAACCGATTGCTTAGAGCAACTTGATTTACGTTCTTACGATACCGAGAAAAATTAGGTGGGTGTTACCAATTTGGTAGAAAGTTTTTTTCAATTCCGATCGATCTACGTTGGCGTCGTTAAGCTGCATTCGAGCGTTTCACTAACAACGGCTGGCTCTACGGGGAGTTGTAAAAGTCCTGGAACCGTCTTGAGAAAAACCGCGATCGCAGTAGAATTGGGTTCTTTCGCAATTATTGAGGCCCGAAGAAGGAGCAATGTCATCCATGCGGTTTTTAGAAATTGCGATCGCACTACTTTTCGAGGTCAAACCAGTCGATCTAATTCGCGATAAAAATTCTTCGCCGAACCTTTTGAAATTGAAGGATAAATTCTTAGCAAGCGAGCAGTAGCTTTCTAGTCGCTCGTTCCCCCATCGGGAGCGATTGCCGCCTCGGATCCTTCCGCTTTTCTCTTCAATCGTCTCTAAATAACTGAGATCGGTAAGTTGGCTGGAGTCGCCCTGGGAAAATTTTCTTTTGGCTTTGGTTTCGAGATTTCTCTTGCGGTTTTGAGCCTCCCCTTGCGGGTTGTCTTTAACTAATCGGATATAGGTGGTATAGGGGATGTAGTGGAGCGGATTGTATCCAGCGTAGCGCAGGATGAGAACGCATGCCCAGGAATATTTTCCGGCAAGAATTGCTTCAACAATTCGATTGAATTGTTCGGTTGTCATCGCCTTGTCTAATTTGGGCTGAGAGTCAGAAAATTGGGAATTCATAGGAATGGTTACTCCTAAGTAAAGTGATACCAATTGGTAGGGGTCGAGCTTTTCGTACCCGTACAGCTTTATAAATCGATGCCACTGCGCTGCAACTGTCGGATTGGGTCGAATAGAATGTCTGCAAAGCGACGGCGGCGAATGATTATATCGGCACTGCCTGTCTGACCAGCCTTGAGTCTGATGGTTCGTCTTCCTTCATTAACATAATTGCGCTCCAATTCCACCTTCACCCGATAGACTGTGCCCAGTTGCTCGTTTTGTTCCGCATCGGAAGAAATGGAGACGACTTTGCCGGAGATAATCCCGTAATCCTGAAAGGGATAAGCATTGAATTTAACTTTGACTGGCATTCCTTTCTTGACGAAACCCGCTTCTCGGTCGGGCAGGACGGCTGAAAGAACCAGCGGTGCATTGCTGGGAGCAATTTCGGCGATCGCTTCTCCAGGCTGAACCACCTCGCCAGCGTTTTTGAGATTTAAGCGCGAGACGACTCCATCGACTGGGGCGCGGAAAAATCTCTGTTTGAGCTTAGCTCGCTCGCTGGCTAGCAAATTCTTCGTTTCGGCAATCTTGGCTTCGATCTGAGCGCTTTCAACTTTGAGTTGCTGAATCCGTTGCTCGGCTTCTAGCAGCATTTTGCGCCCCTGGGCTTTTTTCTGATTCAGTTCTGTCTCAAGTCGCTGGGCTTCTTTGAGGGAGGCGGAGAGTTCGCCTTGGCTTTGAGTCATGCGGTCTTGGAGTTCGCGCAGGGACTGTTCGGCTTGAAATAGTTGCTCGTCGGTATTGGCTATCTCTTGCAACTGGCTGAGAGCGATCTGCTGCTGGACTTGGCGCAGGGACTGTTCGGCTTGAAAGATATATTCGAGGGAGACTGCCCCTTCTTTCTGCATGGCTCTAAGCCGTTTTAGCCGTTCTCGATGGGCTGCTTCTTCTGAGTCCAGTTGCGCAAGCCGTCTTTTCGCTACGGTGGAGAGGGGTTTAATCTGGCTTTTTCTTGCCCGAACAGCTGCTATTTCCGAACTCAATTGAGTCAGTAAGTTTCGCTTGGTTGCGACTTTTTCTCTGGCTTGAGCGATCGCCAAACGCTGTTCTTGCGCGTCTTCAGTTGCGATCGCTTTTAGGGTTTGAGCTTCTAGAAGCGCGCGATCGAGCAGATCTTGCTTTTGGCGACCTTCAAATTGATAGGCACTCAGTATTTGCTCCAACCGCTCGACTTCTTTTTTCGCCAGCTCGGTATCCAGTTCGACTAATACTTGTCCGGCTTCTACTACATCGCCCTCTTTCACGGCAATGCGAGTGACCTTGCCCGATTCAATCGGTTCGACTTTATAGGTTTCTCCTTTTGGCACTAACTGTCCTGTGGCTCTCCCTACTTCCTCGACTCGACCAAACCAAGCCATAATCCCAAAGACAAGGCAGAAAGCGATGCCGCCGACAATCAGACGACGAGGGAGAGAGGCGGGCGGTCGATCCAAAAATGCCTGAAAATCAGCAGACCAAGCGGTTGTCCGAGCCGCTAGGGGTGTGGAAGAGGCAGGAGATTCGGCAAGTGTCATTGTCGCCCCGGTCATCCCTCCATAAGTCGAGACAGCTTCAGCCGCTGGCACCAATGACAGGCGTGCAGCTCTAGTACTGTCTAACGTCTCGTTAGAAATTGTCTTAGGGGTTTGGGAGCTGGATTCTCCACCTCTAGAAATAATTTTTTCTAACAGTCCCGGCCCGATTTGAACGTACCCTTTGTGGGCAAACCGGATTGCTTCGATGAGTTCGCGATCGCAAATGGTTTTGTTGAGATACCCCATCGCCCCGGCACGCATGGCGATAATAACGGATTCGTCACTGTCATGCACGCTTAAAACGAGAACCTTAATGTCTTTAAAGTTCTGGCGGATAATCCGCGTAGCGCTGATTCCATCTAAACCAGGCATCTCCAGGTCGATGAGAACGAGATCGGGTTGTAAAGCCTTAACTTGCTTGATCGCGCCATAGCCATCGCTAGCGATGCCGCATACCTCTAGATCTGGAGATAGCTCTAGCTTGGCTTTGAGCGCTTCTCGAACCGTCTTTTGGTCGTCTACCAGCAAAATGCGAATCATAGAAATCCTTTTTATTATTTATGCGATTTGATTAACTTGTCATTTGTCATTTGTCCTTTGTCACTTGTCATTTGTACTACTAATGACCAATGACTAATGACCAATGACTAATGTCGTAGATTTTAAAGATCGAGCTGCTGCTGTGCTAAGTGGTAGTAAAGTCCCTGTCGTGCCATCAGTTCTGCGTGGGTGCCTTGCTCGACGAGAACGCCTCGATCTAGCACTAGAACGCGGTCGGCATGGCGTACTGTCGAAAGGCGGTGGGCAACGATAAAGGTCGTGCGATCGCGGCTCATGCGAGCGAGATTTTGCTGAAAGCGCCGCTCGGACTCGGTATCGAGGGAACTGGTAGCTTCATCCAAAATGAGAATGCGTGGGTTTCCCAACAGGGCGCGGGCAATGGCAATTCGCTGTCGCTGTCCGCCAGAAAGATTAACTCCGCGCTCCCCGACTTTGGTGTTGTATCCCAAGGGCATTGATTGGATAAAAGCATGTGCCTCGGCCAGTTTGGCGACCTCAATAGCTTGCTCTAGCGTGTATTCGGGTCGAAAGAAGGTAATGTTTTCCAAAATGGTGCCGGAGAATAAAAAACACTCTTGAGGTACTACGCCCAGTTGCGATCGCAACGACTGAGGAGAAACATGACGGATGTCGTGCTCATCGATCCAGATGCGACCGCTAGTAGGTCGATATAAGGCTTGTAATAGCTTAATCAAAGTCGTCTTTCCCGAACCGCTGCGTCCCACGATCGCGATCGTTTGTCCCGGTTGCGCTTCAAAAGAGAGATTCTGGAGCGTATTGCGATCTTCGTCGCTATCGTAGCGAAAGGTAACATCCTCGAACCGCACCTCGCCCCGCAGAGTTGGCAAAAGCAACATTTGCTCTCCGGGAGGGTCTTCTGACTTGGTATCAAAGACATCGTTGAGCCGCTCTACCGAGATCAGCACTTCTTGCAGTTCGTCCCAGAGGTCTGTCAGGGTCAGCACTGGGCTGATTACTCGACCGATCATCATGTTGAAGGCAACCAACTGACCGATGGTGAGTTGGTCTTGAATTACCAGCGTTGCACCGTACCACAACAAGGCAAGACTGCCGAGGGAATTAATCAGCCCGCTGACAACTCCCAAGTTAATCCCGACTTTTTGCCCGCTAAATTGTACGTTCAGTTGCTCGGTCAGCCGCCCTTCCCAACGCCAGCGCACTTCTGGCTCGGCAGCAGCAGCTTTGATCGTAGCTACCCCCGTCATCATTTCTACTAGAGTGGAATTTTGATTCTCTAGGGCATTGAAAAATTCTCGCGATATTTTCCGCAGGAGTGGGGTTGCTACTAGGGTCAAAATCGCGATCGGCGGGATCAGAGACAGAATGAGGAGAGTAAGCCGCCAATTGTAATAGAGCATCAGCCCTAAATAGATGAATCCCGTGACGAAATCTAACCAAGCCAGGAGGACTTGCTGGATTAGGAAACGCTGAATCTTTTGATTTTCTTGAACCCGCGACAGGATGTCCCCCACGCGGCGCGATTCAAAGAATTTGAGAGGCAGGGTCAGCGCGTGTTTGATAAAACCGCCGATCAAGCTGAGGTCTAATCGGATCGACAAATAGCTGAGCAGGTATTGCCGAACTGAGGACAAACCGATGCTCCAAAGCCCGCAAAGCAGCGCGATCGCAATAAAGAAATTTAAGGTTACTTGGCTTTTGTTGACTACTACTCGATCGAGAATGACTTGGGTAAACAGGGGGCTAACCAGACCGAGAACCTGGATCAGCACCGAAGCCAAGATAATTTGCACGCCCAAAGTGCGATAGGGCAAAAGCACGCTCAAAAATCGACTGAGGGTGCGTTTCTCGTCAGGGGTTGCATATAAGCGTTCCGTTGGCTCTAGCAGCAGCGCATAGCCCGTCCAGCCTGAAAGAAACTCCCCTCTAGACAGCCAGCGTTTGCCCCGCGCGGGATCGACGACTAGAACCCTGTCTCCCTTAATGCGATCGACCACGATATAATGATCGCCTTGCCAGTGGGCAATCCAGGGGAAATCTTGCTCCAGCAGGCGGCTCAAACTCGCTCGCACGGGTCGAGCTTGATATCCCAGGCTATCTGCTGCTTTGGCTAATCCTTTTAGAGAAGCGCCAGCACGCCCGATCCCGGCTAGATTGCGCAGGGAATTCAGGCTGAAGTGCTTGCCCCAGTACTGGCTAATCGCTGCTAAGCAAGCTGCACCACAGTCTGAGGAGCTTTGCTGCTCGACGAAGGGGCAACCTCTGTCAAACCAGCGGCGGTGCTTCGAGGGTTGAGGAAATTCAATGGCTTGAGAATCTATGCGATCGCGATCGGGTGAGGGTTCCGGGGGAGGGGAGAAAACCATTTCTCCCCCATCGGGTTGGCGTCCGTTAGGAGCGGCTATTTCTAATTCGGAGGAAGACTTTTCTTCCAACGCAGCAGCTAGCTGGGGATCGAGCGCGCGTACGGTTTCCCAATGGGCTTTAGGGAGCTGATAGACTAGCAGATCGGTCTGGGCAACCCAATCGGCTGGGATCGGCTCTGGATATCCCCAAGAATTTCCTATCTCCAGCGGTTGAGACCGAATCCGACCGCTGCGCAGCCAGTAGCGACCAATATCTGAAGGAGTCGCTCGCGCGAGCGACTCCCCGGCTGCAATGCGTTTTTCTACCAGGCAGGGCAAGAGTTGCTGGAGCCTTCGACTGGAGAGCGATCCCAAGGCAGTCAAGGTTTTAAAAAAGATTAAGGCTTGCCGATGTTGGGTTTCGGCAAGCCAGTAGCTTGAAAGTGAGGGTAGCTTTTTAAGCCAAGGTTGCAACTCGGCGATCGCGATTCTAGCAACTTGAGTCGAACTGGCTGCGATCGCTCGGTAAGGCAAGGACATCTCGCCAAACAAAGAGTCGCCCCCAAAGGATTTCCCCTCTGCTAACAACTGTGCGGACACTTGCCTTTCCTGCTGTGCGTCAAAGCCGAGCAATCGGACTTGTCCTTGACAGACTACGTAAAAATATTGAGAATTATCTTCCGTCTCAACGTCATCGCGCGATCGACTCGCGGAGGAAATTGTCAGCGAACTCCCTAGCTCGAACTCAACCATCTCAAACGCTTTGCATAAATCCGAGATGAGCGCTTTCTCTTCTGGAGGGAGCCTTAACTGTCTTGAAAGTACTTGCTGTAGTTGAGCTGTATCTTTCGAGCTAACAAGGAAAGGCTCTCTTGGCAAGCCTGAATTCTGTTTCATTTTTTTAGCTTTCTTGCAGCAATAGAACTCTAAAACTTTCTGGCATCAAAATCGCCAAAAGTTTCTGTCGGCAAAAGCAAAAGAAGTACATCACAACACAGGATGAATCGATACTAAAACCCCCTGACAGCCAAAAAGGGTTGTCGTTCGATGTACAATTTCTGCCTTGAGCCTGTATGAGGCTATGTTGAGAAAAGTTTCTTTCTAAGTCCCCTCAAATTTTTCTGCGCGTTTGTAAAGGGGAGCTAGAGTTCGAGCGAACAAGATTGTCGTTCGATGTAAAACTTTTGCCCAGTGTGGGTTTTGAGACGAAAAAAATAAACTGTGCCATAATCTTTGTATCTCCTTGTGATTGCATCTTGAGGTATCTAAACAAGGGGAAAGTCGTCTAGGTTTAGTGTTAACGGCACTAAACCTGGGCGCATCGCTTGCGTAGCTTTAGTACGTCTCTGAGCTTTTCTCTAAAAAGTATGTAACAGTTTTTTAAAATGATACCGCCTAATTATTAATTCTTGAGAGAGCGCACTTTAACAGTAGGTTAGGGAATTTAAGTCGGATAAGGCGGTCAGTCTCTTTGTTAAATTTTGCAACGAAAAGCAAACTAAAAAAATCTTGGTAATTGAGTAGACAAGCCATCTTGAGTAGATAGCCAATATTGAGTATAGAACTAATTGTTCACCATTTAGTATATAACCTAAAGCTCTTAAAATAAAGGGTTGCTCCTAAAAAATCATTAAAAATATAGAAAATCTAAATTATATAAATTGAAATAAGAAAACCCAGCTTGGTAGGATTAAATATTAATTCCCCCGACTTGCAGCGCCAAGATAATCTATCAAGTATAGATTTTTAGATTTTTTTCAACAGTTGGGGCGATCGCCAAATCGGTTATTAAGTCGAGAATGATTTCTGATTAAGCCAGAGACAAATTCAACACAAAGGGCGATCTTTGTTAATGCAGAATAGATTAACGATACTTGAATGTAAAAAAAATCTATCTAAAGAACGATCTTTGAATGAATCTGCGACTAGACTAAGCTAGCCCACCCGTAGTAGCTTTCAAACAGCTTATACAAGGCAATTTCTCATCTCCAATTTCTGCTGATAAAATCAAAACAACCTTTTCAATCAAGGAATTGTCAAGCTGAGACTCCTAATAGATGTCGGTAAGTCGGTTGAGTTTCTAGATAAACTCGTCTCTATAACTCCTGACTCCCGACTCAAAAAGATCTGTCGAACGGGGCGATAAGAATTTCTAGGCAATTTTCTCACCCGAACAGAGGAATTAAGTATTAAACTGGACAAGTGTATATTCTAGATGCAAGTTCGGTTTCATTAGTGGTTCATTAATCTGTGCGAACTTTTTCGCGCCAAATTCGAGGAAATTTTTAAAAATTTGTCTCGGAAGAGTTTTTGAGCATCGCTAGCCGAGCTTCATCTGAACCCTGCAATCGTTCAGATGGAGAGACGTTTGTGACTATTTTCGTTGGTAACATATCCCACCAAGCTGCTAAAGAAGACTTAGAAGAAATCTTTGCCGAGTACGGTATAGTTAAGAAAGTCGTACTTCCCCTAGACCGAGAAACCGGGCGAATGAGAGGGTTTGCTTTCGTCGATCTGTCATCAGAAGACCAAGAAGAGCAGGCCATTCGAGATCTTGACGGGACTGAGTTAATGGGGCGACAATTACGAGTTAACAAAGCCAGACCTAGAGAGGATAACCCAAATAGGGGCAGCTATCGCACTCGATACTAGGAAAATTTTGCCGATCGTTTTCCGGTAGTCAAGCTAACATAACAACATCTAAATCTAGAGATGCCTCTGGAGGATTTAGACTTGGTTGAAAAAACTCATACCAGAGGTTTTTGTCGTTTTAATGAGGTAATCGTGGCTAAACGCCGTAACTTAAAGAAAGAAAAAGCCGAGCGCAACAAAGCCTATGCTCGTCAGTTTAATAAATCGGGAACCGGGCGTTTTTCTCGCAGACGTTATGACCGTTCCAGTCGTAGCGGCAGCACTAATAACAGTTCTACCGAAAATCAGGAGGAATAATACCAACAACCAGTAGGATTAATCGTCAGCTCGTCTTGAGATTATGCAAACATGAGACAATAATCCAGGCTAGTTTTGCACATAAACAATGAATAGCAAACCCAAAATTATTGTCCTTGACGACGATCCTACTGGGTCTCAAACCGTCCACAGTTGCTTGCTGTTAATGCGTTGGGACGTAGAAACTCTTAGGTTGGGGCTAGCGGATGATTCTCCAATATTCTTCGTCCTAACCAATACGAGAGCTTTAACGCCAGACAAAGCGGCTAGCGTTACGCGAGAAGTCTGCCACAATCTAAAAATTGCGATCGCAACCGAAAAAATCGAAGAGTTTCTGGTTGTCAGTCGCTCTGACTCAACGTTGCGGGGACATTATCCCATCGAAACCGATGTCATTGCCGAAGAACTGGGCGGTTTTGACGCGCATTTTCTCATCCCCGCTTTTTTTGAGGGAGGACGAATCACCCGCGATAGCATTCATTACCTAATAGTCGATGGCGTAGAAACGCCCGTCCATAAAACAGAATTTGCCCGCGATTCGGTGTTTGGCTATCACCACAGCTACCTGCCCGACTACGTGGAAGAAAAAACCAAAGGTCGCATCAAAGCTAGCGAGGTAGAACGCTTTTTACTGGCAGATATTCGTCAGGGAACGCTAGAGCGCCTGATGAATTTAAAGGACAATCGCTGCGCTGTTGTAGATGGAGAAACTCAAGCCGATTTAGATCGATTTGCCACAGATATTCTGGCGGCAGCGGCGTCGGGAAAACGATTTCTGTTTCGCAGCGCCGCGAGTATCCTCACTTCTCTCGCGCAACTGGGCAAACAACCCATCGCCCCAGAAGACATGGCGAAGTACAAACCGACTGCCAAACCGGGCGCAGTGATAGTGGGGTCTCACGTTAAGAAAACGACTCAGCAATTAGAACAATTACTTAAAGAACCCACTACAGTCGGGATCGAAGTTGATGTAACGCAATTGCGAAACGATCCCTCTCAAAGAGAGACTCTATTGACGCAAACGCTACAACGAGTCAAAGAAGTTCATCGAGCAGGTAAAACGCCCGTCGTCTATACGAGTCGCCAAGAACTTGCCTTTGAAACCGTACAAGAGCGTTTGGACTTTGGCATTGTTGTTTCTTCGCTATTGATGGGCGTAGTGCAAGGATTGCCTTCAGATATTGGCTTTCTTATCAGCAAAGGAGGGATTACCTCGAATGACGTACTGAGTAAGGGACTGAACTTGACCGCAGCGCGGTTGCTCGGTCAAATTTTGCCAGGATGTTCGATGATCCGCACTCCCGCCGGACATCCCTTATTTCCCGATCTTCCGGTGGTTTTATTTCCCGGTAATGTTGGCGACGCGCAAGGATTGGTGACGGTTTATCGCCGTTTGAATCGCTGAAGCTCGCCATTGCTAAAAATTAAAATTTCATATATTGGTAACTGAGAACCCATATTGCGCTAGGATGTCGTTTAGTCAATTGACCCGCATCAAATGTCTTCCGATCGCGTACTCCCATTAACCGATTCTCAAGAAGAACCTTCACCTTTTCCTCTCGAACGCTACTCGCAAGTTCATCTCAAAAGTGAGGGCGAGAAACTGTTGTTGGTTTTACCAACGCTCCCTCAAAAAGAGGAGAGCAACGATTGGTCGCAAACTTGGCAGCAGATCAAGTACTGTCTCAAGAGTAACGATCGCGCCACTCAAGCAGGAACGGTCGTTTATCTCGTCGCCCAAGATCGTCTGCTCGACGGCAGACAGCTACAGGCGATCGCGGAAGCCCTCAAAGAAGAACAGCTTCTGCTAAAGTGCGTTCGTACCAGTCGCCGTCAAACCGCAGTAGCCGCTGCCACTGCGGGCTACTCGGTAGAACAAGAAACCCTAACCCAACCTTTTGGGGTTAATTCGGCTCAAATTGTCTTGCCATTAGCCGAACCGCTTTATTTAAAAACAACGGTGCGCTCTGGCGTTACTATTCGCCATCCTGGTACAGTAATCCTTGTAGGAGATGTCAATCCAGGAGGTGAAATCGCAGCCGACGGCGACATTATCGTTTGGGGTAGCTTGCGAGGCATCGCTCGCGCGGGAGTAAAGGGCGATCGCGAATGTCGAATTATGGCATTGAGAATGGAACCCACCCAACTCCGAATTGCCGATGTCGTTGCTAGAGCGCCAGCTGTGGCGCCAAAGGAATTCGAGCCAGAAGTCGCCTATATGACCCCGCAAGGCATTCGCATTACTGGCGCGATCGATTTTGCCAAAACCTATTCTTTTTCTCAAAAAGCCAAAGGATGGGTAGAGAAAGGGACGAAGTATGAAGGATAGAGATGAGGGACGGGGAGTGTGGGGAGTGGGAGAGGGGAAGGGGAGGAGACAGGGGAAAGGGGGAGATGGGGAGACAAGGGGGAGTTGGGAGAAAATTAACAACTAACTGCTAATTACTAACTACTAACCAATCCAAAATCCTTTCATCCTTTAATCCAATAACCCTGTACGGACAGGTTTTTTGACAGTAACTGTTGAGAAATCTCTAGCATTTTTAGATAAACTTGCCCCCTACTAACTAATCCCCAATCCTTTCATCAAATAACCGATCGCTGATAACTAACTTCCGACTTCCGAATTCTAATAACCTGGTTACTGTTTACCAATCGCTGATAACTGAATATGAGTCATATTATCGTCATCACCTCTGGAAAAGGAGGGGTTGGAAAAACTACCGTTACCGCAAACTTGGGATCGGCAATCGCCCAACTAGGAAAAAAAGTCGCCCTAGTCGATGCCGATTTCGGACTGAGAAACTTAGATTTGCTATTAGGGTTGGAACAACGAGTCGTCTACACGGCAGTAGATGTTCTGGCAGGGGAATGCTCGCTCGAAAAAGCCCTTGTCAAAGATAAGCGCCAACCCAATCTAGTGTTACTGCCAGCCGCGCAAAACCGCACGAAAGATGCAGTCACTCCCAACCAAATGAAGGATTTGGTAGAGCAATTAACCAAATCCTACGACTATATTTTGATCGACTCTCCAGCAGGGATCGAAATGGGATTCCGCAACGCGATCGCTCCAGCACAGGAAGCTATTATCGTTACTACGCCCGAAATGGCAGCAGTACGAGATGCCGATCGCGTAGTTGGCTTGCTCGAAACCGAAGATATCAAAAACATCCGTCTGATCGTCAATCGCGTCAAACCGGAATTGATCCAGGTTAACCAAATGATTAGCGTTGAGGATATTTTAGACCTGTTGGTCGTGCCTTTGCTAGGCATCGTTCCCGACGACGAGCGTATTATTATCTCAACCAACAAAGGCGAACCCTTAGTACTCGACGAAAAACCTTCTCTCCCTGCCCTAGCGTTTGGCAACATTGCCAGACGCTTAGAAGGGGAGGAAGTCCCTTTTCTCGACCTCATGGCAGCTCACGATACTCTCATTACCCGTATCCGCCGTTTGTTTGGCGCATAGAAATCGACGCGGGAGACTATTTTAAGATTAAGGATTTTTAATAGCTTGTATGATTCTCGAACTGCTGGAAAAACTATTTCGGCGACAAGTGAAAAGCGGCGAACAAGCTAAACGCCGCCTTCAGCTTGTCCTCGCTCACGATCGCTCTGGATTGAGCCAAGAGGCGCTAGAATGCATGCGCCAAGAAATTTTAGAAGTGGTCGGTCGCTATGTAGAAATCGATTCCGATGAAATGGAATTTGTCCTAGAAAGCGATCAAAGAATTACGGCTTTAATTGCGAACTTGCCCATCCGACGAGTGAAAAATAGACCCTTGCGATCGTCAATAGAAAAAAATTCTAGTACGATTGAAGAGAATCCGGTTTAACGGTCAGTTAATTGACAACAGAGTGCCTTGAAAACTTCTCGTCAGTCTCCCCTTCCCGCTTCCCTTTGGCTCAGTTTGGCTACTACTCCCTTTCTGTTCGGTATGTTAGCCTTTCGTTCTCTAACCCAAAGTTTAATTGAATTAGGTCAAGCCAGCGAAGAAGTCTTTCGCGGCGATCGCTTGCCGATTCTCAATTTTCCAGAGCCAGACGACCAAGCCATCGACAATTGAGCATTGGATCGAGATCGAGTTGTCATTACAAATATGACCTAGACAAATATGACCTAGCGCGAGTTTCTCGCTGGCGCGAGCGAGAAGCTTGGTATGAGCGCTAGTATTGAGATAACGTTGTATTTTTACCAAATGGGGAAAAGTCCTACGTCGAATTTTTGATGAAACAATTTTCTCTGCAAGCTCCTTTTGAACCGACTGGCGATCAACCCCAAGCGATCGCCCAACTGGTAGAATCTCTCCAACAAGAAAACCGCTTTCAAACGCTTTTAGGCGCTACGGGGACTGGAAAAACGTTTTCAATCGCCTCGGTTATTGAAAAGATTGGCAAGCCTACTCTCGTGCTAGCCCACAACAAAACGCTTGCTGCCCAACTTTGTAACGAACTGAGGCAATTTTTCCCTAATAATGCTGTCGAATATTTTATCAGTTATTACGATTACTATCAACCCGAAGCCTACATTCCCGTAACCGATACTTACATTGAAAAAAGTGCTTCGATTAACGATGAAATTGATATGTTGCGACACTCCGCAACCCGTTCTTTATTTGAGAGGAAAGACGTAATTGTCGTCGCATCAATTAGCTGCATCTATGGCTTAGGGATGCCGTCTGAATATCTTAAAGCTGCTATTCCCATAGAAGTTGGTAAAGAAATCGATCAGCGTCAATTATTACGAGATTTAGTTTCCGTTCAATATTCTCGCAACGATCTCGAACTTGTACGGGGACGCTTTCGACTAAAAGGGGATGTTTTAGAAATTGTTCCCGCTTACGAAGATAGAGTCATCCGAGTCGAATTCTTTGGCGATGAAATCGATGCAATTCGCTATCTCGATCCCGTTACGGGGGAAATCCTTCAAAGTCTGGATAAGGTGAATATCTATCCGGCACGTCACTTCGTCACTCCTGAAGAACAATTAGAAGAAGCTTGTCAAAACATAGAACGAGAATTAAAAGAACGATTAAAAGAATTAGAAAAAGCTGGAAAACTATTAGAAGCACAACGCCTCGAACAACGAACTCGCTACGATCTAGAAATGTTGCGAGAGGTGGGTTATTGCAATGGCGTTGAAAACTATTCCCGCCATTTAGCCGGAAGAAATCCTGGGGAACCACCAGAATGTTTAGTCGATTATTTTCCAAAAGATTGGCTATTAGTCATAGATGAGTCTCACGTTACCGTTCCTCAATTACGAGGGATGTATAATGGCGACCAATCTCGAAAAAAAGTCTTAATCGAACACGGATTTCGCCTTCCCAGTGCGGCAGATAATCGCCCTTTAAAAGCAGAAGAATTTTGGAGAAAAGTTCGTCAATGTATTTTTGTTTCTGCTACGCCGGGAGATTGGGAAATCGAACAGTCAAATGGACGAGTCATCGAACAAATTATCCGTCCGACAGGAGTTCTCGATCCGGAAATTTTTGTCCGTCCAACTGAAGGTCAGGTTGATGATTTATTAGGCGAGATTAAAGAAAGAGTCAAGCGGAAAGAAAGGGTATTGATTACTACTCTAACTAAACGGATGGCAGAGGATTTAACGGAATTTCTTCAAGAAAGAGGAATTCAGGTTCAATATCTGCACTCAGAAATTCAATCGATCGAGCGCATAGAAATTTTACAATCCTTACGCGAGGGAAAATTTGATGTTTTAATCGGCGTTAATTTATTGCGAGAAGGATTGGATTTACCAGAAGTTTCTTTAGTAGCGATTTTAGATGCAGATAAAGAAGGATTTTTACGGGCGGAGCGTTCTTTAATTCAAACTATTGGTAGGGCAGCGCGTCACGTGCGAGGACAAGCGATTTTGTATGCCGATAATTTAACAGATAGCATGCTCAAAGCAATCGAAGAGACAGAAAGACGGCGAAAGATTCAGATGGCATATAATCGGATGCACGGCATTACTCCTCAGCCAATTAAAACGCGATCGCATAATTCTATTCTTGACTTTTTAGATATTTCTCGCAGGTTGAATTCACAACAGTTAGAAGAAGTCTGGGAACATTCAGATGAGTTACCTTTAGAAAAAATTCCTGAGTTAATTCAACAGCTTGAAGAGAAGATGAAAGAGGCGGCTAAGAATTTAGAGTTTGAAGAAGCTGCCAAATATCGCGATAGAATTAAGCATCTGCGAGATAGGTTATTAGGTTAGGTTGTTAGATTCGGTTATCGGTTGACACTAAGGCGACTAAACCTCGATCGCTTAAATCTTGCCTCTCTAGTTGACTGACAAAACTCAAATCGCCCTCACCCCAACCCCTCTTCCAGAGCGGGAGAGGGGCTTTCCACTTAAGACTTTGGACTAAAGTCCCTTCGCCCCTTGGGGGAGAAGGGATTTAGGGATGAGGGGACAAAGATTTGTCAGTCAACCAGCTTGCCTCTTTCCACCAACATGCCTAGAAATAAATTTCTAGGCTGATAGCTTGAGTGGACTTTGACTCTTAGCCAGGAACTTTAGTTCCTGGCGAACTTCCCTTTCGCTGTTGCTCAGGGCTACGCTGCGCTTCGGCTCACATCGCTCTCCAATGACAGGTAATATCTATGACAATTTAATTGGCGATCGCGTTGTATTTTTAATAGCTAAACGAGCTTGTCGTTGGCTATCATGAAAAGCTAGGATAAACCGTTCGATCGAGCTTCAATATGCCAACCACTCGACAACAGACTCGGATACCAGGCAAACGATTGATTCTAACCGCATTTACCTTGCCCGTATTGCTTGGTTTAGTATGGGCGCCAAGCGTCAAAGCAAAAGATGTTGAGCTGCAAGTTGGCATCATCCAGCGACTCGGCGAAGAAAATAATACTGAGATCGCCCTTTCGAGTACAAAGGGAGATATCCTAACGCTCACTTTTACCGATCGCAACGGACAAACCCAAGTCCTAAAAACGAACCAAGTAAAACTGCAAGTAGTAAAACAGCCTTTGCAAGCTTCCACGTTCTCAGAACGAGTAGTGCTTGGCAATTATTCTACCTTCGAGACGGCTGAAAATAGCGCCAAAGAATGGCGAACTAAAGGAATTGAAGTCGAAATTGCTCAACCAGATCGCTGGGAGGTTTGGGCAAAACGAGAGATTTATAAAAATCCTCTACTGCGTCGCCTGCTATTGCAGAGTCTCAGAGCGCGGGGATTCAACCAATCCTATCTAGAAACAGAAATTCTCTCTGAAAAATTCCAACCGACTTTTACTGTCAACGGAAAGCGCTACGAGCCAAATTATTTAGAGATTAGCGCTGGCAACGACCTCATCCAAGTAATTGCAGGAAAAAATAACGACCGCATCTATGGCGGAAGGTTGAGGCTGCAACCGAATGCCTATGGAACTTTTACCCTAGTCAATCAAGTCCCGCTCGAAACCTATTTGCGAGGAGTCGTCCCCTACGAAATCGGACATCAAGCTCCCGACAATGCCATTAAAGCTCAGACAATTATCGCGAGAACCTACGCTTTGCGAAATCTACGAAGATTTCAGATAGATAATTATCAACTCTGCGCAAATGTACACTGTCAAGTGTATTATGGACTGTCGAATACCAATCCGCGAGCCGATCGCGCGATCGCCGAAACTAAAGGATTAGTTTTAACCTATCAAAATGAGTTGGTCGATGCGCTCTATTCCTCAACGACGGGTGGAATAACGGCAAGCTTTAGTGATGTCTGGAATGGAGAAGAACGTCCTTACCTAAAACCCGTCATCGATTCACCCAGACAAGTTTGGAATTTGTCCCAACAATCTTTGGCAGATGAAGCAGCATTTCGCCGTTTTATCGGCATGAAAGAGGGTTTTAATGAAACGGGACAAAAAGTATTTCGCTGGAATCGAAAAGGAACTCTTCAAGAACTCAATGAAGATTTAAAAGAATATCTCGAAAAACGCAGACACCCCCTTGCAGATTTTCAGACAATTCAGCGGATGGAAATTACCAAGCGATCGCCTTCGGGACGCATCCTCACTATGGCGATACAAACTGATAAAGGGGTGCTGGAACTGCACAAAAATGAGATTCGCAGTTGCTTTGGGACTCCTCGCAGCACTCTATTTTATCTCGAACCCATGTATGACGAAAAGAATCAATTAAGAGGCTATACCTTTATTGGCGGCGGCTTCGGGCATGGAGTAGGGTTAAGTCAATTTGGCTCCTATAATTTAGCCAATATAGGTTGGTCTGCCGAGCAGATTTTGGCATTTTATTATCCGGGAACCAAGCTGCAACCGCTTGATGATTCGATCGTTTTTTGGCGCGATCGCACTTTAGATAACGTACAAGCTCAAGCCAATCAATTTTAGATTGGTGATTTTCTCAATTAGCATTTGCGAGAGGATCGGGCAAAAAGAGAAAACCATGAATATATTCCTCCGTCCACTCGCTTCCATACAAGCGCGTAAACATTCCCCGCGCCGGATCTTTGGCAGCTCGATAGGCAATATAGCGCCGTTGAGCCTCTAAAATCTCTTCTCGTTGCTGGCTGTCTGTCACGGGTTCTGCTTTTTCGACAAAATCTAGATACGCTTGCAGATAATCTTTAAAGGCTTCCAATACTCGCGTTTGAACGACTTCCGTCTCTTGAGGACGAGTCCACAAGAATGCAGGAGAAAAGAAAGGTTTTGCCTCTTCTGGAAAATCTCCTCCCCAGGGTAAGTGTTGTTGATAAGCTTTAAAGATGGGCAAGATGGGTTCGCTGTATTTCTGCTGATAAGCAGTATCGTGAAAGAGAGGCTGCATATCCAAAGCAATTAAGTGCCCTCCTGGTAGAGTGACTAAGTCTGCGCCAAAAAACGGTAAATCGTAGGCTGGATGGGGAAAAATGACGAAATTAAGGACTTGTAGAGAAGCGCCTCCTCGAACGTGAGCGGCTCGAATTTGCCGAAGTTTGGGAGATTTGAAGGCATAGCTAGTCGTAACGACTGCTTCTTGTTTTTTCCCCTTGCCCATCGTGCCTTCTTTGTACTCAAATCCCTCTGGAATGGGATAGGGGGATAAATCTAGCCGTTCTTTTAGTAGGGCGATCGCGTAATCTAAAAAAGGCTGATATAGAGTCATGGGAGGAAAGGATTTTGGATTGTTCCCATCTCTAAATTTAGCAAACTATTCGGCTATCTTTTGGTTGAAGTGACAGCTAAAGGGACGGCATCTTCAAACAAAAATTCATAGAGGAATCGCTCTGCCCATTCGTGCCCGAAATAACTACTAAATAAACCGGAGGCAGGATCGCGATCGGCACTGTATTGGTCGTAATCTTTTTGAGCCTTAACAATGCGCTGAATATCTTCTGGATCGGTTAAAGGCGTTGCTCGCTCTAACAATTGCCAATATAGCTCGACATATTCTCGGTAGGCTGGAAATAATCGATTTACTACGGTTTTGCTATCAGTTTTTGCAAACAGCAAGTATTTAGAAAAATACTGGTTTGCATCATAAAATTTCATTTCTAAGTTTTGTGCCAAATCGTTATATTTATCCCGAATCGATCGCATTGGTTCGATATATTTCTCTAGATATTCGCGATCGCGAAACAGGGGTTGAAAATCTAAAACTACTAAAATTTTTTTCTGACCAAACGATAAAAAATCGATTCCTAATAACGGCAGATCGTAACAATGACTGGGATAAATAACGCTATTAAAAACTTGCGCCGTTTCTCCCGCTTCGATGTAGGTATAGCGGATTTTTCGCAGTTCGGGACATTGATAGCACCAACTTTGAATGGTGGCTGGGTTCTTGCCGCGATCGCTAACCTGGTAATCCAATCCTGACGGAATGGAGCGACTGCGTAAATCAAAGCGACTAAAAAGCTGCTTTTCTAAATATTCGCGAAACGGCTGAAACATAGACGATAGCACGTATATTAAAGCTTCCTCCGAGAATAGAGGAAGCCAACGAGCGCCGTCTCATTTGTTGCCAACAAAGCAACAAATTTTAATGTTGAGAATCGCGATATTAGTAACTAGAAACTTACCTTTTAACGGAAATTCTCAGGTTTTAAACGTTGAGGACGAGAGTTAGGAGAACCAAACGGACTGCCTTGCAACCTCGTTCCCGTTCCGCCATCAGCTCGATCGAGGAAAGGACGCAAATTAATTGCCTCAGATGACTTAGTACGCATCGCTAGTTTGGATAGGTCTTGACCCAAGACTTGACCGAGTTGACCGAGAATTGGGTTAGAGCGACCGTTATCAACCAAGGTGTTAACTCCCTGAGTTTGTTGACCGCTATCGGCAACGGTCAGATTTTCAAAAACGCGATCGCGAGTGACCATCGGATCTTGACCGGGCGGTACGGTAAAGACAATGCGGCAACTCGAATTTTTCTGAGTAGTCACGCAGACGGTATTGTAATTATTTTCTACGGCGGTTCTCATCTCCAACAGCCCGTCTGGTCGATAGAACTCTAGGCGACGACTGATTTCACTACAGCGGCGTTCTGCCGACCAACCGCCGCCCATTTGACGGGGAATTGCCCAGGCATAAGCTTCGCCCGGACGGCTTTCTGGATGATACATTACCGTGTATTCGCCATTGACCGTCTGACAGGTAAAGCGAGGTTCGGTGCTGGCAGAGGTCGAGGATTCTTCTTCAGGTTCGGGAGCGGTAGAAGTAGGAGTGGATTCGTCTTCTGATTCAGTATCGGTAGAAGTTGTCGAGGATGAATCATCCGGTTGAGATTTCTCATCATCGATAATAACATCTGGGATGTCTCGCCGCGATCGCTCGTTTTCCTCTGTCTTTTCTTGTTGCGATCGTCCGATTTCTTCTAGACTGACTTGAATAGCAGAGTTGGGCGATTTGGGATTGGAATTTGTCCAAAGAGATTGAGCTGAAGTCCTTTGGTTAGTCGATAGCAGCAAAATGCCCATACCCAAAGGTAAAGCGATCGCTTTGAGTATAGAAACTGGAACTTTGGTGTGAGAGTACGAACTTTTTAATAACATAGCTACAGATTGTTGCAATTAGAGTTATAGCAATCCTTAACGATCTAAGATCTAAGATTGCTATATTTAGTTTTAACCTTAAAATTGCAAATTAACATAATTGACTACTCCGCCCCATGAATGAGGGCGAATTCTAATAAGGTTGTTTCGTGACGGCTTGAAAGACCGTCACTCCACGTTTTGAGCTTATTAGCTGACCACAGTTTTATCCTGTGGGGCGAAGTCAAAATCGCCCTAGACACTCCACTTAGGTCTATGCCCAGTGTCATGCTTACTTTCCGGATGGCATTAGCAGCCCCGTTTGCATCAGCGTTGATATACCAGTTATTAGCAGTTCTATACAAACCAAGCTTGGTTCTTTTTCCTGAAGGCTTCCAATCATCGGGTTTCTCACCATAAGTAGGCAGATAGTCGCCATCTAAGAAACTAGCTTGGCTGGTATAACTTTCTTCAGTTTCAATAAACTGAATGCCATATTCTCGACAGAGTTGTTCAATTCTGTCTTTTAATCTTGCTGTTGGGATTAATACAAATTCAGAATTATTTTTCTTGCCTAGTTTTATCTCTCTCTTGTTGCCTTTATTCCAACCAAAAATAACTGCCCCGATTTGATTTTCTAAGCAGTGGTTAATAACGAGACGAGCTGCCTTATTGATGCCATCGCGAACTTGTCTGTTTCTTGTCTCGGTTATAGCTGCTAGCTTATTGCTCCAAAACCCCTGTGGCTTTCCATCTTTAATAGTCGAGACCTGCTTGTTATACCAGCGATTCATCGACTTAATATATTTGCCATCGATGATAAAACTAGTGCCTACATTAGAGACGCAAGTTAGCCAGTTATTCAATCCTGGGTCGATCCCCAGTACATTTTGTTTATCTACTTCTGGAGTTGGTACTTCTTTTTTGTAGACCAACTCGGCATAAAAACACTTATTTCTAGGTAGAATTCTGAGTTCTTTAAGCTCCGCGAAGTTAATGTTGCTAGGCATAGTTAGTTGAAAACTGTCTAGTCCAAACCAACATTTAATTTGCTTGCCTAGCGGTACTCTAATCTTCCCGTCTTTTAATTCAATGCTTGTCCGGGATAGGAAACTAACGCCAAGCCTCCTTTCTTTCTGTACTTGGGAAGTCTTGGTTGGTCTTCTATCTGTCCTTGTTTATAGGCTTTAACTAACTTCTTATACGAAACAAAAGATTCATACACCGACCCCAGTATCTGTTGCGCTGCTTGAGAATGGAAAACCTTGTAGTGAAGATTATTCTTGTAGAGTTTTTCTAGGTCGTACTTGCCGATGTAGCGTTTGGCTTTGAGGTAGAGTTGTCGTGCATAGTAGATGCCCATATTGGTTAAATTATGCGCTTGTTGGCAAATAAATACCAAAATAGCCGATAGTTCTTTATTAGGTTTTAATAACACTTGCTGGCATCCGTACAATTAACTCACCTCCTTGTTGCTCTCATTATACTATAGACTGGCTACTTAAAAGTAGCTTGGCTGGACGCTTGCTCGGTTTCATCCCTCCCATAAATGAGGAGGGCTTTCACCATCGCTGTTCGGTAAAGTTAAGGAATCAGATATAAACTTAAGTTTCATACTTCTGCAAACTCAGACTGATATCGCACTACTCCCGCGCGATCGGTGAATGTCCCTTGATTCAGTTCTCTAACCATAAAAGCTTCTTGCGGGAAATCTCCCTCCAACTCAATTCCATAAATTGACGCAGGAGCAAAACCGAAGCGAGAGTAAAAAGCAGGATCGCCAAGCACGAAGATTGCATCATAACCAGCCTGCCGACATTCTTCTATCCCAATTGTCACCAGTTGCAAGCCAATTTCCCGATTCCGATATTCGGGTAAAACTGCTAGGGGACCGAGTCCGACAGCATTGAGGCTCGAACTTTCTGCTCCAACAGCAACGGGGCTAAAAGCAATCTGCCCAACAACTCGGTCATTCTCGCTAGCCACTAAGGACATCGTCAGGACACCTCGACTGCGAAGTGCATCGACCAACTTAGCTTCGGCTTGGCGATCGAACGCTGTCTCTAGAACAGAGCGAATTGCAGCGATATGATTAGGAATTTCGCGACTAACAACGATCATTTGTCTATCTTTACAATTTTTGACAATAATGGTTAAGGGAGCATTGTATAAATAGACTTGTTAGAGTGTATTAACATTCACTCAGGTCACAGTCTGGCTGTCAGGTCGTACAAAATGTAGAAAGCTAAAATCTTCTAAAAGATGCTTAGATTTCCTGCGTTTTGAGTAATTTGGCAGACTTGATGACTGTCGCTCTCAGAAAATAGACTTTAAAATAACAAGCTGTGCGTTTTGAGGAATTCTTCCGATGAAGATCTCTTTCGGTCGAGCTTGTTAAGTTTTGTAACAAAAATAAGAAACTGATTCCCAAAACCTTTGTTCTCATTAAGGAGATTTCTGAATGGCTTTTGGACCCGCATCTCAATTAGGTGTTGCTTTATTTGAAGACACGCCTCCGGTAGAAATGGTACCGGGTTGCTCGGAAGAAGAAGCAGAAGCCGTCATCCGAGCCGTTTATCGGCAAATTTTAGGCAATGCCTATGTGATGGAAAGCGAGCGTGCGCTCGTGCCCGAATCGAAATTCAAGCGAGGCGAACTGAGCGTGCGCGAGTTTGTACGGGCGGTTGCCAAATCCGATCTTTACCGCTCTCGCTTCTTCGAGACCTGTCCTCGCTATCGCTATACCGAGTTAAATTTCAAACATTTTCTCGGTCGCGCTCCCGACGGGTTAGAAGAGATGAGAGCGCACAGCACCATCTTGGATAACGAGGGATTTGAGGCAGACATAGATTCTTACATCGATAGCGATGAGTATCAAAACGCCTACGGAGAAAATATCGTTCCCTACTACCGAGGCTACAAAACCCAGCCAGGACAAAATATGGTTGGGTTTACTCATATGTTTGCGCTTTTGCGGGGAGCCTCTAGCAGCGACCTAAAAGGAAGTATTGCTGGAAAAACTCCCGTATTGAATAAATACGTCATTCAGGAAACGCCCCTTCCCGTCATTCCGCCTTCTGGTGGTTCTGCGGGCAATGGTTGGTCGTTCCAAGAAAGTCCCTTGGCTTCCCGTACTCGTCTGGGTGCAGGTGCTGGTGAAGACGGCAAGGTTTACCGCGTTGAAGTAACGGGTTACAGTTCCCCGGGTCGGGTCAACAAAGTCTCTAAATTCCGTCGAAGCAACAAAGTCTATTTTGTCCCTTACAATCAACTCTCCCAAGAGTATCAGCGCATCCACCAACAAGGCGGTGTAATTGCTAGCATTACGCCCGTTGGCTAATTCAGTCACTAAAAACTGTAGGGGCAGAGCATGCTTTGCCCCTAGGATAACTGATTCAAAAAGCATTGAAAATTTGAAAATAGGAGAACTGTAATGTCTGTAGTTTTAGATACTCCAATAGAACTGCGTCCTAATAGCAGCCTTGACGATATAGACATTGCGATTCGGGCAGTGTACAAGCAAGTGCTAGGCAATCCCCACATGATGGAGAACGAGCGCCTAGTAACGGCAGAATCGCAGTTGAAAAATGGTAGTATAACGGTGCGCGATTTTGTCCGTGCCGTTGCCAAATCTGACTTATATCGCGATCGCTATTTTGAATCCTGCTCTCCCTATCGCTTTGTAGAGCTAAATTTTAAACATTTACTCGGTCGTGCCCCCTTAGATCGCAGCGAGATTTCGGAGCATATTCGCATCTGTATTGAAGCAGGATACGACGCAGAAATCGACTCCTATATCGACAGCCAAGAGTATCAAGAGAAATTCGGCGATAATACCGTTCCTTACTATCAAGGCGCAAAAAGTCAAGTAGGACAAAAGCAAGTCGGCTATAATCGCACGCTTTCTCTATATCAGGGTTATGCAGGCGTGGATAGTGCTTTTAAGGATTCTCGCTTGGTCGAAGCTATCGCTACCAATAGCGGCAATAAGATTACTTTACCGAGTACTGGCGGTCGTCGCGGTGCCTATAAGGATGCAACTGAAAAGATGTTTAAGATCGTGGTGAAGGGGTCTAAATTTGATAGTCCTCGTCGCAGCAGCAATACCGAGTATGTTGTTTCAGGCGCTAAGATGACCCCGCAAATTCAGCGAATTCATCGAGCTGGCGGAACGATTGTCAGCATTACAGAGATCCAATAAGTTCTGGCATTTTGTCTGGATAGAGATGCAAGTTTTGCATCTCTATTCTGTCTAGTTTTTAAGAGCGCTTTTGCATTTTTAATTCGTTTTTTAAACATAGGAGCAATTGTATGGCTGCTTCAGAAGGAGCGACTCCTTTAGGCAAGCCTACAGGTGCCTACAGCAATACAAGCAAACGTTTTCGCATTACTGTAAGTACCGTTGGCGCCCCCAACTTTAGAACGAGTTCTGTCATATACGAAGTGAGTTACGACCAACTATCTCAGAAAATTCAAAACATCCATAGAATGGGCGCAAAAATTCTCAGGATTAGCGAAATTAGCTAATTCAACTATCACAGTTTTTAGCGATTAAGCCGATAGCTGATTTCTGAGTTTCCTAAAATCCAGTGGTTTATGGAGATTAGCTAACATGATTGGTTTTTCTAGTCAAAGCGGATTCGACGAGCGCAAAGTCGCGATCGAGGTGACGGGTTTTTGCCATCAAGAACTCAAGCGGCGAGGGACTTTTACCCTAATGATTCCCTATTCTCGACTCAATCAAACCATGAAGTGGATCGATCGCCTGGGCGGTCGAATTGCAGGCATTAAAATGAGTTCTTCGCCTTTAATGGGAAAAAAATGAACCGAGCGATCGCCAACCTTTTTATCTTGCTTTACTGAGTTCTTGTTTTAATTTATCTAGCTAAATTCAACAATTTTGTAATGGATCTTACCGAATTCGTAAAACTTTCTCTAGGACGTTGGCGATCGCAACGCAGCGCTCACCATCTCGCCTTTGCTCACTTTGAAGCAGTGACTTCGACCATCGATATTGTTTCTTTGGCTAAAGATAATCCAGAGGTCGTTAACCTCTGTAAGTCCTACCAGATCGATCCCCAACTTGCGACTTCTCCCTTTCGCATGAGTTGGGAAGGAGAGTCGGATTGGAATGAAGAAGAGGTACTGAAAGGAACGACAGTTCTCGTTCCCATTCCCGATCCCGATAACCCGACCAAAGGACGGTTACTCCGAGACCAAGGGTATGCAGAAACCATTCCTTCGGTGGGAAAGTATCACATTACCGAAGATAGCGTATTCGTCCTAGAAACCGAGTACGATCGCGCAGCAGCAGAAGAAAGAATTTGGTTTGCTACTCCTAACTTGCGCTTGCGAGTATCGCTGATTAAAACCAGTGCTGGTTCGGGAGTTGTCACCGCTTCTTTTTCTTCAGAAATTCGTTTTTTAAACAATGAGGGATGAAGGATGAAAAACGATTTAATGCTGACTCTAGCTCGTTATCTGGCTGGGGATTTTAGCAATCAAAAACAGTCCTATGAAGACCCTAAAACCTACGCTCACATTCGCGTTTTTTTTCGTCCTTTACCCTGGGAATTTTTTGGTGGAATAGGGTTTTATTCCGAGCAAACCTATGACTACGATCTCTGGAGTCCCTATCGTCAAGGCGTTCATCGTTTGGTCGATCGCGGAGATTCCATCTATGTAGAAAATTACAGCCTTGAAGATCCCTTGCGCTATGCAGGTGCGGGACGAGATTTAGCAATTTTGAAAACCATTACTCCCGATTGCCTTCAAAGACGATATAACTGTTCGATGATTTTTAGAAAAGAGAACGAGATTTTTCGGGGAAATGTTGAAGGAAATGGCTGTTTTATCGAACGCAATGGTCGTCAAACCTACTTAGTTAGCGAAGTAGAACTGACAGAAAAGATCTTTGTCAGTTGGGATCGAGGCATGGATGTCAATACCCACGAGCAAGTGTGGGGATCGACTGCGGGAGCTTTGAGATTTGAGAAGCGAGAGAGTTTTGCCGATGAAGTTCCATTGTAATTTCATCAGATTTAAAGGTTAAATAATCGGGTTTATCGATGAGTGTATCGGAACTTGAAACTATTATGCTACCCCCAGTAGCTCGCAAAAAAATGCAGGCTTGGATACGAAGTCGCCACCTGATTTGTTCGGGAAATTTTTTTATTTTTGAAACCTTAGAATACTCGGCAGTAGAGCGATTTGAGGAGTGCGTTGCCAGTTTGGGAGGCACTTTAATTTCTGTCGAGCCTATCAAAAAAGTTTGGATTGGGAATCATCGGCAAGTTCTTCTCTATCAAGCTAAAGCGAGCTTGCATACTCCTCCTCATAGCGATCTCAAACAATATTGGATAAAGTACGGCGGTTTTTATACAAGATTTGATGAAAGGGTTTAGGTAGGGGCGCACTGCCATGCACCCGTACAAAAATTAAATTCAAAAGATGGTAACTCAAATGCGATCGCAGTTTAAAGATTTTTGGCAAAAGATAAAGCTTGATAATTGGGTTGCGCATAGTTGAGTGCAGATCTGCTAGGTTCTAGAAAGGGGGCGCAAACCGGAGACATCGGCGATGAAAATTCTTGTGGTAGAAAATGACGAGCTGACTGCCAAATCGCTCGACAGAATTCTCTCCAGCCAAAACTATACCGTTGAAACCGTCAGCGATGGAGAAACGGCATGGGAGTTAATCGATGTCTTTCCCTACGATCTAATCATCGTAGATGCCACCCTACCAAAACTCGACGGGATTAGTCTGTGCAAGCAAATCCGCTCTAGCGGTCAAACGCTGCCGATTCTTCTGCTAACCAGAGCGGACAGCGGCCAAAGTGGGGTCGTCGGATTAGACGCAGGAGCTGACGATTATCTCCTCAAACCCATCGATTCGCAGGAGTTGTTAGCTCGCGTTCGGGCGCTCTTACGTCGGGGAAGTTCTGCCTCGCTCCCCGTTCTCAAGTGGGGGGACTTACAACTCGAACCGAGTACCTATGAAGTCACCTACGGAGAACAACCCCTATCCCTGACGCCAAAAGAGTATGCTATCCTAGAGCTTTTTTTGCGCAATCCTCGCCGCGTGTTTAGCTGCGGTGCCATTCTCGACCATCTGTGGGAATTCGAGAAGCTGCCTGGAGAAAACGCCGTCAGAACCCATATTAAAGAACTCCGCCACAAACTCAAAGCTATAGGCGCTCCGGCGGATATCATCGAAACCGTTTACGGCATCGGTTACCGCCTCAAAGAACAAGAAACAATGTGTTTGCCCGAATCGGCAGAAAACATTGGTGACGACGATCCTCGACAGCAGACGCTAACAGGCATAGCCGAGGTTTGGAAGCGGTTTCAATCTAGGATTTACGAGCAGGTGGAAGTCATAGAGCAAGTAGCCACGGTTCTGTTGGCGCGATCGCACGATCGACAACTGCAAGAGCAAGCCGAACGAGAAGCTCATACCCTAGCAGGTGCCTTGGGCACGTTCGGGTTATCTAAAGGGTCTAAATTGGCGCGAAAAATCGAACAATTATTGCAAATCGATCGCTTGTGGGAGGAAAAAGAAACCCTGCGACTGCATCGGCTTGTGAAAGCCTTGCGCCGCGAAATCGATCGCACCTCGGAAAGTTCTTTGTCCGAAGGAGCAACTCAGTCAAACGAGCGTCCCTTCCTATTGGTGGTGGAGAGCGATCGTCAACTCGTACAACAGTTAGCTAAAGAAGCCGAAAGCTGGGGAATGGAGGCAGAAAGTGCTACCAGTCTCTCGCTCGCTAGAGAAATTCTTGAAGATCGAAGCCCCGATGTTGTGCTGCTCGAACCTTTTCTATCCGAGTCCCCTGAAGAGAGTTTCGAGCTTGTCGCACAACTGGCGCATCAAAGGCCTCCCGTCCCTGTTTTAATCTTTACAGATCGAGATGGGTTGGAAGAACGGCTTGAATTCGTTCGTTCGGGAGGGTGCGCCTTCCTGCAAAAGCCAATGTCTCCGGCTCAAGTCCTCAACGCGGTCGATCGGGTGCTGCACCGGGGAAAACCGCCCGATGCTCACGTGATGGTTGTAGACGACGATCCCAAAATTCTAGCGATTTTGCGAACCTTGCTCGAACCTTGGGGACTCAAAGTTACGACCCTCGACGATCCTCGTCGATTTTGGGAAACCCTCGAAGCCGTTGCTCCCGATTTGCTGATTTTGGATATTAAAATGCCTCACGTTAATGGCATCGAACTGTGTCAAGTGATTCGCAACGATAGTCATTGGGGAGGATTGCCCATTATCGTTCTGACGGCAAATATTAACCCTAAGTTGGTCGATCGGGTATTTGCTGCTGGCGCCGATGATTTTGTTAGCAAGCCCGTGGTTGGTCCCGAATTGATCGCTCGTATTATCAATCGTCTAGAGCGATTGAAACTTCTGCAAAGATTGGCAGAAGCATCAAGCAATCAGCCATTACAAAATAATGATTCTGTCAAGGTATAGCCTCGATCTTGTTTCGATCGAACTCAGCTTGGTAATAAGGGTTAGAAGATCGCACCACAATTGCACGGCGGTAAGGACGATAAATCGTTCCTTTGCGTTCAAATTGATTGAGTAGCTTGGTTACGGTTACTCTCGTCGTACCAGCTACTTCTGCCAATTCTTGATGAGTCAGCGGTAACTCAATTAACTGTCCTTGTTGAACCTTCCGACCGAATTTTTGTGCCAACCAAATCAGAATTTTGAATAAGCGTTGGGGAATTCGATCCGAGCGGATAATATACAAGAGTTCCTCTGTTTGCTGGATGTAGCGACGAACGGCATCCGACGACCAATTCCACTGATGCAAAGAAATACAAACCGCCTTGACGCGAGTCAAACATTGAATTTGATAAGGAGCTATTTGAGAGAATGGCTGACCTACTACGTCCCCAGCTCCCCAGTATCCTAGCGTTATTAATGTGCCCTCTTCGTTCCAAGTCAGGGTTTTTACTGCTCCTTGTTGCAATAACCACACAACATCTCTCGGTAGCGGAATGAGATCGCGCGGTTTAAATGTATATAGCCTTTTGCCGTTGGCTAGAGTAGTTTGCATAAGTGACAACGTGACTGGCACGAGAACAGATAAAGTTATTGCTTTTCGATCTTAAAATTATTGCAAAAAATTTGCAATAATCTGCGAGGCCGATCGTTCCCGCGATCGCGCCAAATCCACAAATTCCTGCGTCTAGCGCTGGGGAGCGATCGAAGCCACCCTGCCAATTTTATTGAAAGGATAGAAACGAAAAATAGCACGACCGATCGCATGTTGCTGGGACAAAAATCCCCAAATATGGGAATCATTGCTATTGTTGCGATTATCTCCCATAACGAATAAATGACCTTCGGGTACTTTTAGAGGTGGCAAATTGTAGTTGGGAGGGTCGAGGATATAGTTCTCTTGCAAAGGCTTATCATTAATGTATACAGTACCGCGATCGACAGAAACGATTTCACCCGCTTGACCGATAACTCGTTTGATAAACGCTTGGTCTTTGGCATAGCCTTGCATTTGTAATTGCGAAGGCGGTTCAAACACGATGATGTCCCCTCGTCGCGGCGGATGGAAATAATAAGAAACTTTTTCTACCACCAGGCGATCGCCTTCCTGTAGCGTCGGTAACATAGAATCAGAGGGAATATAGCGCGGTTCCGCAATAAAAGTCCGAATTAAGAAGGCAATAACTAGGGCAATAATGACAATTTGCAGATTTTCCCAAACAGATTGCCAAAATTTAGACCTTGCAGTAGTTCGAGCTTTTTGAGAGTTGGTTGGTTCGGATTGAGAGCGATCGGTTGTCGTTAAATCTTTTTTGTCAATTGTCATAACAGTAACTGAAGTTAGTTGCTCGAAACCAAAATTAACAATTGTGAATTGTGAATCATAAATTGTTCGATCGCCGATCGTCGTTTAAGTAGGCTTTTGCTTTTTGCCAAAGACACTCTAACTCATCTAGCGTATAGTCCGTCAAAGGACGTTCGACAAACGTTTCCATTTTAGAGAGGCGTTGAATAAACCGTCGATTCGTCTCTCGTAAAGCTTCTGAGGGATCTAACCCATACCAGCGAGCTATATTGATTAAAGTAAAAAGAACGTCGCCTAATTCTGCTTCCTGGTGGGTCTTATCTTCAGTTTGCAGAGCTTCTTTTAATTCTGCTAATTCTTCCTCAAACTTTTCCCAAACTCCTTCTACATTATCCCATTCAAATCCAGCGGCGGCAGCTTTCTGAGAAATTTTCATTCCTGCCATCAGCGGTGGCAAAGTACGCGCATAGCGACTGATTTTGCGACTGAGTAATTGGAATTCTTCTGGAGTTTCTCCCTTTTCTGCTGCTTTGATTTTTTCCCAATTCTGATGCACTTGTTCCGCATCTTCTACAGTTACGTCGCCGAAAACGTGAGGATGGCGGCGGATGAGTTTCTGGGTAATGCCTTGGGCGACTTCTTTAAGGGTAAACTGACCGGATTCGCTGGCGATTTGTGCTTGTAAAACGACTTGTAAGAGTAAATCTCCTAATTCTTCTGCGATTGCGTTGGGATCTTCAGTGGCGATCGCATCGACAACTTCATAAGCTTCTTCTATAACGTAGGGAATTAGCGTTTGTGGGGTTTGTGCCAAATCCCAAGGACATCCTTCATCGGGCGATCGCAATCGAGCAACGACTTTAATTAACTGTTCTAGCGCTTCTAATATCGCTTGGTAAGTCTGGTTCGCCGTTTCTTGAGAGCTAGACATGAGGTTAATTGCAAAGGTGACTTCATTATTCTTAACTAGATTTTGGTCATTTGTCATTTGTCCTTTGTTAGTGGTTAGTGGTTGGTAGGGGCGGGTTTATCTAAAAATACGAGAGATTTCCCAACAATTAGTGTCAAAAACCCGCCCCTACAGTCGTTAATTGCCTCTCCAACTCCCCATACTCACACCCCATACTCCCATGCGTGTAATTACTTATTTCCAAGCCAGGCGATCGCAAAGATTGGGTATTCTCCCTCTTCTCCAATTTTTACAAAACTTAATATAATGACAAGAGGAATAAATAAATATTTTTCCTTATGTCATGATGGACACCTTTCAACTTCCGTGGCTAACTGCCACCATTCTCTTTCCCCTACTAGCCTCTTTGGCAATTCCCCTCATTCCCGACAAAGATGGCAAAACTGTTCGCTGGTATGCACTAGGAGTAGGTTTAGCAAATTTCGCTCTGATCGCATACGCTTTTTGGAGCAACTACGACTTTCGCAATACTAACTTTCAACTCGTTGAAACCTATTCCTGGCTTCCCCAAATCGGATTAAATTGGACTGTTGGCATTGATGGCATATCAATGCCACTAATTGTTTTATCGGGATTAATTAGTACCCTGGCACTTCTCGCTTCTTGGAAGATCGAGCACAAGCCAAAACTATCCTATTTCTTGATGCTGGTATTATATAGCGCCCAAATCGGGGTGTTTGCCGCTCAAGATTTATTGCTATTCTTCCTCATGTGGGAGTTAGAATTAGTACCCGTCTATATACTGATCTCTATTTGGGGAGGCAACAAGCGCCTCTACGCCGCTACTAAGTTTATTCTCTATACTGCGCTAGCTTCTATTTTTATCCTGGTTGCTGCTTTAGGCATGGCATTCTACGGCGGAAACATTACCTTTAATATGACTCAGCTGGGAATGAAGCAATTCCCCCTTGCGCTAGAAGTACTCGCCTATGCAGGTTTTCTGATTGCCTTTGGAGTCAAATTACCGATCTTCCCCTTACATACTTGGCTTCCCGACGCACATAGCGAAGCATCTGCGCCAGTTTCCATGATTCTAGCCGGAGTGTTGCTGAAAATGGGCGGCTATGGGCTGATCCGCATGAATATGGAAATGCTGCCTCACGCTCACGTTAAATTTGCTCCTCTGCTAGCCATTCTCGGCGTAATCAACGTCGTCTACGGTGCATTGACTGCCTTCGGACAAACCAACCTCAAGCGCCGTCTCGCTTCCTCCTCCATTTCTCACATGGGATTCGTCCTCATCGGTATCGCTGCCTTTACCGACTTGGGAATCAATGGCGCAGTACTGCAAATGGTTTCTCACGGCTTGATTGCGGCTGCCCTATTCTTCCTGTGCGGTAGCACCTACGATCGCACTCATACGCTGATGATGGATGAAATGGGGGGGTTGGCCAAGTCTATGCCCAAGATTTTTGCCCTCTTTACCGCAGCTTCAATGGCTTCTTTAGCGTTGCCAGGAATGAGCGGTTTTGTAGGCGAGTTGACGGTGTTCCTCGGAGTCGCCACCAGCGATGTTTACACTTCTACCTTTAAAGTCGTGACGATCTTCCTGACGGCTGTCGGGTTGATTCTGACTCCTATTTATCTGCTGTCAATGCTGCGAGTTGTCTTCTATGGAAAAAACAATCCGGAATTGATGCTAGAAAAATTTCAAGCCGACGCAAAGCCTCGCGAGATATTTATCACTGTCTGTCTGTTGATTCCGATTGTCGGTATCGGTTTGTATCCTAAGTTGGCGACGAATACCTACGATCTGAAGACGGTAGAAATCGCAACGAAAGTTCGCTCTGCCATCCCGGTAATCGTGCAACAACAAGAAAGCTTTTTTGAGACTAACTGGTCAAAAGTCCTATCCTCAACAGCTGCGATCGCGCCACAACTTTCTAAAAGAGATGGTTAATTAATCGCTTCAAGCAATCTCGATTGGTAACTTCCGCAGATTCAAACTGTGGGAGTTTTTTATTTACAAGTATTGACCAATAAAAAGAAGATTTTCTCACTTTTTTAAAGATTCCGTAAAATTTCGGAAATCGGTAAAAATGTATGCTAGACCTCCAATCTTTACCAGATAGAATTTACTTATCTTGTTAAATACTCATCAATCTTAAAAGCCTTTATGCAAGCCTTAAAGCTGTCTATTGCTATACTGACATCTATCCTAATTCCTGCGCCAGCATTGGCAGGGATTCTCAGTACCACTGGAATTAATCAAATCCCTGCACCGACTCAAGGGAATTTGCCAACAGCCGATACGATTCAAGTATTTGAGGAAACTACCGATGTTGCTTTCCCTGATGGCGGCATTGTTTTAAATACTGGAAAAATCGCTCCTGGAACGTTAGTAAATAGCTATAACATTTACTTTGATACTGAGAACAATTCTGATTCTTGGAAAACTGCGAGCGGTTCGATTACCTTTAGTAGTCCTATTGTGGGGTTAATTTGGAGCCGCCGCAATCTCGAAGCAAGTGACGCGCTTTTTGGCGCTGCGGGCGTTTCCTATGGGGGAAATTGGCGAGGGCTAGAATCTGAAGATCGCCAGGGCTTATCTGATTTCTTTATTAGCGGTGAAGGAAATACGTTAGATTTGAGCTTTAACATTCGGGGGACGGGGTATGATGAGTTGCGCGTTCTGACTGCTGCTGCTCCCGAACCTTTCACTATTCTAGGTGCAGGAACGGCACTGGGCTTTGGTTTCTTCTTCAAAAAACGGCTTTCTCAAAAGCAAAAATAACCCAAATCGTAGGGCGATAGCCCTATGATTTCAATTCTTGGGGTTATCTGCAGACGATCGCGAAGCCCGATCGAATGCCATGTTCCAAAAATCCTTTTCTAGACAGGCAATTTGGATAAAAGCGGATTCGGCTTGCTTTTGAATGCGATCGCAAGCGGTTGCCAAAGCTTCGTCAGCTTGTTTTTCTAACAACTTTACATATTCGGTAAATCCTGGGTTTCCCCAACGATTGGCAAATTCTGCGTAAGGTTCTGGCATTGTTCCGGGTAATTGCCAGGCTTGATTGTAGGCGAGTTCGATCGCCCAAAATGCAGTCGCTTGAACCGGATAAGGCATCTCATTCGTCTGAGCCATATACTGCGAGTATTCGGTAGTAGTTGCCTGTTTCTGGGTTTTTAGGTTGAGCTTCCTTTCGGCGGCTTTTGCCTCAAACCAAATCAATTCGTCTTTCAGGGCGCTTAGACCGTCTAAAATAACATCAAAATGTTCCTGGGGCGCATTGGCAAGAACTCTAGCAACAAAGCGAGTAAATTCCACTACAAACAGATAATCTTGAACTAGCCAGGTATTAAATTGTTGCGGTTGAATCGTTCCTAAATGGCACTGTTCGAGAAAAGGATGTACTGTCGCTTGTTGCCAAACTTGAGGATGGTTTTGTAGGAGTTGTTGGCAAGTTAAAGTCATCTCAATTTTTAGAATTTCTTGAATCTCTATAATAACCAGATATATCTCTCTATCTATTTAATAACCTGCGAGTTTCGTCAGCGGCGGCTTTCATCGCTTTTTCTGGACTGATTCTGTTAGCGATCGCCGCACTGAGGTAACGTTGTAAAATGTCGGAAGCCTGGGCATACTGGGCGATAGGAGGGCGAAGGGCAGCGTTTTCGATAACTTCTAACAGTTGCGGGTAGTGGGGATACTTAGCAACAACGGTCGGATCGTTAAAAAGAGACTTGAGACTGGGAACTTTGCCCGTTGCTAGAATAAATTTGCGCTGGATTTCCTCGCTCGTTAGAAATTCGATAACTTTCCAAGCTTCATCGGGGTGTTGGCTGGTTTTGGCGATACCGAGTCCCCATCCCCCTTGACATGCCCCGCTATCGCGTCCTGGGGCATGCACCATGGGTTTGATGCCATACTTGCCGATAATTGCCGAACCTTCTTGGGCAGCTAGGCTAAAAACATAGGGCCAATTGCGCAAAAAAATCGCTTTGCCATTTTGGAATAAGAGGCGGGTTTCTTCTTCGGTATAGGTGGTTGTGCCGGGTGGAGAAATGCCTTTCTCAATAGTACTGCGTAAAAACTGGACGGCTTGTATGGCTTCCGGGCGATCGAGTCCCACTTCCAAAGTTTGTGGATCGACCCAAAATCCTCCATATCCTTTGAGAATTTCGACAAACATTGCTGATAAACCCTCATATTGTTTGCCTTGCCAGAGGTAGCCCCAATCGACCAATCCTTGTTGTTGTAGCGATCGAGAGATTTCAACCAGTTCTGCAAAGGTTTCGGGGGGGGCGTACCCGGCTCGTTCTAATAAATCTTTACGATAGTAAAGCATACCTGCATCGGAACGCAGGGGAATGCGATAGAGTTTTCCTTGATAGCGACCGCCATTGACATCCCCCTCCAGAAAGGCAGATAACCGTTCGGGAGAGAGTCTATCCGATAGATCCATCAGCCACCCTGCCGCCGCAAATTTCGATGCCCAGGTAACATCCATAAAAACGAGATCGTAGGGAGAATTTCCCAACAGAAAAGAGGAAGTGTAGAGATCCTCTCGCTGGTCGGCATCGTTGGGACCTTCAATAACTTCTATGCGAATGTTGGGGTGAGTTTGATGAAATTCTTCAACGGAAGGTTTCCACTCGGCGGCTTCGGGAGCGTGCATTAAAACCGAGACAGTGACGACTTGTTGGGTAAAGGCAGGGATTATCCAACCCAAGACCGCCATTAAAACGATCGCGAGCGACAGAAAGCCACATAGGAGTGTCGTTTTGGCTTTCACTCCTCTCGTGCGTTGGCTGACTCGTTTGCCTATAGTCATTTCGATCGCAACACGGAATTCTACTTTCAAACTTCGGCATTTAAATAACTTCTACTTCGTCTTCTCGAAAATGCGCTTTAAAGTTTTTTTCAAACTTAACTACAATCGGAAGGTTGGCGCTGACAGGTCTTCCCTGCCAATTAGTCACGATATCGATGATTTCTCCCTCCATGCCTTTGAGATCCAAGGGTTGGTTTTTACTTTTTGGGTAATGATAAACTACAACTGATTTAGTAACGCGAACGCGATCGCCAACTTTCATCTTTGGTTCTCTCTCTCTTACTAGATCGGCTTCATAGCCTAATCGAGCATTCATTTTTGAATAACCTTACTATTGTTGCATAGGAGCGTACCCTTCCGAATGCAGAAAGGAGATGTAGAAGGGATAGAAGACTCTCAATAGATCGGGTTTGCTTAAATCTTCTCACCCCAGATCCCGACGCAGCACTTTTCCGTTAGGTCCGACAATCATTCTCGGTAAAGTTTTGATGTCAACTATGGCGAGGGTTTTCATGTCGTAGGTAGTGTAGACAGTCGATTCGGACTTGAGATTGACATCGACTACTGTTAGCGTCTTGCGAGGCGGAAGATTGCTATTCAATAACTTGCGAGGACCGCTTCCGATTGCCCCTGCATGAAGCAACTCTAATTTGCCCTGCTTTCCCGGAAAATAGGCGTGATGGTGTCCGCTAATGTAGGTATGAACTCGATAGCTCTCCAGTAGAGAGCGCAAGCGCTCGGCATCGGCAAGATAATTCCCGGCTGTATCTCTGCCCGCTGCTACGGCATAGAGAGGCAGATGACCGAGAGCGATTCGCATCTTAGCTTGCCTAGCCGCAGGACTGGCAAGGCTTTTTTGTGCCCAGGCGATTTGTTCTGAGGGGATGATATGAGTCGAAGCATCCCAAACGAGATAAAAAATGCCGTTCTGCGTAAAGGTGTAGTAGAAAGGATAACCCGCGCGATCGACAAATTGCAAGCCGGGATTATGATTGGGATCGTTCCAATAGGCGGCGGCTAACTGGCGATCGCGCGCGAAGATAAATTTCCCTCGCGCTAAGGCTCCCGAACCGTCGTGATTGCCGATAGTAAAGCCCAGAGGAATGGCTGCTTTTCTCAGGGGAGCCGCTACGTGGCGATCGAAAGCTTCCCACATGGCTTTAAGCTGAGCTTCGCTGAGGGAGCGCTTTTGAGCGGCTACCATGTCGCCGCCGCATAGAACGAGATCGGGTTGCCAATCGGGAATGAGCGCGATCGCGCGATCGACTTCTGGTTCGTAACTCGTCGAGCCATAGGAACTATTGAGATCGCTGATGACAACGATGCGCGCGTCCCCCCGCACGGGAGCGGTTAATCCTTTGGGGGCGGCTGACGGGTTCGAGGCGGTCGGTTCGGTTGTCGTTTCGCGATTCGGGAGTGCTTGGCGAGCGCAGGTCGCGAGTCCCAAACCGCCTACAGTTCCCACGATAAATATTAAGAATTGGCGGCGTTTGTAGGTCATCGATCTTTTATCTGCTAAACTGTTAGCAAAGCAAGAGTTTAAGTTAACAAAAATAAAATTAGCATTTCGAGGGAACATAATCTCTATCAAGGAAAGTCCTCCAATTAGGACTATTCCAAAAAATAGATTATTAAATTTTCCTAAACAAGTTCTTTACTTTTTACTTTTAACGTAAAACACGGTTTCTATTGAATTGAGAGCTTCTTCTATGAGGGCAACAGCAGAACTTTCTCCTGGGACTCTAGTGGGCGATCGCTACCTGGTGCAACGAACATTAGGATATGGAAGTTGCGGTTGTACCTATCTAGTTTTCGACAACCAGAATTCGGCTCAGCTCCGCGTCCTGAAGGAATTTGCCCCAGCAGACAACAGAGAATCGGTCATACAAAAGTGTTACTCGCTCTTCGAGCAAGAAGCACAAGTTCTGTGCAAGCTCCAGCATCCTCAAATCCCTCAATGTTTTGGCTTTTTTGAAGACCGAGGACGGTTGTTCCTCGTACAAGAGTATATCGATGGCAAGACTTATTGCGAACTACTCCAAGAACGTCTTGCCCTGGGAAAAGTTTTCTCGGAAGTCGAAGTACTGCAATGGCTTAAAGACCTACTGCCCGTTCTAGAGAACATCCACAGTCGTCACATCATTCATCGAGACATTTCTCCAGATAACATCATGTTCCCAAACCAGGGGAACAAACCTGTATTGATCGACTTTGGGGTAGTCAAGCAGGTGATCACTCAGATAGGAAGTCAGATCGGGAGCGAAGAAACGGCTGCTTCAGTTCGGGGAACGATGGTAGGAAAGGCGGGCTATTCACCGCCGGAACAGCTGCGTCTCGGTCAATGCTATCCCAATAGCGATCTCTATTCCCTGGCAGTAACCGCTCTCGTGCTTCTGACAGGAAGACATCCCAGCGAACTATGCGACGGATACTCTCTCAAGTGGCAGTGGCGAAAATTTGTCAAGCTTCACCCTTCTCTCGGCCTGATTCTAGACAAGATGCTGGCAGAAATTCCCAAAGACCGCTTTCAATCTGCCAGCGAAGTCCTAATAGCTCTGTCAACTATTTTGCCGCAGAGAAGCTCGCTCTCATCGATGCCTCCTCGTCTAGCCCAACCCCCTAGTTACTATCGCAACGAAGGAGAACAGACAGAGTTTGGGAGCGAAGATGATACCTTAATCGCTCATTCCTATCTCAAACCCCCTTCATCGACAGCGAAAAGAAGTTTTCCTTCTCAGCAGCGCACGGTCATTCAAGAGCCAGGGACGAGCCTTCAAATCGACCGGGGTACGAGCGTTCAAGCCAAAGCGAAAAGTAAGCTTCCCAGCCAACATCAGCGCAGAAAACGAACTTCTCAGCCAATTGGAAGAAGACAGTCGGTTGTCTCTTCTGTGCGCTGGCTGACCGCAGGCGTTTTAGTCGCGGGATCGTTGATAGGAGGGTGGGCGATTGGCGAGCGATCTTCTAAAATCGCCTTTGTGTGCGAAGTTTTCAATAACTGTGCCAGCGATCGACCGTTGCCAAAAACTGCCAAAGGGGATGCCCAAGCGCAGAAGAAAGTAGCTGAAGCGTCTTCCTTCGAGGGCAAAAAAGAATTGCAAGAGATTAGCGATCGCCTCGGCGGTACTAAAGACTCATCGCTTGGAGCGTCTGAAGTACCTAGCACTACTCCAGAGTCTACCTCGCAATCCCAAGAAGAGTTCGCTAATTATCAAAAAGAGCTGACCGAAAAAGTGCGACGCCTCCAAAGTCAGATCTCCGAGCTAGTTTCGCGAAGAGGTGGGGAGCAAACGGAATCTTCGGTGAATGCAAAAACAGAACAAAAAGTCGAGCGACAAACCAAAGCACCCGAAGAAAACTCCGAGAAAAAGGCAACTCAGTCTGAGGAGACTGCCTCCCCTCAAAGCAGACAAGCAGAACCGCTCGAAAACCCCCTTCTCGAACGATCTGATTCGATTCCTTTAAAAGACGAACCAACTCCCGCCGCTCGAGAAACCCCTGCGCCAAAGCAACCCCCTGCAGATGCTGCTGCCAACTCCAACGCCAATGAGTCGCAACCGAAGCCACAAGCTCAAATCAATTTGAGCGCTGCCCAAAAAAACGAGGTTATCTTGTCAGAAACACAACCCCTGGCAGCATCTGAAAACCCAACTCCCGCTCCGAAAAAAACTAACCCGCCGGCTGAAACTTTTAAGCCCGGTTACTGGCAACCTGCCGCCAGAATCGACCCGCAACGTCCTTTTCAAGTTAAATTGATCAACCAGACAGGCGAGCAGATTGAATACGCCTTGACGACCAATGAATTTTCGCCGAGACAGTTAGCGTCAAGGGAAAGCGCTACTTTAACCTACGTTCCTCTCGATGCTAACCTGTTGATTAATCCCATTGCATCGCCAAGCAATAGCGAGTTCGCTAGTAGCTTGAAGTTTGACGTAGCCGCTTCTAACAATCTGCTAACCGTTACGATTTTACCGGGCGATCGCGCTCGGGCGGGGGACAGCACGGTTAACGTGCATCGAACTGGCGCTATCTATATCTTCTAGTTAAGAGCCGGACTTCGCGACTGCCGATTTGGGCTGGCGGTTGCGCCACCAAGCCAAGAGAGTACTGGCGATAAAGATACTCGAATACGCGCCCGCAATAAAACCTACAATCAACGCTAGGGCGAAATACTTGAGCGTTTCTCCCCCCAGGAAAAAAATAGCGACTAGGGGGAGTAACGTCGTCAGGGTCGTGTTGATCGATCGCCCTAACGTTTGATTGACGGCATTATCAACCGTTTCGTTAATCGAGAGATCGGGGAACTGAACCAGATTGTCCCGAATGCGATCGTAGATGACTACCGTATCGTTAACCGAGAAACCGATAATGGTCAACAGCGACACCAAAAACAAGCTATCGACCTCTACGCCTGCGACCAAACCCAAAATAGAAAAAATGCCAGCCGTAACCAAGACATCGTGGAATAGGGCTATGAATGCAAAAAAAGCGCAGTCAAATTGGAAGCGGACGCTCAGATAGACTAGAATGCCGAAGAAGGAAACAATTAACGCCAGCATCCCCGACACAAACAACTCCCGACCGATGGTTGGACCGACTGTATCGATTTGAGTCTTTTGGGGATCGAATTTGCCAATTTGTTGGTTAAGGCTAGCTTCTAACTGGGTTCGTTGGTCTACATTGAGGGTTTTGCTGCGGATCGACAAACCATAGTTTTCGATAACTTGGATGCTGCTATCTCCCAAATCTTGCTCGGAGAGAATTGCTCGAACTTTGGCACTGTCAATCGGGCGATCGCAGTTTCCCGCTACAGAACAATCGAGTTCGAGTTGCAACCGAGTACCGCCAATGAAATCCAAGCCAGGACGCAGCGGTGCTTGAAATTGTGAAAAGGAAACGACCATGGCAGCGACACCAGCCAAAATTATCAGTAAAGATATCGTCCACCAGATGCGTTGCTGTTTGATAGCGCTAAATTTCATTGTCATTTGTCATTGATTATTTCTGATTTCTGACTTCTGACTTCATCTCATCCCTTCAACGAGGCAGGTAAGTTGGGACAAAAGAGTTCTGGTTTTTGTCGAATTCCTGGGAATCCCAACACCAATAGCAACATGAAAGTCCGACTGCAAGTCAGCGCAGTGAACATGCTGACCCCTACGCCAATGCCCAGCGTAACGGCAAAACCCCTCACCAAACCCGAACCGAGCCAAGCTAGCGCCCCGCAAGCAATCAATGTAGTAACGTTACTATCCAAAATACTAGAAAAAGCTCGGTAAAAACCGGCTTCAACGGCCCGATAGAGGGTGTTGCCAGCGCGGAGTTCTTCTCTGGTGCGCTCAAAAATGAGTACGTTAGCATCCACTGCCATGCCGATACTGAGGATAAATCCCGCGATCCCAGGTAAGGTTAAGGTCACTCCTACCAAAGCGAAACAAGCTAGCGTTAACAACGCATAGATAACCAAGGCTAAATCGGCAATTAGTCCGGGAAGTCGATAGTAAACTCCCATAAAAATTAACACCAAGATCAAGCCAGCCATTCCGGCATAGATACTGCGACGGATGCTGTCTTGTCCTAAAGTTGCCCCAATAGTTCGGTTTTCGACGACCTCTACCGGAAAGGGAAGCGAACCGCCGCGAAGCTGGACGGCTAGTTCGTTAGCAGTTTCAACGGTAAAGTTGCCCGTAATCACGGCATTGCCGCCAGTAATCCCTGTTGTGGCAAATTTCACGTCAACAATCGGAGCGCTGATAAGATCGTTATCGAGGAAAATTCCAATACTGCGCCGCGTTCCTGCTAGGTTCTTAGTCAGTTCGGCAAATTTGTTGGCTCCTTCGCTATCAAAGCTAATGGCCACTTCCCAAGCACTGCCTTGAGTAGAACTCGGATAGGCGTTTTTAAGATTTTTTCCGGTTAAACCGACCGATTCAAAGAGTGGTGCGATCGCTGCGTTCGATTTCTTGATAGACTCGTTTAATTCGGCAATCCTTTGAGCATTTCCTTGAGGATTTTTTCTGAGCTGGGTGAGTTCTGTTTCTAACTGCCGTTTAATAGCATACTCGGCATTAAACTGAGCTTCCGTTCCCTTTTTCTGCGCTCGAAATTCTAGCTGTGCCGTACCGCCTAAAATCCGTTCGGCTTGTTGAGAGTCGGTTACGCCCGGTAACTGCACTAAAATTTTATTGGCGCCGACAGTTTGGATGAGAGGTTCTGAAACGCCTAGCGCATTAATACGATTTTCAATGACCGTTTTAACAGCTGTCAAATCTTCTGGTTTAATCTCTTTGGCTTCCTTGGTAGTTTGTACCTGAATCGTCAGTTGTGCGCCGCCTCTGAGATCCAAGCCAAGCTGAGGGGGAATCAATATTATAGTCGCGATCGCGCCGATGATTAGCGCCAAAATTAAGGCAATTTTCCAACTTTGTTTTTGCATATTTGTCTTTTGTCTTCTGTCCTTTGTCCTTAGTCATTAGTCCTTAGCCAGAAAACCAAGGACTAATGACCAATGACTAAACCTGCAACGCCAGCATGTTCTTCACGGCTTCAACAATTTGGGGAGGTTGGACGATAGTGAGTCTCTCTAGGGTGCCATTATAAGGCGTGGGAATATCTTGAGACGATAGTCGGACAACTGGCGCGTCTAACTCATCAAACAGTTGCTCGTTGATTAGTGCAATTAATTCTGCCGCAATTCCCCCCGTCTTCATACATTCTTCGACGATAATAACCCGGTGAGTTTTGCGAATCGAGTTGCTAATCGTCTCCATGTCGAAGGGTTTGAGAGAAATCAAGTCGATAATTTCGGGATCGTAACCTTCTTTTTCCAACTGTTTCAATGCCTGCAAGCAATGGTGACGCATCCGCGAGTAGGTCAGAATCGTTACGTCTTTGCCAGGACGAACGATTTCTGCTTTATCTAGCGGGACTAAATACTCCCTATCGGGTAAATATTCTTTCAGGTTATAAAGCAAGACGTGCTCGAAGAAGAGTACGGGATTGTCATCGCGAATCGCCGACTTGAGCAATCCTTTAGCGTTGTAAGGAGTCGAGCAGGCGACGATTTTTAAGCCCGGAACGGCATGAAAATAAGCTTCGAGACGCTGGGAATGTTCTGCCCCTAATTGTCTGCCTACGCCGCCAGGACCGCGAATCACCATCGGAATTTTAAAATTTCCGCCGGAGGTGTAGCGTAGCATTCCCGCATTATTAGCAATTTGGTTGAAGGCGAGGAGCAAAAACCCCATATTCATTCCTTCAATAATCGGTCGCAACCCAGTCATGGCTGCGCCTACTGCTAATCCGGTAAAACTATTTTCTGCGATGGGCGTATCGAGAACCCTTAGCTCGCCATATTTCTGATATAAATCTTTGGTAACTTTGTAAGACCCTCCATAGTGTCCTACATCTTCCCCAAGAACAAATACCCGTTGGTCGCGAGCCATTTCCTCATCTATAGCTTGGCGCAGCGCATTAAAAAGTAATGTTTCTGCCATAGTTTTTACCAATTACAGCACAAGTAATCCTAACATTAGGATAGTTATTTATCGTGCTAACGACTAGCGACTTTTTATCTCATCTGCGATCGCGTCTATAGGCTGGCTTGTTCGCGAGAAACAGAGCAGATCTATTGTTGCCGACATTTTCTCGCGCCTACTAAGGACAACCATCCCAAGATTAGCCAGGCTGTAGTTGTTGCTGGTTCTGGCACTGTAACTCCGCCATTAATGTAAAATTGAGTTCGCTGCCAAACCTTCGCTCCAACTTTTTGTCCCATAATCTGGCTTTGGATATTTCCATCGCTAAAGTGAATTTCTCCATAAAGACGAGACATTCCAGCTTCTTCGGCAGCCTCAGTAAACGTCCCCCAAGAAAGAGTAACCGGATCATTTGGAGTCATCCCAGGTTCAAATCGAGATGTCCCCGGATGAAACGTTACCGATGCCCCAAACGCATCGCTTCCGGTAAACAATTTCAGAATCTCAGCCGATGCCGAACTAAAAGCACTGTGTCCTGACGTATATTCGGCAAACGGAGGCGAAGAACCACCAAGGTAAGTGATGAACTGGGTTGCTGGCATGGTGACAGTTCCTTTTCCCGAACCTCCCCACGCCTCGATGAAAAACGTACCAGTGCCATCATCGGTACCAATCAATCCCAATCTACCTAACTCGCGAATCGCTCTCACGGGGCGGGTATAATCGTAAAACCCTTTTGCCTCCCAAGTGGCAATCCCTGCATCCATGACAGCATTGCCGAGTGCAAAGAACATCTGGATATCATCGTCGAGAGTGTGATTCCTTTGTTGGGAAAGCAGTTGACCGATGGACATCCAATGACCGGGAGGAAAAGGTGTTCCGCCCGGATTTTCCCAGTATTCGGCGATCGCTTTTTGCTCGTCGGTGAGTTTGGCACTGATATCGATTAGTTCTTGTGCTTGTTGGATAAATCTAGGATTGATAATCCCTCCGATAAGGGAGCGATCTATATTCACTTGCGAACCATCTTGGAGCGTGATGGTTTTAGCTGCCAAATCGACCGTCGCTCCCTCGACTAATAGAAACGGTTCTGGGGCAGGAGGTCGAAACTCATTCCCCGAAGCAAGAGCAAAGGGGATTACTTCACCCCAATGAGGCGTAAGGTATTCTTGCAAAGGCGCGCTTGCCTCATCGCTTATGTATTCTGGCGTCTATCTTTCGATGTCGATAACGTTCTCTGGACTGTTGATGGGTGAATACCCACTCGTATCTACATAGCCTCCCAATTGGTTAGATCCATCGTAGCGTCTCAACTGCATGAGAGCATCTGCCATGACATTACCAATTCCCACTGCTGTTGTCGTGTCGGTAGTGAGATTGTTGGGGTCAAAACCCAGACTCGACATACGTGCATTGAGAGAATCGATGCGATTGGGAAACAGTTCGGCAAGCACTCGATAAGCGGCATAGCTAATGGCTTTTTCTTTATTGGCAAGCGTGTTTTCGCTGCCGGGGCGTTGTAGGTTATCGCCCAGTTGAGTGCTGATGGGCGTGAGTTCATAAGCCGATCGAGCATCGTACATAGCGGTTCCCAGAATGCCGTAGGCGCGGGAAGCCCCTGTCGGACCTATTTTAGGATTATATTTGACTGCCTCTAGCGCTTCGCTCACCCAGCTACTGGCTAGGGTAGCAGCGTTCGCAGGTAGGTCGATCGCGCTTCCTGCAATGGCTAGTCCAACAGACAAGAGAAATGAAAAATGAGATTTATGCATCCGACGAGAAAGCCGAGTTGATAGAGAGATTGGGTTCATAAATCGAGTCAGTAGCTAGAGCCTTGAAATGAGCTATCCCGCGTTTTACTCACGGTTTGAAAGATGGTAATGACACAAGGAAGCTATTTCCTATCGGCAAAATTATGGATAGTACCAACATTTTTTTTGTCAAAAAATACGAGATCTTTTCAAAAAAAAAAGCACTAGAAACTTTCAGGATTAAGTCGATAGAAAGAGATTTATTTATCCCTTATAAATCTCAATAAGGATTAAAAACTGCCTGTTATAGCAGAAATAGATCGGAGAATTAAAAGCTTGCTCCTATTGTTAGTTTGGATTTTGAAAAAAATTAATTTGATTAATTCTTTAATAACACTCTTAAAAAAAAGCCGTCTACGTTTTTGGGAGAAGTTCATCAAAACTTCAAAATAAACTCGGTAAAATCAAGAGAAATTTAAAATTTCTATGAAGCGAGGGATTCCGTAGAGAGCTAACAGTGAGTAGAATTAGTTATACTAATTCATAATTCGCAATTATCAGTTTGCAATTAGTCAGCAGCTCTGGGTGTAAGGCTTTTTCATTGAGCTTCTGTAGCGTTCTTTTTTAGAAATGGTATTAAAACTGTTGATTAAATAACCTGAGAAAAAGCAAGGGGGTAGGGCAATTCGCCCTACCCCTCGCTACGGGGAATTATGACAGCCAGAAATTTATGGACTTTGCTTGTGATGACAAACTTCAATTACCGTATGTACGTTCCCCCGTGGGTTAAAATCCCCTTTAACTTTAGCCTCTAGTGGATCGCAAGCAGCTACAAAATCATCTAAAATTTGATTGACTGCTTCTTCGTGGGAAATATAGCGATCGCGGTAGCTATTAATATACAGTTTCAGAGCTTTTAACTCCACGACCTTTTCATCCGGACAATAGGTAATATAAATCGTGGCAAAATCGGGATAGCCAGAAAAGGGACATTTACAAGTAAACTCTGGCAAAGTAATGTGAATATCGTAACGGCGACCGATACGGGGATTTGGGAAAGTAATTAACTCTCCTTGTGCGATCGCGCGTTCTCCGTATTTCATTTCTGGTTTTTCTCGTTCGGGTGCTTGCATTTTACCGTTCTCATCAACCTACCTAGGGGAGCGATCGCCCTTAAAAAGCTACCCGCTCTCGCATAGGGATAGTGTCTCATTTGGCGACACGGGATGCGAGAGCGGTCTAGTGGGTCTTCTGGTTGAAACCTGACTGCCGGAAGGAACGCCAGCAGCAGTTTAAACAGGTTAAACTGACTGCTAGAGAACAGCCCCGGCACGCAGCCGGCTATCATCAACCAGGAGACCCATGATTTTACTACTTTCTACCATGGGCATCACCTCCTTTGTTGCCTGAACGGTCTATGTCTCAAAGACGACATCTGTCATCCTAACCTATTTTCTTTGTGAAAAGCAAGGCAGCGGGCAAGAAATCGTTGAGCAATTGCTTGCTGGGTACCTAAATGCAAATGAATATAGGAGGCATGAACTTGTTGAAATCGCCATCCTTCTAGAAAAACCGGACTGTTTACCCAACAGCCTCTAGTTTCAAATAGTGGTGGTTGAGGCTGGGAAGTTAGTTGAGAGCGATGAAATTCGTGTCCCCAAACAGTTTCTTTAGCCCTAAAGAGTAAACTGTTTTCTAGAGCAGTTGCTTGGCGGTATCCAAGGGTTAGATGTTTTCCCATTGCGGCATTTGCAGGCAAAATCCCGACCATAGACCAAGTTTGTTCGTTAAAGTCTACTAGCTTTTCGCACAGATACATCAAACCGCCGCACTCGGCATAGGTTGGCATTCCCGATAAAACGGCTTGACGAACGGCTTCGCGTGCCGAGTGATTTTCAGCAAGCTCTCTAGCAAAGACTTCAGGAAACCCGCCACCAAAGTGGAGTCCGCAAGCTGCTTCAGGCGGTTTTGCGTCTTCCAGGGGACTCCAAGGAATAAGTTCAGCGCCGAGTTTTTCTAATAGGTCGAGATTATCTTGATAATAAAAATTAAAGGCGCGATCGCGGGCAATAGCGATTTTAATCGGAGACTGAGAGACTGGGAGACTGGGAGACTGGGAGACTGGGAGACTGGGTGAAGGATAGACTTTTAGTAAAGGTAGCAATCGTTCCCAATCGAAACTATTGTGAGCTAACTGTGCTAAGCGATCGAAAAGAGTTTCTAAGTGGTTTAATTCTGCGGTTGGAATTAAGCCGAGGTGTCTGTCTGGGATGGCAATCTCGTCGTGGCGGTGCAAAATACCTAGAATTGAAATTTTGAGGGGTTCTAGAGCATTTTTGAGTAAAGTTAAGTGGCGATCGCTCCCAACCCGATTTAAAATTACGCCAGCGAGATTGATTCTGGGATCGAGCGAACGATAGCCGTGGACGATGGCAGCAACCGAACCCGACAGGCGACTGCAATCAATGACTAATACAACGGGCAAACCTAGCAGTCGGGCGATATGAGCAGTACTAGCAAAATCTGTTATTTGTCCTTGGTTTTCACCAGATGACGCAACGCCGTCAAATAATCCCATGACTCCTTCTACCAACGCATAGCCCATACCTTGGCAATGGGAAGCAAAACAGGATCGCACATAAGCTTCTGAAGTCAGGATCGGATCTAGATTGCGGCAAGGGCGACCCGTGACTGAGGTATGAAACATCGGATCGATGTAATCCGGACCGATTTTAAAAGACTGCACCTTGCTTTTTTGACGAGACAAAAATGAAAGCATTGCAAGGGTAACGGTTGTCTTTCCTACCCCACTACGTTCGCCTGCAATAACTAAGCTCATTTCAATTTTTTTAAGTTAAGAATTTCTCTTAAAATTTAACAGTAAATATGAATTATACAAATGTTAAAAAAATATAGAAAACTTTTAAGTTCAAGAAAATTCTGCGATCGACTCGGACATCAATAAATGGAAAAAACATACAACTGCAACAAGATATTTTATGAGAAAAGAATAATGATATCCCTGTTGAAATAAAATTCCCAGGAAAATCGAAAGAAATAAATAAAAGGATCTCATTCGCTTGATTTAAATTTTGATGATTAGTCGAGCGATTAATCTTCCGGATTGCAGCGTATTTCTAATAAAAAGCCATCGGGATCGGAAAAATAGATTCCTCTTCCAGTCGGACGAGTAACCGGACCGCGAGCGATCGCGACTTGATTTTGTTTTAATACTTCTACGGCGCGATCGAATAAAGTGGGATCGATATCAAAGGCAAGATGATTGGCACGAGTAAACGCGCGTTTGGGATCGGGATCGGGCGGTGATAAATCGGGTTCCCAAAACAAATCGATGACAGTTCCGCCTGGCGTAACGAAATTGGCAACTTTTCCTTCTTCTACCAATTTTTTTAGGGTTTTAGGAACTTCTTCTCCAGTTAACTCGTGCAGTCCAAGAATTTTTCCATAGAAATATCGAGAGGCATGCATATCCTTAACATTGAAGGCAACGTGGTGAACTCGACGAAGCATTCCAGCAGCAAGACAAGTTGGATTCTGGGTTGGGCTAACAGTCATCGGCTTTTCGCTTGGTGAGTTTACAATGCTCTTAGATGTTTCACTAAGGGCGATCGCTACATTCATGATAGAAGAGTATGATGAGAAGGTTTGTTATGAGAACTTGAAAATCCTTTTATCCAACACCGAATGACCTCCTCGATTGTCGATACGGCTATATCAGTCGCCGAACTCACTGCCTATATTCAAGACCTTTTAGAAGGCGATCGCCTGCTGCAACAGATTGTAGTGGCAGGCGAAGTTTCCAGCCTTCACGAACACTCTAGGGGATTGTTTTTTACCCTCTGCGATCCCTATGAGGATGCTGCGATCCAATGTGTCGTCTGGAATTCTCTGCGATCGCGACTGGCACAACAACCGCAGCGAGGAGAATTGTTAATCGTTCTAGGCAGTCTTCGTCTCTATCCGAAACGAGGAGAATATCGACTGACGGTTTTTCAAGCAGTAGCCATCGGCGAGGGATGGCAAGCATTGCAATATCAACAATTGCGATCGCGCCTACAAGCTGAAGGATTGTTCGATCTCGAAAGAAAACGTCCCCTTCCCCCCTATCCGCAAACTATTGCCGTAGTCACTTCTCCTACTGCTGCTGCTTGGGGAGATATTCAACGCACTCTTGCACGGCGCTATCCTGGATTGCATATTCTCCTATCCCCGGCAATCGTTCAAGGAATTGAAGCACCCGATTCTATTGTCGAGGCAATCGAAAAAGTGAATCGAGATGGTCGCGCTGAAGTATTGATTCTAGCAAGAGGTGGCGGTGCAGTGGAAGATTTATCTTGTTTTAATGATGAAAGAGTGGCGAGGGCGATCGCTCAAAGTAAAATCCCCATTATTACAGGAATCGGTCATCAACGAGACGAGTCATTAGCTGATTTAGTTGCTGATTTTAGCGCTCATACCCCAACAGCTGCCGCAGAAACAGCAGTTCCTTTATATTCTCAACTGGTTATCGAACACCAACAACGAGTCGAAGCGCTAATTGAAGTATGTCAGCGACGAATTGACCTAGAATCGAAACGTTTAGAACAATTGGAAACTCGCCTAAAACGTTTCCCCTCGACTTCTCCACAGCTACTACAAGCAACTGCACGCTGCCAGTTATTGAAACAAAAATTAATGGCTCTCGACCCGCGAGCGGTTTTACAAAGAGGCTATGCGGTGGTAAGAGAAGAAAATGATACTATTGTGCGCTCTAGTTCTAATTTAGCTAGGGAACAAACGTTAAAAATTCAGTTAGGTCAGGGAGTTATTAAAGTAAAAATTATTGAAATTCTACAATGAATAGCGATCGCAAAAACAATAAAAATTGGAATTATGAGGAAACCGTAGCCCAAGTTGAGAAAATTATCGAGCAGATCGAATCGGGTTCGCTGCCCCTAGAAGAAGTTTTTGAGAAGTTCGCGATCGCGATCGAACATTTGCGCGAATGCGAATCTTTTTTAGCGATTGGGAAAGAGAGAATGAATTTATTAATAGAAACGTTAGAACAAGAAGAAGACATTGAATTTTAAGAGAAGTCACTAGGTAGGCATAATTAATCCTTTTTTGTAGAAATCTAACAATTTAATATTTAGAGTTGACAGGATTTCTGATTTCTTCAAGAACTTCCCGAATCAAATTCGACGGAACCCGGTCGATTATTGTCACTTTCCCTATCTCAGTAGGAAGAATAAATCGAACCTTACCTGCTTTTACTTTTTTATCAGTTTGCAACGTTTCAATAACAGCTTCCCTATTCAAATTAGTAGGAATTTTTGTCGGCAAACCTGCTTTTTGAATTAAATGATTTTGGCGGATTTCTTCCTCCTGAGTCCACATCTGTAATTTAGTCGCAATTTTTCCGGCGGCAACCATTCCTATTGCTACTGCTTCGCCGTGATTAATGACGCTATATCCAGTCAAACTTTCGATCGCATGACCGATAGTATGACCGTAGTTTAAAATCGCTCTCAATCCGGCTTCTTTTTCATCCTTGCCAACGACATTGGCTTTCGCTTGGCAAGAACGAGTTAGAATGATTTGTAATAATTCTTCGCTCAGATAAGCAATATCATCTAAACGATCTGCTCCTTCTAATTTAGCGAATAAATCTCTATCCCAGATAACGCCATATTTGATGACTTCTGCCATCCCAGCACGAAATTCTCTCACGGGTAAAGTTTTTAAAACTTGGGGATCGATTAATACTAAACGAGGTTGATAAAATGCACCAATGAGATTTTTTCCTTTGGGATGATTGACACCCGTTTTACCCCCAATAGAGGCATCAACCATTGCCAGTAACGAGGTAGGAACTTGCACGAAATTAATCCCTCTCAACCAAGTAGCCGCCGCAAAACCCGTCATATCGCCAATTACGCCGCCTCCTAAAGCCAACATGGTAGAGGAACGTTCCAGGTAATTTTCTAAGGCGGTATCGTAGATTTGGGCGATTGAATCTAAGGTTTTATTGACTTCGCCTTCGGGGATCGCATGCGTAAAGACATCAAAGCCAGCATTTTTGAGAGAAGTTAAGGCTATTTCACCATAATGGCTAAAAATATCTCGATTGGAGACAAGTAAAATTTTTTTTCCTAAATTAAGCTTGCTGATATAGCTACCCAGTTGACTGAGACTACCAGGCGCGATCGCAATTTCATAAGAGTTTTCGGGTAACTTAACCGCAATGACAGAAAGCATGAAGAATAAGAACTGGGAAAATTTTGAGCGGTGAGAATATGAGAATAGGGGTATCTCTCAAGAGTACAATAGCAAAGAACAAATGTTTAGTAAGTGTTTAAAGGAAAAATGTCGATGTTTGCAGTCATCTCCTACATAGCCATCCTATTGCTATTTACTGCGATCGCTCTGGGACTGTACTTTGGATTCCGTAGCATTAAACTAATTTAAGCAGCGAACGGTTATCAGTTATCAGGGATGCGCAATAACTGATAACTGGTAACTGGTACTTACTCCAGTCCCATCTGACCCCAAAAACCCGAAATAATGCGAGTGCCATCTTTGAGGATGTGAATTTCTATTTGGTCGGATGCCCAAGTAATTTTGTCTTGGAAGGCGGGATTGAAGATGCGAACTTTTTGATTGCTAGAGGATACAGGCGATTCGGGAGAGTGAATGGCTAGAGATTCAATATACGGACCATCGATTAAAATATCTAGCTGTTCTAATAACTCTGACGAACCTAGCGGGGCAGATTTGGATTGTAGTTGTTCTAAAGTAAAGCCACTAAACGACATGACATTTAATCCCGCCGCTTTGACTCGCTTAGCTACCTCTGTCAAGGCAGGCGCTTGCCAAAAAGGTTCGCCACCGGAAAAAGTAACGCCCGTGTTGCGAGGATTGCTGAGAATTTTTTGAGCGAGTTCTTCGACTGAGACGAGTTGATTGATTTCAAATGACCAAGAAGAGGGATTAAAACATCCAGGACATTCTCGCGGGCATCCTTGCACCCAAACCACAGCACGAAAACCAGGTCCGTTGACTTCTGATTCATCAACATAGCCCATAATGTTCAAGTAACCTGGGGGAATTTTTTGTAGTGCTGATAAAATTTTTGCGGTTACGTTAGTCATTGTTATTCATTATGAGTGAATTCCAAGCGCGATCGCGTTCTATCTCTAACTATCATGTTAATTGAACGGCTCGATTGACGAGCGATTTAGTCAATATATTTTTAAAATCGGCTCGATGATTGGCTCAAAATTACAACAAACACTTTTCGATGGTTGCAACTACGGATTGCGATAGTGCCCTAAGTGCATATCCTCCTTCGAGTCCGAAGAGAATGCGGCGAGTAATTTTTAATAGGTAATCGGTAAACGAACCATAATCCTTTGGTTGCAAGGCTATCTCAGCTAAAGGATCGTCGGAATTGGCATCGTAACCCGCACTCACGATTAAAATATCTGGCTGAAAATCGCTGAGGAAAGGAACGACTAAATTTTCAAAGGCGGGTTGATAACTCTCGAAGGTACTCCCTGGTGCCATAGGAATATTGAGGACATTATTATACTTGCCGCGATCGCTTGCCTTCCCCGTTCCAGGATAGCAAGGAGACTGATGGAGCGAGCAATAAATAATATTGGGATTGGTTTCGACAATTGCTTCAGTGCCATTGCCGTGATGCACGTCCCAGTCTAAGATTGCCACCCGATTTACCCCTGGTTGTTCTAAGGCATAATAAGCTGCGATCGCGGCATTAGAAAACAGACAAAATCCCATTCCTCTTTCTCTTTCTGCATGATGTCCTGGCGGACGCGCCAAGACAAAAGCAGGGTTATTGGTTGCCAGTACCTTATCGACTCCATCTAACCAAGCGCTGACAGCTAATAAGGCAAGATCGTAACTGCGAGGACAAACGGGAGTATCGAGATCCAACAACCCTCCGCCGCTTTCTGCAATCTGGCGTACTCGATCTATGTAGGCGCGAGCATGTACCTTTTGGATGTATGGCATGACATCCCTATTCGGTACGGGAGTTGGCAATTGCCAGTCCAGTTTATTCGCCCAGGTAACTGTTTTTAGGGCTTCTACAATTGCTGTCAAGCGTTCCGATCTTTCTGGATGATAGCGTCCTGTATCGTGAGCGAGAAATTCGTCCGAGTAAATAACTGGAAACATGGTCTAGAAAATGTTGATAAAATTACGAGAGGCTAGCAGAAGAAATTAACCTTTCGATCGCTCGTTCCATTCGCTGAAAATGCGACCCTTGCCAATAAATTTGGCTACAACCCGTGCAGCAATGAAATTCTTCAATTTCTCTGCTTATTCGCGAGGGAACCAAGTCTACAATTGATGCTTTATCGATTGGTTTGATATTACCATTACAACGCATACATCTTTGAAATGGCTTGATAGCATCAAACAAGTTAAAATGTCGCAACACTTCGACAACTTGCTTTTCTGGGTTGGTTTCCCTTACATAGTAACCGTAGGTTACTAGACTTCTCATTAATACTCCTTTATCGCGAGTTAAGAGAATCCTATCTTCTAGTGCCGAAATTTGAGCTAGTTCGGCATCTTCATAGTCATTGCGATAGAGAGTATCAAAACCCAGCATCCGCAATAGAGAAGCTAGTTTTCCCAAATGAACGTCTAACACAAAACGTGCAACTTCGGGTAAAGGTGGCTGAAGTCTGATACCTGACGGAATTTTAGGAGAGGCAGAGATAGGATAGACAGTAATGCGATCGCCATCTTGAAGACTATAAGAAAAATCAACCGCAACTCCATTGGCGACAATGGCATAAACTTCTGGGTGGGGAACGCCTAATGCTTCTATGGTGTCTTTAATCGACGGGCGTTCTTTAAACTCGTGAGTAAAACTTACTCCTTTTCTGTGTGGTGGGAGGAAATGATTGAGTTCGGCTTGAAAGCAAAAAATTGCTCGTGCCATAAGGCAAAAAAGTTTTAGATTCCGGCTGTATAGCAATCCTATTTGATTTGTAAACGTCTATTTTTAATTTAGTGCGAGCGTCTCGCTCGCGAGCGAGACTCATACTAATCAATAAAAAAACTTTAAGCGATCTAACTATCTTGTTTCCAGCCCGTCATGCGATCGCGCTCAGCTCTTTCATTATATCAAATCCTCTTAATTAGCTTTGCCCAAAGTCCCGATTGCGACCAAGATGGTCGCACTACTGGTTCTTATGGTCGTTCAACCGGATTTGATATTGTTAGTTCAAAGTTCCCGTATGGGAGCTTTCTTTTTGAACTTTTAACTTTGAATTGTTCTCCCATCCCACTAACTAAGGCGCTGACGAATCCATAGGGCAAAGAGGGGAAGCGCTAGGCGATAGTCTAATTCTGACCCATAGATCAAACCTTTATGTTGCAACCCCGCGATCGCACCTTGGAGACTTCCCCCGCGACAGAGGCAATGCTTGCTGATGTAATCTCGACTCTGCGGTTTATCGGTAGGATCGAGCGCCAAACTTTCTAATAGTTGTGCCTGAGAAGGAGGAAGCAGCACCAGCAAGGATTCAAAGGTGGTCGATAAATCTGCGAGTAATGCTTGAATGGCTTGTTCGATTTCTGCATTGCCAATTAGTTTCTTACTGACGCGCACGGCACGCAAGCGCCCTATTAAGGCTGTCGCATCGGCAATATGTCCCTGTACCGCATCCAAAAAAGTGTCCAAAGCTTGCGATCGCGGATCGAAGGCTAACCCTTCTTGGTTTAAAACTTCCTGTGCCCAAGCTGCCACTACTTCATTAGCGACTGGGGTTAGTCGAATAATTTCTAAGTTCTTGCCAATCGCTTCAGTTGGATGGCTGGTTTCTGCGATCGTTGCTACTAGCGCGTAACTTACTGCTGTCTGGCGTTTAATTTCCTCTCTAAGTAAGGTTTCCCATTCTCCCTGGCGATCCCAAGGGCGAATGTGGGGAAATCCATACAAGATGAGAACAACCTGTTTATTCAAGGACGTGGCGAGGCGATGGGGAAGGCAGAGCAAGCTTTTAAACGCTTGCCAAAGCTGCTCTACAGTCTCGCTTTGCCGCAGCTTGATGCCTTTACCGTCTTCTGTGAGGCTAAAGAGATCCTTTTCTTCTTCTACCCATTTGTGCAATAGGGCGATCGACTCTGGACTCTTACATCCTTGACTGATGCCTTCGCACAGCAGTTGCACGAACCGTTTGCTATCAATAGCGCGAATACAGTCTACTTCTATCATTTTTGCCCCAACAGCGGCAGCAGCACGCCTTACCAGCGTTCGTCGTCCGCTACCGGGCACTCCTGCAATTAAGACATCTCTATCTAGTGCGAGTGCCTGGGTAATTTGCTGGAACTGCACCTGTCGCCCAAATAAGTCTAGTGGTGCAGAGATGTTGGAGATCGTCACGCTTGTTTCTGTTTGTAGATCGCTCGGTGATATTACCATTTTCCCGACCAATGCCAACCATAAAACTATCTAATCGTGTCAGTCGATTTATTAGAGAATTATTAATCTCGATTATCAGCACTATTAAATAGTGCTATTAAATTATAAATAAGTTTTTTTGTATATAGATTTATGTTGACACTATAAAAATCGAGAGTTTCTTCCCAAGAGACGGTCATTTGGCATCATCTTGATATTGATAAAGCAATTAGCCTGCTTGATAGTGACCCAGAATGGGGTTTAAATGCCGAGGAAGTCAAGCAAAGACTGGCGCAATATGGCGCAAACAAACTGCAAAGGCGAAAAGGTAAGCCCTGGTGGTTAAAGTTCTTGCTGCAATTCAACCAACCCCTGCTGTATATCTTGCTGGGGGCAGGAGCAACCAAGGCAATTTTGGGAGAATGGGTGAATGCAGGGGTAATTTGGGGTGTCACCACCACCAATGCGCTACTGAGTTTTATTCAGGAGTCTAAAGCAGAAGGAGCGATCGCAGCTTTAGCCTCTTCAGTACAAACCGAAACTACAGTGATTCGATCCGGCAAAAAACAGCGCATTCCTTCCGGTGAATTAGTTCCAGGAGATATCGTTATCCTCAACTCAGGCGATAAAGTTCCTGCTGATTTGCGCTTGTTTAAGGTGCGAAGCTTGCAAATTAACGAATCTGCTTTAACTGGAGAGTCCATCGCCGTCGAGAAAACCACAGAAATGCTACCTGCCGATATTCCCTTGGGCGATCGCTCGAATATGGCCCACGCCGGCGGATACGTTACCTTTGGGCAAGGAATGGGGATTGTCGTTGCCACGGGGAATCGGACGGAAACCGGGCAAATTTCTAAACTAATGGAAGAGCATACGGGTTTATCTACGCCTTTAACCCGTAAATTCAATAAATTTATTCAAAAATGGCTTTTAATCGTCCTTTGTTTGACAACAATTACCTTTCTCGTTGGCTTACAGCATCGAGGAATAAAAGAGGCGGCGGAAGCGGCGGTTGCTTTAACAGTCAGTGCCATTCCTGAAGGATTGCCCGCCGTCATCACCATTACCCTCGCCATCGGTGTCAGCCGCATGGCAAAACGACACGCCATCATCCGCAAGCTACCTGCTGTGGAAACCTTGGGAAGCGCTACCGTCATCTGTTCCGACAAAACCGGAACCCTTACAGAAAATCAGATGACTGTCCAGAGGATTTTTGCTGGGGTGAAATGTTACAGTCTCACGGGGCTAGGTTATAACTTAACTGGAGAAATTTTCCTTAATAACGAACCCATAGACATGACTGGGGAAATTCTCCTCAACGATCGCGCCATCGACATTACCAACGAACCCACTTTACGCGAATGTTTAATTGCAGGTTTATTGTGCAACGACTCGCATATCGAATACAAAAACGAGCAATGGATCGTCGTGGGAGATCCCACAGAAGGTGCATTAATTGTCGCCGCTCATAAAGCTGGGTTAGAACAGCCAGACATAGAGAAAGCTATGCCGAGATTGGATTCAATACCCTTTGAATCCGACTATCAGTATATGGCAACCCTGCACCAAACCCCCAACGGTAGAATAATTTATATCAAAGGTTCCGTCGAGGCAATTCTCAAACGCTGTCAATATGGGTTAAATGCAACCGGCGATCGCGAACTGATTGAAGCCCTTGAAGCTGATATTACTGAACAAGTACAACGGATGGCACGGCAAGGGTTGAGAGTGTTAGCCCTAGCAAAATTACCCATGTCAGAGAGTCAATCTACAGTAGATCGTGAGGATATCGAGCAAGGATTAATCTTTTTGGGATTGCAAGGCGCGATCGATCCGCCCCGCGAAAGCGCGATCGCAGCGGTAAAAGCTTGTCAGGGTGCAGGAATTCAAGTCAAGATGATTACCGGGGATCATGCCGTCACTGCCAGCGCGATCGCGCGACAAATGGGCATCAATAAAAATGGCAAGATCGTGGCATTTACGGGCGCTCAACTCGCTACCATGAGTAGCGACCAATTAATCCAAGCGGTAGAAGATGGCTCAGTTTTTGCCCGCGTCGCCCCAGAGCAAAAATTGCGTCTCGTAGAAGCCCTACAATCGCGGGGTGAAATCGTTGCCATGACGGGCGATGGTGTCAACGACGCACCCGCCCTCAAACAAGCTGATATCGGAATTGCTATGGGAGGTGTAGGAACAGAAGTAGCTAAAGAAGCTTCTGATATGCTACTCGCCGATGATAACTTTGCTTCAATCGAAGCAGCCGTTGAGGAAGGACGGTCAGTTTATAAGAATTTATTGAATGCAATTTGTTTCATTCTTCCCGTCAATGGGGGAGAGTCGATGACAATTTTATTGAGTACTTTACTCGCCAGAGATCTACCAATTCTCTCTCTGCAAATTCTTTGGATTAATATGATTAATACCATCACCATGACGACTCCACTCGCTTTTGAACCAAAGGCTAGTCATGTAATGCAAAATCCTCCCCGCAATCCCAACGAGCCTTTATTAACCAAGAGTCGCCTTCTACGAATTCTAGCTATTTCTGCATTTAACTGGGTCTTAATTTTTGGAGTATTTGAATATATTCGTGCGACAACGGGAGATTTAAATCTCGCCCGAACGATGACGATTAATTCTTTAATTTCTGGTCGGATCTTTTACCTGTTGAGTATTAGTCAATTGATCCCCAATTTAAGAGCAAAACTGAAAGATGAAGGCGATACAGAAATAGAAATTCCTGCCATTGGCTTTGGAATTATTGGGGCGATTGTTTTACAAATCGTTTTTGCCCATGCTCCTTTAATTAATCAAGTATTTTATACGGCTCCTTTAAGCTGGAGTCAATGGTTGTTTTGTTTAGCAGTCGGTACGCCGATGATCTTTTGGTCAGCTTTTGTCAATCGTTTCGATCCTCCCAATTAAACAGATTTGATATTCATCTAAAATCGTTCTAGTTAAGTAGACTTCATCTATTGGTTCTAAGAAATTAATTTCTTGGCGGGTGTCAATAATTTACCGAAATTTACCGAAGTTAACGAAAGATACATGCTAACTAACTTTCAACAAAAAATCATTGATACAACTGAAGCTCAAATTAATACATTTACTGCTGGAAAAGGTTTTCCTCTTTTACTACTCCACGGCTATCCTCAAACTCATTATATATGGCACAAAATAGCACCTCGTTTAGTCGAAGATTTTACAGTAATAATCGCTGATTTGAGAGGCTATGGAGACAGCTCTAAACCTCAAGGAAAACCAGACCATAGCAATTATTCTAAACGGGCAATGGCACGAGATTGGGTTGAAGTTATGTCGCAATTAGGCTATGAAGAATTTTATCTCGTCGGCCACGATCGCGGAGCAAGAGTTGCCCATCGTTTAACTCTAGATTATCCCGAAAAAGTTAAAAAATTAGCTGTCTTAGATATCCTTCCTACCTACGATCTCTACCAAACTACCGATAAAGAATTTGCTAGTGCTTATTATCATTGGTTTTTTCTCATACAACCCTATCCTCTACCTGAAACGTTAATCGGTGCCAATCCCGAATATTTTTTACGCCATTGTTTGCAATCCTGGAGTAAAGATTTTTCTGCTTTTACCCCTGATGCTTTAGCAGAATATATTCGTTGCTTTAACGATCCCGCTACGATTCATGCAACCTGTGAAGACTATCGCGCTGGCGCTACTATCGATCTCATTGATGATGAAGCAGATCTTGCCAAAAAAATCACTTGTCCGCTTTTGGTACTTTGGGGCGAACAAGGAATAATTGGACGCAAATGTGATGTTTTAGAAATTTGGAAGAAAAAGGCGATCGCCGTGAAGGGAAACGCTATTAACTGCGGTCATTTTCTCGCAGAAGAAGCCCCAGAAGAGACATATTCGGCGATTCGAGAATTTTTCCGGTAAAAATTTAACTTTCAGTTGTAGCTGTAGTAGAGGGCGCTTCTGTTTCTATAGCCGAAAAAAACCGCTTGGCAATCCAAGCCGTCAAAATGTGAGATAATAGCCCTACAGGACCAGCAAACAGGCAAAGAATTAGAGAGTGAAGCGTCCAAACGCCAGTTCGCTGTCCTTCCCAATAAATCCACCTGCCGACAAATAAATCCATTACTAAAAAATGAGTCCAGCCCGTTGCCATGACTGTTTCATCTGAAAAGGCCTTAGCGAGATCGGCTAACTGAGGGCTGGCAAGGGCTTGTGCCGATTCGGGCGTAATAGCCCCAACAAAAAAATAAATATAAAGCACAGCAAGCGCTACAAATGGAAGAAAGGACTCCATCACTTTTTTGGTGACTCCCCAGTTAGGCAGGAGAATCATCAATGCCCAGAAAGGCAAAACGAAAAGATTGGAAACATTAAACAGTTGAGTAATCGTCATCGCTACTATCTAGAAGTCTGCATTCTACTCCACCCAACTAGAGTAGCACCTTCGGCTAGATCGACGCACAATCGCCTTGTTTGGCTCCATTTGTTAAATTATGTATTGCCTATGATGCCTAAATTCTTAAAAACGGGCACGATCGATTAAGGTAGCTATCTGAAATTTAAGTGTAATTCTTGATACTGGGCAATTCGAGAGAATCGAGCTAGTCTAGTGCATAGTGGCTCGCCAGCGAGGATAGCGTCTATTAATTTTCAAAAGGGTACATCATTTTCACGCTCGAGAATCTTAAAAAAGTCTTAAGGTTTTATAATGAGGAGTGTTATTAGGAGGAATAGAGGTGTTTATACGACTAGCACAACAGCACCGCCAATTTGTTCGGGACTTGGTAATGAATCTCCAAGCATTGGCGATCGTTCTTGAAAACCGAGGCTATTTGGCTTCTTGCTATACTTGCGGCAGCCAAATGAATAGCGCTTCATTTATGGTTAGCCTGGGAGAGAATCATTTAATTCGCTTTTTGGTGTCCGATTATGGGATCACTTGGACAGAAATGCGCGACGATCGCGAATTGATGAAACTAGAAGGCGCAGAAGCGATCGCTCAATTACAGGATCTCGCCGATCTAGTAAAGTATCAGATCGAACCTTCACAGTCACAGGATCGGGATAATCACGCAATTCACAGCAAGTAAAGTCGAGCTAATAGTGATTATTGTTGTTCTCTAGAGACGAATTTCTATCGTTTTACTCACGCAGGGAAGACTATATGCGATCGGGATGCTCGCACTACTATAACTACTATGTATACAATTCCAATATTAACGGAATTGATATAACTCGCTTTCTGCTGCTTTCATTGCCACTGCGATCGCGCTTTCAACAGCAGCTCCTTTACTCTCTAGAACGATACTTTCTTTTTCTATCCGTTGAGCGACTACCGCACAGATACAGCCAGCAGAAAAGCCATAGACTCCTGCCATTTTGAACAACGTTCCTGCTTCCATTTCATAATTCAAAATATTTAAGTTTCGATATTCTTGAGTAATTCCTTGCAGCCAACGTTGCAGATGGGGATTAGCAGAAGATTCATAACGCTCTTGACCTTCATAAAAAGTATCCACAGAAGCAGTAATGCCTAGATGATAATCGACTTTCAATGCTTGCGCCGATCGCGCCAAAGCGACGGTCAAAAAGGGATCGGCGGCGGCAGGATACTCTAGAGGGGCAATGTCGTTGGCAGCACCCTGTCGGCATAAAGCGGCTTGGGAGATAACGAGACTGCCTATTGGCACGTGTGGCTGAATCGAACCGCATGTGCCAACGTGAATAATTTCGGTAATACCAACCTGAATCAATTCGTTGACGACAATACTAAGAGAAGGCGCGCCCATGCCGCTAGTCGCAGCTAAAATAGGTTGACCGTTAGATAGATAACCCAAGTAGCTATTGAGTCCTCGATAGTCTGATAATAAACGAAAATCGCGTAAGTAGTTTTGGGCAATGTAGCGCGATCGCTCCGGTTCCCCGGATAAAAATGCTAGCTTGGGTGGATTGTCGCCTAAATCTTCTGTCCCAAAACCGATGTGATAAAGTTTCATTTTCTAACTATAAATTAAATTGCTAGTAATGACCCAGAACAACAGGAAAAGAGCATTAAGTATAATGACCTGATTGCTAATGCGGTCATCTTCCAGAATGTGGTGGATTTGACCGAGGTTTTGCAGCAGCTTCAAAGTGAGGGGTATCTTCTGGAGCGTGAGGATGTGGCCTGTTTGAGTCCTTATTTAACCACTCACATTAAACGATTCGGGGATTATGTGATTGATATGGAAGCGATTTCCCAATCCTTGGATGAACGGATACTCTTACTTTGAAGGGCGATTGTTACAAATCTTTACATTGTATTCAAATTTGCACGTATCTCCTCTTTACCCCTAATACAGATTTAATTAGATGCTGACTAATTTTGCGAACTGATAATTGCGAATTGGTAGAAGATGTTTCGCTGTGCTATCGCGACGCTCAACATGCTGTTAGCTCACTTCATATCTTTTTCCGCAAGCGAGGATTAAAGATCTCGCTCAACCCCTCGCCTAACAAAGACAATCCCGTTACCATTAAAGTCAAGGCAAGACCGGGAAACAAAGTCGTCCACCAAATTCCGATCGAGAGATCTGGCATCGCTTCTTTTAAATCGTGTCCCCATTCCGGGACTTCTTGTGGCAGTCCCAATCCCAAAAATCCCAATCCTCCTAAAATCAAAATCGCATCTGCTGCATTGAGGGTAAATAGGACGGGAACGCTTTGAATGACATTGAAAAATAGATAGCGGGAGAGAACCCTAGTAGGAGTTGCCCCCATCGCTTGTGCAGCTTCGACGAACAATTCTGTTTTAACGCTGGTCGTATGGTTGCGAACGACGCGATAGTATTGGGGGATATAGGAAATGCTAACTGCGATCGCGACGTTCAAAATTCCCCGCCCCAATACGAAAGCTAGAGTCACCGACAGCAACAATCCCGGCAGCGTATAAATAGTATCCATTAAAAATAGCAGAATTTTATCGACTCTACCGCCGAGATAACCGCTAATTAACCCCAAGGGAACGCCGATGATTAGGGAGAGAGTGGTAGCGAGAAGAACGACCTCTAACGCTGCTTGAGAACCATAGAGGGTACGTGCAAACACGTCGTAGCCGCGAACGTTCGTGCCGAACCAATGGCGGCTTTCTGGGGGTTCGAGAGGGTTATTGCTTAACAAATCGGTAGGATCTGGGATGAGTCCCCAAGCGGTTAGTAGCGGGCAGAAAATTGCTAGCAGGATGAAAACAACCGTAATAATTAGTCCAAAGAGCATCAATTGCGATGAGATGCTAGGACGCACTAATAGGTTCAACCACGAAGGCAAGGAGAGTTTTGAAAAAGTCATTCGTTTCCAGCTAAGGGGGATTTTGCTAGGAAAATCATATCAGCAGCTTTCTGAAGTTTTACCGCTCAGTCAAGTTTTTTAAGGTTGTAAATTCTGACTGTTACGGAGCAGCGTTTCTGTTATTGTTGCTAGCTGCTGCAATTGTTCTTGCAGATCCCCAGCCTGTTTTTTAGAGGTTAGCTTTCGTTTTAGGGCTTCCTTGGCTAAATCTTCTCGATTTAGCTTGAGGGCTTCTACCGCTACTCGATTCCAGTCATCTACTTCTTGAAGGGCTGCTTTATAGCGAGGTTGTATATCGTCCCAGACCACTTTTATATCCCTCAAAGCTTCATTTAAGATCTGTTGGGCATTTTTAGGATCTGAACCTCGCAGAGCTTGTTTGAGAGGTTCGTATAATTGAGAGGTATTGAGTTGAGTTACGATTGGCACAAACTCTCTAATTTGTTTGCTATCGCTAATGCCAGTTTTACACCAAGTTGCAAAATGCTCGCAATTATTGAATAGTAAATTGTATTTTCGCTCGCCCAATCGACTTTGGGCGCGATCGACGACGACATCCGCAATAAAACAAAATCCTGTTGGATATTCTCTGACGTAAATTTGATTTCCTCTGGTAAAAGTTTCTATTGAGGTTCTTTCGATGGTTTCGCTGGGTTTGCGATAATGAATGACACTCCCATCACCGCAGTCGATCCCGTGATGTTCGTAAACGCCTTGCAGGTTAATTAATTCCCTGTAGACGTAAATTTGATCCCCGCGTGACATATTGAATAATTTTTTGGCAACACAACCCATCCTATAGACTAAACTGAAACGCGATCGCCTTGATGGGTTTTGGCAAAACTACCCCTTTCTAACATTTTATGTTGAGAAAAGATCTCGTCGAGCAGAGCAGCAACATCGATGATTTTAACAAGGCGCTCGCTTTCCCAGGCACAGTAGCCGTAGCAATAACTAGGAAGCACGAGTGCGGGATCGAAAGGCTTGACAACAAGTTCTGACTTGGTAATTAGATGGTCGATCGCTGACTCTAAGGCAATAATTTGCTGACTTTGTTTGATGACCAGCGTTAGCGTTATCTCACCAGAAGAAGTTCCTCCACCCTGGCTGGGATTTAGTTCTGGCAAAGGACAGTTGCTTAGCAGTTCGGACAGTTGATAAATTGGAGCAATTTGCTTGCGCCATTGCAAAAACCGCCGCTTCTCAAATTGAATCATTTGTATAACTTTGGGCAGCAAATTTTCTTCAATCCTGTTGCAGGGCAAGGTAAAGATAGCATCTCCTACTAACCAAACAAATAGTTGGGAAGTCTTGAGCGTCCACTCTGAAGAGACAGGTGGATTCATCTTCGCTAAAGCTTTTAGCTCTAATTCAGTTGGAGCTTGGGTTTTTTCCGGTAGTAGAAGATTGTCCGATGTCTGCTTAGACAATTGTACTGTTGCTGACACAGGCTCCTTGTCTTGATGATTTTTATCCCACTGTGATATCAATGTTAGAGATTGCTCTAAAATTTCTGTAGGCAGATTATTGTGCGAGAGTAGATCTCTAACGCTACAAAAGCAGACTAAGGCTAGCTGACCGATAGTGCGAGCTATGTTAGGGCTGGCTTGCAGAACAGATAGAGTAGTTTGAGCGATCGCGACTAACTCAGAGAGTCCCAACATCTCCCCAAGAGCCAAAATGGCTTCTATATGTCTCCTAAGTTTTAGGACATCCGTCTCTGGTGCGGATAGGAATTTTTCTAATCGTTCGAGAGACTGACTTAGTTCTATATATAAAATTGACTCATGAATATCCATATTCGGTTTGTCGGCATTCGATGGCTCGTCTTTGTTGCTAGTCTCAGGGCTTTCTGCTGATGGGTTCGTGTCGAAGCAAGCGAGTAACGTTGTCCGGAGATTGGTTTTGGCTTGCTCGAGTTCCCGTGTTAGTTCGGGGTTAATTTCAACGGATTCTTGCTCGAGAGATCCTAAGAGAGATTGCAGATGATAAATTGAGATTTGAACCTCAATTAAGTCAAGTTGAGAAGCTCCGTCTTGGAGGGTTTCGAGAAAATTTATTGCTTGATTCAAGCCATCGTGTTTAGCTAAATTAGGGTCGTCTAGCAACGCTTGCAAGATCTCTTCAACCTGCTGTAGGAGTTCTAGAGCTTCTTCTCGAAAAAGTTGGTAGGCTTGCTCTCTTAATTCGGGATTGATAACCATAGCCTGCTTGTTATTAGGTACGAAAGAAAGTTTTTGCAACCGTTTAAAGCTTTTGAGTCAATGCTGCCAGCTTGTTAAAGGATTCGGTTACAGCTATGGATTGCTCTAAAATCTGGTTGGCAAGGTTAGCAACTTCCTGAACCGATTGACTAGCGGAGGTCGAAGTTTGAACTCCTTTAGTCGCAGCTTGGGCGATTTTGTCTGCCAGAGCATTCGTTTTGTCATTGACAGTCATCACCCAATCAAGCTTTTGCCGAGTTTCTTCGATCGGTTCAGTTCCGCCAAACAACCGTTGCTTCCCTTCCTCCATCCCAAAAGCCAGTTCTTTGATTTCTAGTTCGATCGCACTAAAGAGCGGTTCTATGTTTGCTGTCGCCTCGACTAATTTCTGCGTTAGAGATAGCACGCTCTCAGCCAGTTCGCCAACAGAGTCTTGCCCAACATATCCGGTTCGACCTGCCATAATTGTTACATTCATCGATTGTTGGGTCATTTGCTTTGCTAATTCCTTAATTGTGCGTACTGCCTCAAAGAGCTTTTGGGAAGACTGACTCAGACGCATGACTTTCACCGAGGCATCTTTAAATGCGTCCCCGATAGCAGAAATACTATCTAACGACTGGTTGAGGGTTTCTCGAACGGCTTGTACTGTCAAATTAGCCTGCTGTTCTTGCAGTTTTATTTGTTGAGCGCTGAAAACAACTCCTCTGGCGAAATCGACAACCCCTTGAATTTTATGAAGGATATTAATAATGGCTTCCGACTGGCGAAGGGCTTCAGTCGAAAGCTTCTGGCAATCTGTTTGGCTGAGCATTTCTGAGATTTCCTGCTTGTGCAGTTCTATTTGTTTATGTTGCTCTTTTGAGCTATGCTCCGCTGCCTGAGAAGATTGCTTGACTTGTCGTAGGAGGGTGGCATTATCGAGAGCAAAGCCGACTTGAGTGGCAATTTGCGCTACCCATCTGATTTCATACTGCTTCCACTCGCGCGGACTCGAACACTGATGCGCTACCAATAAGCCAAATAACTTGCCTTCGTTGAGAATTGGCATAACTAAATTTGCCTTGACTGCCAGCTTTTCTAGCTGCTCGATATAGCATTGGGTCATTCCCGCTTCGCGGATATTGTTGAGTGCCCGGACGCGACCATTTTTATATTTGTCTAGATAGCGAGCTTCAAAACAGGGGTCTTCTATCGTCCGCCCCAAAGCTTTGGGATAGCCTGGGAGAACTGATTCGGCAACTACCACGCCATAGGAGTCTCGATTGAGGCTGTAGACGACGACGCGATCGCAGTTGAGGACTCTTCTGACTTCTTCAGTGCTGACTTCGAGAATATGTTTCTGATTGAGCGAGGAGCGGATATGTTGGATGGCATCGGTAAAATATTGCGTCAATTCAACCTCAATCTGTACTTGTTTTTGCAGTTGTTCGCGATCGCTCATGAGCTTGGCGTACTCAAGCACAAAGCCCACTTGTGCAGCTAGCCGAGTCAAAAACTCAATTTCTTCTGGCTGCCATATCCTCGCTCCAGAACACTGATGTGCTACCAACAATCCAAATACTTTGCCTTCATATAAAATCGGCGCAACTAAATTGGCTTTGACTGCCAGCTTTTCTAGCTGCTCGATATAACATTGGGTCATCCCCGCTTCGTAGATGTTGTTTAATGCCTTGACGCGACCATTGCGATACTTTTCTAGGTATCTGACTTCAAAACACGGGTCGTTGATGGTTATCCCCAAAGCTCTCATCCAGCCTGGAGCCACCGATTCGGCTACTACTACTCCATAGGAATCTCGATCGAGACCGTACACGAGAACGCGATCGCAGTTGAGGATTCTTCGAGCTTCTTCAACGGTCGCTTCGAGAATTTCTTCGCGATCGCTCGATTGACGCAGATGCTGAAGGCATTCCTGTAACACCTGCATCCATTGGGTTTCGCTATCGGATCGCTTTTGCAAATCGCTAGAGTTGTTTAGGAGTTTGGCATTGTCGAGAGCAAAGCCGACTTGGGTGGCAATTTGCGCTGCCCATCTGATTTCGTACTGTTTCCAATCGCGCACCTCCGAACACTGATGCGCCACCAGTAACCCAAATAACTTGCCTTCGTTGAGAATCGGCGCGACCAAATTTGCCTTGACTTCCAATTTCTCTAGTTGCTCGATGTAGCACGGAGTCATTCCCGACTCGTAGATATTGTTTAATGCCTTGACGCGACCATTTTTGTACTTTTCGAGGTACTTGGCTTCAAAACACGGGTCTTTGATGGTTATTCCCAAAGATTTTGTCCAGCCTGGAGCCACCGATTCGGCTATTACCACTCCATAGGAGTCTTGGTTTAAACCGTAGACGACGACGCGATCGCAATTGAGGACTCTTCTAACTTCTCTGACACTCGCTTTGAGAATATCTTCTTCATTAGGAGATTGACGAATATACTGGATTGCGTCGGTAAAGTATTGCGTCCACTGCGTTTCCGTCTCGGCTTGTTGTTGCAGGCGATCGCGTTCGGCTAATAATTTGGCATTGTCGAGAGCAAAACCGACTTGCATGGCAACTTGTGCCATCCATGCAATCTCGTGCTGCTTCCACTCGCGCGAACTCGAACACTGATGCGCGACTAATAAGCCGAATATTTTACCTCGATCGAGAATCGGCGCGACCAAATTTGCCTTGACTTCCAATTTCTCTAGTTGCTCGATGTAGCACGGAGTCATTCCCGACTCGTAGATATTGTTTAATGCCTTGACGCGACCATTTTTGTACTTTTCGAGGTACTTGGCTTCAAAACACGGGTCTTTGATGGTTATTCCCAAAGATTTCGTCCAGCCTGGAGCCACCGATTCGGCTATTACCACTCCATAGGAGTCTTGGTTTAAACCGTAGACGACGACGCGATCGCAATTGAGAACTCTTCTAACTTCTCTGACGCTGGCTTTGAGGATGTCTTCTTCGTTACGAGATTGATAGAGTTGCTGGCTAATATCTGCCAATAAATTCGTCCACTGAGTTTCTGTTTCTGTTTGTTGTTGCAAGCGAGCAGTCTCCTCTTTATTTTGAGCGCGATCGAGTAAAAACCCAGCTTGTTTGGCTAGCTGGGTTAAAAAGGCAATTTCCACTTGTTGCCAAATCCTCGTCCCAGAACATTGATGCGCTACTAACAAGCCAAATAACCTGCCGCGATCGAGAATTGGCGCAACTAAATTGGCTTTGACTTCCAGCTTCTCTAACTGTTCGAGGTAGCATGAAGTCATTCCAGCTTTGTAAATATTGTCGATCGCCCTAACGCGACCGTTTTTGTACTCTTCTAGATATCTGGATTCAAAACAGGGGTCTTCAATCGTTCTTCCTAGCGCTTTTGACCAGCTTGGGGCGACGGATTCGGCGACTACTACCCCATAGGAGTCTCGGTCTAAACTATAAACGACGACGCGATCGCAATCGAATACTTTTCGCGCTTCTTCTACGATGACTTTTAAAATGTCTTCTTCTTTAGAAGCTTGATGCAGTCGCCTAATCGCTTCTTCAAATAACTGTCTTGTTTCTACTTGGGATTGCGAGTTGGTTTTAGCCAAGTTCTCTATGGGGGGGTTATTGCCATGAGAGGTCTGACTAAAGTGGTTTTGCCCATCGCTAGGCTCAGGAGGAGGAGTCTGAGTCATCGATAAATTTTCTCAACTGTTAAATGATAAAGTTTCTATCTAAAGAGAGATTGACAAACAGTAAGTTTCCAAAATTTAAAGGTTGTAATCTACAAAGGAAAATGCACGGTAAATAAATTCCGTAAAAACCCGTAAGTGTTTACACTTAACTATAAATAATACCAACACACCATAGCAATAAAGTCAGTAATCTATTTAGCAATTATTTATCATTGTCATAAATGAGCAAAGAAAAACATAAACGAGTGATTTCGCCGACTGTAATGGGAATTAGTATCGCAATTGCGATTTCTCTAATCTGGTCGCTAGGATTAATCGGCAAAGGACTTTGGCAGTTAGTCCAAGAGTCAAACGCGCAGTCCGCGCAATCTGAAGTCAGAATTCCTAACAGTTTTGCTCAAGTAAAAAATGTGGCTACTGGAGTTTTTAATTACGGCGGCAGCACGGAATGGGCACCGCTTCGGCTGTTGGTAGATTCAGCCATTCAAGCAGAACGACCTGAATTGCAGTTGCGCTACATACAACCCAAACATGAGCCTCCCGGTTCTCGAACGGGAATCCGAATGTTACTAGAGGGTCAACTGACCTTTGCTCAGTCTTCCCATCCTTTGCGCGAAGAGGAATACGAGCTAGCTAGACAACGAGGTTTTAATCTCAAACAAATTCCTGTTGCTGTTGATAGTGTCGTTGTAGCCGTTCATCGAGACTTGGATATTTCTGGGTTAACCCTCGACCAATTGCGATCGATCTACAACGGTCAAATAGTTAATTGGCAGCAGATTGGCGGACCTGACCTACAAATTGTGCCCTATTCTCGTCCAGCGAGTGTCGGCGGTACAGTTGAGTGGTTTGAGGAAAAAATTTTAAAAGGTCAAGCGTTTGACTCGAATGTTGGGTTCGTCTCGACAACAACAGAAGCGCTGCGCCAGCTAGCAGACAACCCAGGTGGGATTTACTATGATTCTGCTGCCGTAGTTTTGCCTCAATGTACGATTAAGACATTACCACTAGGTCAAAAACCAGGCGAATTGATTTCTCCTTACCAAAAGCCTTTCATCTCTTCAACTAAATGTCCCAATCGACGCAATGAGATAAATATCGAGGCTTTTCAAACCGCACAATATCCGCTTACGCATTACCTATACGTAATAATCAAGCAGAACGGTGGCATTGAAGAGCGAGTAGGAGAAGCTTATGCGAATTTTCTCCTCACGCCCCAGGGTCAGAAACTGATTGCTAGAGCTGGATTTATTCCGATTCGTTGAGTTTGATGAGTTTTAAATAGAGCGATCGATATCACAAGCCAGCAGAAGAAAATAGATGATAATTGGCATTGGAGAGGTAAAAGATAAAATTTTTAAGACTAATGAATACCAAGGAAGAAATCTTAGCTATCTTGTTAATGCGCTTCAAGATTCAGCCATCAAATAGTCTCCCAATGGTGCAAAGCTGGTTTAGAAAAAATCAGCAAGAAAATTGGGAGACTCTAAAAAAAATGTTAAAGCATAATCAAATCACCCTTTCTGAAGGAGAACTAAAAAAAGTCTCTCAGTCAACCTACAAAATTTTATGTATTGATGATAGCCCGATCGTTCTTCGAGAAATTAATCGTTTGTTAGAAGGATATGATGGCTCAGTTTTTCTATAGCAATCCTAAAATAAATGAGAGAAAGCGTCATAATGATTTAAGTTAGGCATCGTAAATAAATGGGAATCAATAAATAACTCAAATAATCGTTTTGCGATCGAAAAGGATTTACAGAAACGATGAAATCTTTTCAAGAAATTTTTGACTTGTGACCAAATATTTTCAATTGGATTCTCAGACGGCGCATAAGGGGCAAATAGTTGACAATGAATCTGCCTTGCATTGTCTTGACAATGATGATTAACCTCAGCCAAGTAATCCTGAAATTCTTGACCACGATGATAACTCGCTCCATCCCAAATCAGGATTAAACGGCTATTGGGTCTTTGAGATTGAAGATATTTTACAAAGTTTAAGGTCTGTGTTCCATCAGCAGTTTTGGTTTTTTGAATCAATAATTGTTGAGAAAACAAATCCACTGCACCATAATAGGTTTGACGGTCACGATAATTGAGAACATCGACAGTTCTTCTTTCTTTGCAGTTTCCCCACCCATAACCGCAAATATCTCCACTCATAAGATGACATTCATCAATGACAAATGCTGCAATTTCTCCAGACTTAATGGCTGATTGATTTTCTTTTAAGAGAGAATGGATATCTTGATTGACTGCTTTGACTTGTTCTAAGTCTTGCTTTGTTTTTTTTTACTCCTTTATGCCAGCTAATTCCAGCATCATTAAACAATTGATAGTAACTCTGTAACGAACTATAGCTTACTTGATACTGTTTTTGGAGATATTCGATTAATTCTTCCCAGTTCCATTCTCCTTTGTGCTGTAACCATTGAATTACTTCTTGTTTTTCAAGAGAAGAAAGATAATTTTCTTCTCTTATATCAAATAGGACTGCTATAATTAACAATCCAATAAATGCTTTGAGAGAAATGATTCGCATTGAACCCGATCTAATTATGATGGACGTAAACATGCCAGGAATAAATAGATGGCTACCAACTCTGTCGTTTGATTAGAAATCATTCTTTACTCAAGACAAAGCCAGTCGTAATGATGACGGGAAATACAGGACTTATCGATCGCGCTAAAGCCAGAATGGCTGGAGCAACTGACTATCTAACAAAACCTTTCTCTCGCTCAGAGTTTCTTGAGATACTAAATAAGTATGTCAATAGTAATTTCACTAACCTCACGAGGGGTTGACGCTCAAGATAGTTACTACAACAGATCGGTATCGGTCGGCAGGTCTTGGGCGAATTCCGCTAGTTTATTAAAAGATTCCGTTACTGCCATAGATTGTTCGGAAATCTGGCTGGCAAGGCTAGCGATTTCTCGAACGAATTGGTTGATAAACGCTAGAGACTGAGCTTGTTCGTCATTGGCTTCTATATCAATTTCTCTAATAAGAGATTCGATTTGTGCCGTCTGTTTGGCTAACCGATGCGTTAAAGGACTTACTGTCCTACCAATGGAAACAATCGAACTCTGGCTTACCTCTTCCCCTCGTTCGCTTTCAACCGATACATTGCTGAGTGGATAGTTCATCTGTCCTCTGAGATCGTTGACGAAATTCACCATCTCGAACAGTTGTTGGTAAGACTGGCTCAGGTGCTGCATTTTTTCAGTAGCTTCCGCGATGGTTTCCTCGATTGTGGCAATGCTATCCTCGACCCAATCGACGTTTTTTTGTTCGGTTGGTACTGTCTGACTCGATTGTCCCTGTTGAAGTTTTACTTGTTTGAGGCTAGTCGTCTTTTCCCTAATCGAGTCTGTCACTGCCTGCATTTGAGCGAGAAAATCTGCAATCGCTTGCGAGTGACGAGTAATCTTGGCACAGAGGCTATCGAAAGCCGTTTTGCTATTGCTCAGCAGTTCTGATATCTGCTGAGCGAGCAATTCTTTTTGTCGCAACTGTTCTTGAGAAGCTTTTTGAGCTAGCTGCCGCGCTTGCTCTACCTCTTTGAGCAGACTAGCGCGATCGAGAGCCAGTCCTGTTTGTAAAGCGAGTTGAGTCAATAGATCGATTTCAAAATTCTGCCAGTTTCGGGGTGCGGAGCATTGATGGACAATTAATAAACCATATAGTCGATCGCCCGTCAGAATCGGTGCTACCAAATTGGCTTTGACAGCAAAGGCTTCTAGTTGCTCTCGGTGACATTCGGTCAGATCTGCCTCATAAATATTGTCGATCGCCCGGATACGACCGTCGCGATATTTTTGAGCATATTCCTTGGCAAAACAAGGGTCTTTGATTGTCGCTCGCAGCGCTCTTGGGAAGCTAGGAAGAACCGATTCTGCTACAACAGTTCCCTCCCAATTGGCATCGAAGCGATAAACGATGGCGCGGTCAGTACCAATGGCTTTACGGGTTTCTTCAACAGTGACTTTGAGAAGATTTTTTTCGTTGAGCTTTTCCCGAATGCGGAGAGTAAAGTTTTTCAGCAATCGATTTTGCATGCCCTCAGTCTCCAGTTGTCGTAGAAGCGTGGCATTATCGAGAGCAAAGCCGACTTGGGTAGCAATTTGCGTTACCCATCTAATTTCTAATTGTTGCCAAACGCGAGGTTCAGAACACTGATGAGCAACTAATAAGCCAAATAACTTGCCTTCGTTGAGGAGCGGCGTAACCAAATTAGCTTTAACTTGCAACGTTTCTAATTGCTCGATGTAGCATTGGGTCATCCCAGCTTCGCGGATATTATTGAGTGCCCTGACGCGACCATTTTTATACTTTTCCAAATACCGCGCTTCAAAACAGGGGTCTTCTATCGTTCTTCCTAAAGCTCTACTCCAGCCTGGAGCCACTGATTCGGCAATTACCACGCCGTAAGAGTTCCGATCTAGACTGTAGATGACGACGCGATCGCAGTTGAGGACTCTTCTGACTTCTTCGGTGCTGACTTCGAGAATGTCTTCTCGATTAAGCGAGGAGCGAATGTGTTGGATTGCGTCGGTAAATTGCTGTGTTAACTGAGTTTCGATTGCTGCCTGTTGTTGTAAATGAGTAGAGTTGACTAAAAGTTTGGCATTGTCGAGAGCAAAGCCGATTTGGGTGGCGATCTGCGCTACCCATCTGATTTCATGCTGTTTCCACTCGCGCGGACTCGAACACTGATGGGCGACTAACAACCCAAATAACTTGCCTTCATTGAGGATAGGTACAACCAAATTCGCCTTGACTTCGAGAGTTTCTAACTGCTCGATATAACATGGAGTCATCCCCGCTTGGCGGATATTGTTGAGTGCCCTGACGCGACCATTTTTATATTTGTCTAGATATCTAGCTTCAAAACAGGGGTCTTCAATGGTTCTTCCTAAAGCCTTGGGGTAGCCTGGGAGAACTGATTCGGCTACCACCACTCCATAGGAATTGCTATCTAGACTGTAGACGACGACGCGATCGCAATTGAGGACTCTTCTAACTTCTTCAGTGCTAACTTCGAGAATATCCTCTCGATTGAGCGAGGAGCGAATATATTGGATCGCGTCGGTGAAGTATTGTGTCCATTGGGTTTCTGTCTCTAGCTGTTGTTGTAGGCGAGTGGCGTTGGCGAGTAGGTTGGCATTATCGAGAGCAAAGCCAACTTGGGTGGCACTCTGCGCTACCCATCTGATTTCATACTGCTTCCAGATCCGAGGTTCAGAACACTGATGCGCCACCAATAAGCCAAATAACTTGCCTTCGTTGAGGATCGGTGCAACCAAATTCGCCTTGACTTCGAGAGTTTCCAATTGCTCGATATAACATGGAGTCATCCCCGCTTGGCGGATATTGTTGAGCGCCCTGACGCGACCATTTTTATACTTTTCCAAATACCGCGCTTCAAAACAGGGGTCTTCTATCGTTCTTCCTAAAGCTCTACTCCAGCCTGGAGCCACTGATTCGGCAATTACCACGCCATAAGAGTTCCGATCTAGACTGTAGACCACAACGCGATCGCAGTTGAGGACTCTTCTGACTTCTTCGGTGCTGACTTCGAGAATGTCTTCTCGATTAAGCGAGGAGCGAATGTGTTGGATTGCGTCGGTAAAGTATTGAGTCCATTGCGCTTCGATTTCTGCTTGTTTTTGCAGTCGATCGCGATCGCCTACAAGCTTGGCATAATCAAGCATAAAGCCCATTTGGGCTGCCATCTGAGTGACGAACACAATTTCTTTTTGCTGCCAAGTACGCGTCCCCGAACACTGATGGGCGACCAATAAACCAAATAACTTGCCTTCATTGAGGATCGGCGCAACCAAATTTGCCTTGACTTCTAAGGTTTCCAACTGCTCGATATAGCATGGAGTCATCCCCGCTTCGTAGATATTGTCTAGCGCTCTGACGCGACCATTTTTATATTTGTCTAGATATCTAGCTTCAAAACAAGGGTCTTCAATCTTTCTTCCTAAAGCTTGGGGATAGCCTGGGAGAACCGATTCGGCTGCTACTATTCCATAGGAGTCTTGGTCTAAACTGTAGACGACGACGCGATCGCAGTTGAGGGTTTTTCTGACTTCTTCGACGCTCATCTTAAGAATCTCTTCGGAATCGTAAGATGGATGTGGCGGTTGAATTCCTTCTCTAATTAACTGTATTCCTTCTTCATCTCCTCGCTCTACAGTGGCTGCGTCGGCAATTGCAGCCGAACGAAAAGTACGGCGAGCCAAGAGTGCGGCAAGTGCGCCACCTAGCAAAGCTGTTCCACCAGTTCCAATTAACAAAGTAGCCAGCAGTCGTTTTTGCTGTACTAATTTCGGTTCGACTACGCCCGTAGTATCAGCTCGTCTTGACAGGATTGTTTGTTCGCTAATTGCTCGATTGCCAAAGTAATAAGTTGCCGTTCCCACAGCCAGAACCGGAAGCATAACCGCAATACCTGCTAGAGCTGCTACTTTGGCTTTTAAAGATATTTTTGGCGGCTCTAGCGTGGGTAAGTCCTCAGCAGGCGATGACTCTTCATTTTCTTCAACAGTTAACGAGAGAGCAGATTCTTGTTCGGCTTGTAGTTGAGAGGAAATTTCATCCCTATGAAGCTGGAGACCAGAGGGATCTTTGTCGCTGTTTGGATCGGGAGAGAAAAGTTGAGTCATTGCTCGATTCTGGATAATAAAAAATATCTACAGTAATTTAATTAGCAAGATGTTAAAGATCTGAAGGTATGCTAAGAATTACTTTTAACTTCTGTCTCAGTGTAAATATCGAGGTATTTATACTTAGATTCAGTATTGATACTGACATTTAGATATTAACCTGTCGGGGTTGTGTTGCAAAATGCTACTCAAATCGATATTGTCTCGCTCCGATCTCAGATGAGTATAAGTGGAACTTTAGAGATGTTTTCCCTACCTGAGTTATTTCAACCTTTCGACTCAGGTTCTCAATCTGGTCGTTTAATTTTCCAAAGCTGGCTAAACCCTATTAATCCTTAGCCTTGAATCATTGATTTATTAGTTGAAGTAATTCTAGTCTGCTTTTCCCACTGCTTCGATCGCCGATTCTAGCGCGATCGCGACGTGAGTCCAATGGGTCCCCCCCTGACAGAAAACGATATAAGGCTCTCGTAGGGGACCGTCGGCAGAAAATTCAGAAGTACTCCCATCGATAAACGTTCCACCAGCCATGACTAACTGACTCTCATATCCTGGCATTTCTGCGGGAACGGGGTCTAGATAAGAACCGACGGGAGAATAACGTTGAATCGCCCGACAAAAGGCAATTAGCTTTTCTGGCGAACCCAATTGAATCGCTTGAATCACATCCCGACGGGGAACCAGCGGCGGCGGGTTGACGGGATAGCCCAATTTATCAAAGACATAGGCAATGAGATGACTGCCTTTCATCGCTTCGCCGACCATTTGCGGTGCTAGGAATAGACCTTGAAATAGCAAGCGATTTTGGTCAAAAGTTGCCCCGCCACTACTGCCAATTCCAGGTGCCGTCAAACGACATGCCGCCGCTTCTACCAATTCTTCTTTTCCTGCAATATAGCCCCCTGCCGTGACGATGGTTCCCCCCGGATTTTTAATCAGAGAACCTGCCATTAGATCTGCTCCTACATCTGTCGGTTCTCGATCTTCGATAAATTCTCCATAACAATTATCGACAAAGCAAACGGTATTGGGATTTTGTTGTTTGACTACATAAATAATCTTTTCTATTTCCTCAATCGATAAACTCTGTCGCCAGGAATAGCCGCAGGAACGCTGAATTAATACCAGACGGGTATTGTCTTTTACCGCAGTGTTAAGCGCTTGCCAATCTATCGTCCCTCTTTTGGTTAGGGCTAATTCCCGATATTTAATGTTAAACTCAGCGAGGGAACCTTGAGCGATGCCTCGCAGACCAATGACTTCTTCGAGGGTATCGTAGGGTGCGCCTGCGACGGCTAGCATTTCGTCTCCAGGGCGAAGCACGCCAAACAAAGCACATGCGATCGCGTGAGTTCCCGATACAAACTGTACCCGCACGGCAGCAGCTTCTGCTCCCATCGCACGAGCAAAAACCTTATCCAGCGTCTCCCGTCCGAGGTCGTCGTGTCCGTAACCGCTCACGCTGGAGAAATGATGAACGCCAACTCGATAGCTGCGAAAAGCTTCCAAAACTTTTTTGAGATTTTGCTTGACCTGGGTGTCAATTTCAGAAAAAATCGGTAAGAGGGCTGTTTCTGCTGCTTTAAGTAGCGATAAATCGTCCATTTACTCAGTGAAAGTAAAATTTTGTTGCCGGTTATTGATTTAATACCCCAACCTACCCCTGGGTCAAATCAATAAAGGTTTTTCCTCATTCAGTTATGTAAATAAAATCTTAAATTGCTTGCCATATTTACCAATTTATGTATTAAGTTCTTCGAGCGAAGATTTACATCACTGAATTTCCTATCTTTTTCGACGAAAATTCCATTTTAGGTTATTGCATGACTGTTGCCACATCTGACAAACTTTCTCCGGCTTGGAGCATTATTATTTACATAGCTACGGTTCATCTGATAGCCTTACTCGCTTTATTTCCTAGTAGCTTTAGCTGGGGAGCCGTAGGAGTCGCTTTCGTGCTTTACTGGCTAACTGCTTGCATGGGAATTACATTAGGATTTCATCGCTTAGTTTCTCACCGAAGTTTTGAAGTTCCCAAATGGTTAGAGTATGTCCTAGTTTTTTGTGGTACGCTCGCCTGTCAGGGTGGTCCACTTTATTGGATTGGCGGACATCGAATCCATCATAAATATTCCGATACCGAATTAGATCCCCACGATTCTAATAAAGGTTTTTGGTGGAGCCATCTCGGTTGGATGTTATGGGAAAATGCTTCCGTAAAAGAAGATATTCCTCGCTACACCAAAGATATCCAAGACGATCCTTTCTATCAATTTTGTGAAAAATATTTCATTCCCATTCAAATTGTCTTAGGATTACTGCTCTACTGGTGGGGCGGTTGGTCGTTTGTAATTTGGGGAATTTTTGTGCGTTTAGTCGTCGTATTTCATTTCACATGGTTTGTTAACAGCGCCACTCACAAATTTGGCTATCAAAGTTATGAATCTAACGATAATTCGAGAAACTGTTGGTGGGTTGCCTTGCTAACTTTTGGCGAAGGATGGCACAACAATCATCACGCCTATCAATATTCGGCACGTCACGGTTTGGAGTGGTGGGAAATCGATCTCACTTGGATGACGATTCGAGTTCTACAAATTCTTGGGTTGGCAAAAAATGTTAAGTTAGCGCCAACGCGATCGAGCGACTAAGTTTTTTTTCATAGCTAAATACCCTATTTATTTCGCGTTAAAAACGCGATTTTTTCCATTTTTTTCTCTAGGTTATTGCATGACTGTTGCCACATCTGACAAACTTTTTCCGGCTTGGAGCATTATTATTTACATGGCTACGATTCATCTCGTAGCCTTACTCGCTTTATTTCCCAGTAACTTTAGCTGGGGTGCTTTAGGCATTAGCTTTGTACTGTATTGGTTAACTGGCGGTATAGGAATTACATTAGGATTTCATCGCTTAGTTTCTCACCGAAGTTTTGAAGTTCCCAAATGGTTAGAGTATATCCTAGTTTTTTGTGGTACGCTTGCCTGTCAGGGTGGTCCACTTTATTGGATTGGCGGACATCGAATCCATCATAAATATTCCGATACCGAATTAGATCCCCACGATTCTAATAAAGGTTTTTGGTGGAGTCATATGGGCTGGATGTTATGCCAAAATCCAGCAAGGACAGAGATTCCTCGCTACACCAAAGATATCCAAGACGATCCTTTCTATCAATTTTGTGAAAAATATTTCATTCCCATTCAAATTGTCTTAGGATTACTGCTCTACTGGTGGGGCGGTTGGTCGTTTGTAATTTGGGGAATTTTTGTGCGTTTAGTCGTCGTATTTCATTTCACATGGTTTGTTAACAGCGCCACTCACAAATTTGGCTATCAAAGTTATGAATCTAACGATAATTCGAGAAACTGTTGGTGGGTTGCCTTGCTAACTTTTGGCGAAGGATGGCACAACAATCATCACGCCTATCAATATTCGGCACGTCACGGTTTGGAGTGGTGGGAAATCGATCTCACTTGGATGACGATTCGCGTTTTACAAATTCTTGGTTTGGCAAAAAATGTTAAGTTAGCGCCAAAGCAATAGGAATTTATAATAAATTCCTTTACAATCTCAAAGCCCTTCTTCATGAAGTTAAGCAATGAAGAGGGGTTTGATTTTTAACTTTTTGGATATGGTTACAATAAGAATGCTAAACGATCGCATTGCGCCAATATGTTCGGAACTTTCCAACAAAGCCATCTCCGCATCGAGTTAGAAGCCAATGAAAGTACAATCCGAGATAGTTTGCTCAATACGAGCAAACTGAAACAATGGCTTTTTCCTCAGCGTTTTTCTCCAGGATTGCCAGAAAAATTACATTCAGGATTAGTTTTTACGAGCTGGGTGGGACCATTTTCCATCCATCACCAAATAGAAGTGGTAGATAAAAACTGTTTGCGCTTGTTATTGAGTCAGGGAATCGATGGATATCACGAATGGTCTTGGGGAGAGGGGTGGGTACAGTCTCGCTTAGAAGGAATTTCTCTGCTGCCGTTAAATTTGGGACAAACTTTAAGTTTGCTTAGATTGCGTGAATTTGTTTCAGGCGTTGAATAAGTCAGGGTGATTTCATCCTGACTCGATCTCATCAAGAAAGAAGTTCCTAGGAACCCAAACATAAAGTCCTCTAAGACAGACTTTAGCCTTTTAACTATTGCAAAAAAAATTGGTTATCGCGACCAACAAGTAAATTTTTCTAAAAATTCATGGCTTAAGCAATAAAAAGCTTTAGCACCGGGAGATTGAGGTTCTGTTAAAACGACGGGTTTATATTCTTCAACAGCTCTTGCCACCGCAATGTTAAGCGGAATTTCTGTCTGAAAAATTGCTCGTTCGCCAAAATCCTCACTCAATCTACGTCTGATTTTTTCTCCCATATTACTAGCATGTCCTAAAGAAGTGAAGATAATTCCTAGTAAATTAAGGTGAGAGCGATCGCGATCTTTGAATTGCTGAATTCGACCTTCTAACATGCCAACTCCTATTACTGATAAAGGTTCGGGTTTGGCAGGCACTAGATAAAAATGACTAGCTAGAATGCCGCTGCGAGTAATTAAGTTATCTTCTGGAGAAAAGTCCATGAAAATAAAGTCATAGTTATTAATAACTGGTTTGAGGATACTAGCAATTAATGTATCCTCTAATTGATGCCAGTTATTTTTGAATTCTTGATGTTTACCTTGAGATTTTGCCACGATTATTTCTGCCAGTAAAAAATCCTGATAAATCTCCACATCTCCTGGCAATAAATCAAGACCTTTAGTATGGCAAATATTTGGTTGAATGATTTCAAGAATCGATAGAGATAAAGAATTATCTAGTTCGGTTGCTTGATGAATTAAAGTTTTTATAGTTCGTTTTTCTTGTTTGAGTTTGGCAAATTGAAAAGGAGACATTAAACTCAGCGTGGCATTAATTTGGGTATCCAAGTCAACAACTAATACTCTCTTGCCATAATTTTTTGCTAGACAAGTTGCTAAATTGATAGTAACTGTGGTTTTCCCAACGCCACCTTTCATGTTGACTATGGCGATAATAGATCCCATTGATGGAGAAGTTAGCAATTAGAAGAATCGAGAATAATTAACATTATATGTAGCTATATTATCGATTTGTTATGTGCTGCAACGCTTGTCCTACAGAAAGTCGGAGTTGGGAGAATTTATTGCGACACGGACATTTAAAATCAACCGAGGTTCGATGCTTTTATCAAGATCTGTTTGTCAGGGAGAATCAGCGAAAGTTTTCGCAAGTCAAGCTTAGCGTTGCAATTTCTATCGATTACTAGAAAAGATAGCCCCTTAAGACGTAGCATAATAGAGATAAAATCTTCACGAGAGTAACCGTAGGGGAGAAAAAATGGCGGTTAAATTACGCAAGCCGATCTTAGTCGCAGGCATCGGCGTATCCATCCTACTCTGGCTGTGGGATGGTCTTCACGAAGAAATGCTCGAAGTGGGAGAGTGGGGCATTTTAGGAGCGATTGCGTTGGGAATGGGTTCTTGGATGCTACAACAAAAAGCCTCTCGCAGCAAATCCCTACAGTTACTTTCGCCTCTAAAACGAGAAACCGTCGATCGGGCAATCGCTCAAGCTGAAGCAGCGATCGCAGCTTTGGCAACAGAAGCCCCAGATCGAGATATCTCCTCCTTAAAACAACAAGTCGCTCAATTGTCCGAATCGTTTAAGCGGCAAACATTACGACTGGCGATCGCCGGCGGCAAAAAAGTCGGCAAAACCACCTTAAAACAAGTCCTAGAAAGCCAAAAGATTGCCGAAAATATCCAATGGGTAGAAACAGCCGCTTTCTTATCCGAAACGGATACAACCGATACTGCCGCCAAAGAAGTTGCTCTAGCATCTGACTTAGTATTATTCCTAACAACTGGAGATTTAACCGATTCAGAACGACAAATCATACAGCAACTGAGAGGATCCCATCAGCAAATCGTCCTGCTATTTAACAAACAAGACCAATACCTTCCCCACGAACGGGAAGAAATCTTACAACAATTGCAGCAGCGAGTCAGAGAGATTCTCCCCCTGGAAAATGTTATCGCGATCGCTGCCGCTCCCAACCCAGTGAAAGTTAGACAACATCGAGACGATGGTTCCGTGCAAGAATGGATGGAAAACCCGCCAGCAGAAATCGGCGCGTTGCGCGATCGCCTCAAGCAAATTCTGATCCAACAAAGAGAACAACTGATCTGGGGAACGACTTGGCGAGAAGCAATAGAGTTAAAGCAACAAGTCAAAACAATTCTCAATGAAGTCAGATGCGATCGCGCCATTCCAGTCATCGAACAATATCAGTGGATTGCTGCTGCTGCCGCCTTTGCCAACCCCGTTGCTGCCCTCGATTTATTAGCAACGGCTGCGATTAACGCTCAAATGCTAGTCGATTTGAGCGACATCTACCAGCAAAAATTCTCTCTCTCCCAAGCACAAGCGGCTTCTGGCACGATTGGCAAGCTGATGGTGCAGTTAGGATTAGTCGAACTGTCTACCCAAACGATCGGCAGCTTACTGAAAAGTAATGCCATAACCTACGTTGCCGGCGGTGCGGTACAGGGAGTTAGTGCCGCCTATCTGACTCGCCTGGCAGGGTTAAGTCTGATCGAATATTTCCAAGAACAAGAAATCGGTATCGCTTCAGGAGACGGTTTGAATCCAGAAAAATTGGCACAAAAGCTCAAACAGGTATTCGAGCAAAATCAACGGGGCGCACTTCTACAAGGTTTCGTCAAAGGTGCGCTAGCGCGTTTGTTTCCCGAATCTCCCCAAACGGAAACGGTGGCTTCCTAACTCCAATTTTTTGAGGAATTTTTCTTCGTAGTGCTTGCTACGAACAGAAATCTAGACAGTTTCATAGCATACTGAAAGTAACCTGAGTTGAGATGAAGCAATTAAGATTGCTCATCAAACCCAGATATTTGCCAGCTTAGCGATCGGCAAATAACGAACTCTGGGTAACGCAATGACCTATACAATCGTGACTGAGTGTATCGCCTGCGATGCTTGCCGTCCTCGATGTCCGACAGAAGCGATCGCGAGAAGAGAAAATCTCTATCAAATCGATCCCTATCTCTGCAATAACTGTCTGGAATATTATCCCGATCCGCTATGCGTAGTGCTATGTCCGACTCTCCATCCGGTTCCCTTAGAAATCGATCCGTCCTTTAAAATTAAGAGGAAAAAATGTCGCTGGTCGGACAAAGAAAGCCTCGCTAACCCAGAACTATTTTTAGATGGAAAGACAACTGCGATCGCGGCAGCAAGGATCGTTTGGGAAGCTTGCAATCTCCTAGCTCAATCGAGTTTGCTTCCTTGGCTAACCGAACCGGATGGAAAAGTTTCCTACAGCCAGCAATTTCGGTATGGCAAGGGAAAGATCCGCTTCCGCCTTGCCGAAAATTTAGAAGGCGAATGTCCCAATTCCCTTAGCGGCGATGCAGCTTGGCGAGCGATCGAACTATTTAATCTGAGAGCTGCTTGCATGCACCTCATCTATGCTGCTTGTGCGACGACTTTGGAACGTCCTTGGGAAGAAGCATTCGTCATTGACGACGGACAGATTGAAGCTTATTTAAGATTAGACGAACGTAAAGACCTATCCAGACACGACAAACTAGCCCTAATTAAATTTCTAGCTCGGCAACCCTGCCAACTGCTCGCTTCTATTCGCTTTCCCCAACAGGAGCGCCTCAGAGCCTTTACAGTAGAAGAAAGCCGACTCTGGCACCTACTGAGCATCGAACACCGCTTTCAAGAAGATTCCTTTGGCAACAAACACGTCATCGGGCTTCGGTTTAGGATTAGGGCAGGTCAGTGGGCGAAATATTTCCTCAATCCCCAAGGAGCACAAGAAAAGACTGCCTTTTATCAATCTGCCATCCTACCTAAATCGCTCTTGGAAAAAGTCATGAGCCTTTGGCAGAAGCACCAAGGAGCGGCTCGCATGATGCTCTGGCTGCTATTTAAACTTCAGCAGGAACCAGAAGAAGCGATCGCTGTTTCAACCCTAATGAAAGTTGGCTATGGCGAGGAGCCAATTGCGCGAACCAATAGAAAACGCGATCGCCGCACGCAGCGGATACAAACTTTTGAAAACGATTTAGAAGTCTTATACGAGTGCGGTTTTAAACCCGTTTTCGATCCGGTGACCTATGCCTCAGAAATTCAGCCACTTTGGGCTAAATTACTCGATATTCCCGAAGATAGCGAAGCCGATCTCGACTTTTGGATCGATGATGCTAGCAAAAGTAGGCGAATCACCGATCCTGCCCCTCGCCGAAAATGGGAACGGCTGATGAATGCTTACATTCTCAAGTTTGAATTGCCGACGGAATTTGCGCGGGGGATAGCTGAGTTTGAAGCTCAAAAAAAAGAAACTGTCACAGAAAAAGCGAAGCGCAAAATACAGCCCGAACTAACTGGAGAAGCAGTGATAGCCGCTCGCAACAATAAAGGCTGGAGCCAAAGGCGTTTGGCAAAGATGATGGGCAAAAGCCAGAGTTGGGTGAGGGATATCGAACACAAGCGTTTTGAAATCAAACCAGCAGATCGAGAGCGATTGAGAGAAATTTTAGGATTGTAGCGACTTCAAGCAACTTTTCGGTAATACAAAAGGATGTAGTCAAAGCTTAGCGCGATCGCATTATAGATTGCGTCTTTACTCAGATCTTACACCTACGCTTTATCCCACAAGGAAATGAATTCCTTTGCTCTATTGCGAAAGTCCTCGCCTATAAAACTTAATGATTACTAGATAAGACTTCAGTCCATTTTAATGGACTTATGCTGTTAGCCAAGAAATTGATTTCTTGGCGAGATTTTAATGTTTGCTGATTCTGGTGCAAAATATAAGTTTACCAACGTTCAGCCGGATTTTGTCTGAAAAACGTCTCTCTGACCGCTAATTCTCTTATAGGCTGGTGGTAGCTACATCGCCGTGAAACTTACATCGGCTAATTTCTTGGCTCTGTCTTTTGCCTTATCCCAAAGGGTTCCATTATCGGTCATGTACCAATGGAAATACTGCATCATCGTACCATTAAGGTCTGCCATGGCTTATGCTCTGCTTAAACGCGATCGCGAACGTCTATTGCCCAGTGCGAGAATACTACAGCATTGTGAAGAAAACGAGAACTAGCAAGGTTTTAGTTCTTGACAGATTGGTTTCTAACCGAAATCGTTGAAGCTTAGCGATCGCAGTTTCATTGACATAACTCATTGAGGATTGCTATTGCCAGTAACGAACAAATTTCCGAAAATAAAAACCCTTGGCGTGATTCCTAGCCAGCTCAAAAATGTTGATTTTAGTGACTTTTTTTGCCTATCTATCTTCACCTTAAGCTACAGTAAAAGTACCTAGATAAAATCCCCGCAAGTATACCGCGATCGTTGACGATGACAGGGACGTAAAATTTTTTAAGGTAGAAAAGAAAATTTTTCTTGTCATCGCTAAAAATTGTTGTTATAAATTTATTCAGTTAAGTAAAAAAGCCAACAACAATTTTCGGGAACATTTAGAGATGAATTGATAACTAGAATAGAGATAGGAGTAAAAACTAGAAATTCTTGAAGAAAACCATATTCTTTACTTCATTTCTTTAAGTCAATCATCCAGGCGTGCGAACTTCTCAAAAAAGTTAGTGGTGGTTTTAAAAATGGTTTGGGCGATCGACAATCGAAACTAGAATTGAAAGTCGAATCAAGTATAAACATCAAAAACCTGTTAATCGCAATTGATTAATAACTTATTTAAGTTAGAGATTCGAACCAACTGACCAACCTGTTATGAACGAGCTAAAAACTTTAAGAAATCAAGACGCAAAGATTAATAGTCAGAAAGTACTAGCCCTTTTAAATAAATTGGGGTGTTGGAATTTTGTCCTGCTCCCCGAACAACTCACGACTACCTAATACGACTAACTGCCGAGTATGAATGGCAATAAGCTACTGACACGATATGCTGCTGGGGAACGGGATTTTAGCAGAATAGATTTACACGGAGTCGATCTAGCGCAGGCAAAACTCAGCGGAGCCAATCTCATTCGAGCCAATCTGTCTGGGGCACTATTAAGAGGCGCTAACTTGAGCGGTGCATTTCTGGTAGTAGCCAGCCTAGATCGAGCCGATCTCCGAGAAGCTTGTCTGATCGTAGCAAATTTGAGCGGAGCCGACCTCAAGGAAGCTAACCTAAGCGGAGCTAACTTGAGCGAAGCTGTCCTGACAGGTGCCGTTTTGCAAAAAGCCAACCTGTCGGGTGCGAAGCTGCGAGGGGCAATTCTCGCAGGAGTAAACCTAGCAGAATCCAATCTACGAGGAGCCAATCTGCAAGGAGCAAATCTCTACGGTGCCGACTTGCGAGGAGCCGATCTCAGGAATGCCGATCTCAGTCGCACCAACCTGCGCGGAGCCAACCTCGAAAGAACGATTATGCCCGATGGTACGATTCATTGGTAACAAGTTAAAAAAATGAATGTCGATAACCTATTGAAGCAATATGCAGCCGGAGAAAGAAATTTTGAGGGAGTCGATCTCACGGGAACATGCCTCTATCGCGCCAAACTGAGCGGAATTAATCTAAAAGGTGCCAACTTAGTTGGAGCTAATCTCAGCGGAGCAGATCTAGTAGCAGCAGATTTGAGCGAAGCTAACTTGATTGGTGCTAACCTGAGCGGAGCTAATTCGATCGGCGCTAACTTCAGTCATGCCGATATCATCGGAGCCAATCTCGGCGGGGCCAAACTAGCTGAAGCTAACTTGGCGAAAATTACGTTGAATGGCAGCAATTTGAGCGGTGCTAATCTCAGTGGCGCTAATTTAAGCGAGGCATCCCTTAAAGGTGCTAATCTGAGCGGAGCGGTTTTGAGTGCTACTCTGATGGAAGCCAATCTAGCAGGGGCTAACTTAAGTAACGCAAGTTTGGTTGAGGCTAACCTAAGCGGCGCTAATTTAAGAGGAGCCAATCTAGCTGGTGCGAACTTATCCAAAACCAACCTGCACAAAGCCACGCTAGCAGGAGCCAATTTATGCGGTGCCAGTCTTGCCGAAGCCGACTTGAGCCAAGCTAATTTGTATGGTGCTAATGCTAGCGAGGAAAGTCTTCGGGAAGCTAACCTCCAAGGAGCCACCTTACCAGATGGTACGATCGTATAAGAGTTCAACGGCTAGCAAAATCCAGAATCTAAAATAATGTTATACTAATTCGCAACTTGTAATTATCAGTTCTCAATTACTCAGCAGCTCTGTGTGTAAGGCTTTTTTCTTCGAGCATCTGTAGCGTTCTTTTTTAGAAATGGTATTAGATCCCGCTGCCAACCCGCAGCTCGCTACGCCACTGCTCGATGCTTTACGGGTTGAAGTTCAATACCCGACTGTCTCCTTCTACACGCCCGGACACAAGCGAGGTCGAGGAACGTCAGATAGGATTGCCGAGCTGTTTGGTCGCCAAATCTTTCAATCGGACTTACCAGACTTGCCGGGACTGAGTTTATTTGCACCCGACGGCGCGATCGCGAAAGCCCAAAATCTGGCAGCAGAAGCCTTTGGAGCCGATCGTACTTGGTTTTTAGTCAACGGCTCAACCTGTGGCGTAATGGCAGCGATCGTGGCAACCTGCGCCCCAGGAGATAAGATTATTCTGCCGCGCAATATCCATCAATCTGCGATCGCGGGACTAATTGTTTCTGGCGCTCATCCCGTCTTTGTCGTGCCAGAATACGATCCGGTTGTGGATTTAACCCACAACGTCGCGCCCGAAACGATTGCCGAGGCGCTAGAACAACATGCGGATGCTAAAGCGGTGATGATAGTCTCTCCAACTTATCAAGGCATTTGTGGAGATATCGCCGCGATCGCTCGACAAGTTCATAATTACGGCATTCCTCTACTGGTTGACGAAGCCCATGGCGCTCATTTTGCCTTCCATCCAGCCCTACCTACCGCGGCGCTAGCAGCGGGGGCAGATTTGGCGGTACAATCGACTCACAAAACCCTATCTGCCATGACTCAGGCATCGATGTTGCATCTCAAAGGTTCGCGCATCGATCCGGGGAGAGTCAGCCAAGCGCTACAACTTCTACAGTCCAGCAGCCCCAGCAATCTGCTCTTAGCTTCTTTAGATGCCGCCAGACAACAAATGGCAACCCAAGGTAAAGCTTTGCTGGAACGCACCATTCGGCTAGCTGACGAAGCGCGATCGCGTATTGGGCAAATTCCTGGATTATCTGTTCTACAGCCAAAACCAACGAAAACGCCGGGTTTTTACGCCCTCGATCCCACCCGCCTGACAGTTACCGTCTCTGCCTTGGGGATCGATGGATTTGCGGCTGACGAAATCTTCTACGAGCAATTAGGAGTTACTGCCGAACTGCCAACCCTACAACATCTTACTTTTATTATTACTTTGGGAAATACAGCCGAAGATAGCGATCGCTTGGTCGATGCATTCAAGCATTTATCTGACAAATATAGAAGCGAGGGCACGGGAAAGATTGAGGGACAAAGCTTGCCAAAATTCCCTCCTTCCCCAAACTCCATGCCTGTATTATCCCCCCGCGCTGCTTTCTTTTCTCCTACCGAAACCATACCCATTTCTCAAGCGATTGGTCGCATTAGTGCGGAAACGATTTGTCCCTATCCGCCGGGAATTCCGATCTTGTTGCCCGGAGAAGCGATTACAGAAGACGCGATCGCGTCTTTACAAAGGATTGTTGGCGCTGGCGGGTTCGTTAGCGGTTGTGCGGATGCTAGCTTGCAGACGTTACGGGTTATTAGCAAGTAGTTAGGGGCATACCTACAGCAGTGTGCAGATAAAATAAGTACAATCATTTGTACTAAATAGTTAAGATAGATAATATTTTTAATGAAGCCTTACTCTCTAGACTTGCGTCAAAAAATTGTGATGGCTTACGAAAACCAAGAAGGTTCAATTCGCCAGTTAGCCAAACGCTTCAAAGTAAGCCCAGATTGTGTTAGAAGACTGTTAAAGCGTTTTTACTCTGAAGGCAAAATTGAGCCTAAGTCTTACAGTGGCGGAAATCAACCTCTCCTGCAACCTCAACACCTTGAAGTGTTAACAACTCTGGTTGAAGAGGATAATGATGCTACCTTATCTGAGTTAGCTCAAAGACTTGAAGCTCAAACAAAGCTCCAAGTTAGTAACTCTACGATTAGCCGTGGAATTAAAAAGTTGAATTTGACTCGAAAAAAAAACTCTCAAGGCAACAGAAGCTTATACCCAGGAGAAACAACTTCAACGATGTCATTACTGGAATGAAATTAAAGATGTCGCCGTTAAAGATTTGGTGTTTCTTGATGAAACCGGAGTGAATTTAGCCATGGTCAGCTTTTATGCTCGTGCCATGAAAGGAAATCGTGCTTAGAGTAAACGCCCTCTTAAAAGAGGAAAAAACGTTTCTATCATCGGAGCGATGACTCTCAAAGACGGTTTCTTAACTGGTCTAAGTTTCGATGGTGGAAATAACGGAGATACTTTTTTGTGGTTTGTTGAAGAAATCTTGGTGCCTTCTTTGTGGCCCGGAGCAGTAGTTGTCATGGATAATTTACCAGCACATAAAGTTCAAGGAGTTACCGAGGCGATCGCCTCAGTCGGAGCTAAAGTTGTCTATCTTGCTCCCTATTCACCTGACTTTAATCCGATTGAAAATCTGTGGTCTAAACTTAAATCACATCTTCGCTCTATCGAGGCTCGAACTAGTGAAACACTTCATGAGGCTATTCGAGACGGATTACAACTTATTACTTTAAAGGATGTTCATAATTGGTTTACTCATTGCTGCTACTGTACTTAACTTGTCTGCATATCGCTGTAGTTTACTCGATCCTTAATCGGTTGCTTGGCTAGCGAAGTTCCACAAGTGGGATTGTAAAAATTTATAATGGAGAACTGGACTCTAATACGAATCGATCGCAATCTAACCGCTTCTCAACCATGACCAATTCTCAGCGTCGCTACCACATCACCACTTTTGGCTGTCAGATGAATAAAGCTGACTCGGAACGCATGGCAGGGATTTTGGAGGAGATGGGTTTTGTGCGATCCGAAGATCCCAATCAGGCAGATCTCATTCTCTATAATACTTGTACGATTCGGGATAATGCCGAACAAAAAGTCTATTCTTACCTCGGCAGACAAGCAAAACGCAAGCATGAACAACCAAACTTAACCTTAATTGTTGCAGGTTGCGTTGCCCAGCAGGAGGGCGAACAATTATTGCGGCGCGTTCCCGAATTGGATCTGGTTATGGGTCCCCAGCACGCCAATCGCTTGCACGACTTGCTAGAAGAGGTATTCGCAGGCAGTCAGGTTGTGGCTACCGAACCCGTCCACATTATGGAAGATATTACCAAACCGCGTCGGGAAAGCGCTGTAACTGCCTGGGTAAACGTTATTTATGGGTGTAACGAACGCTGTACCTATTGCGTCGTCCCCAGCGTTAGAGGGATAGAACAGTCGCGCACGCCAGAGGCAATTCGCGCTGAAATGGAAGAATTGGCAAGGCAGGACTACAAGGAAGTGACGCTTCTGGGGCAAAATATCGACGCATACGGACGCGATTTGCCAGGAGTGACAGAAACGGGAAGGCACCAACATACTCTGACCGATTTGCTTTACTACGTCCATGACGTGCCGGGAATCGAACGCATTCGCTTTGCTACCAGCCATCCCCGTTACTTTACCGAAAGGCTGATAAAGGCTTGTCAAGAGTTACCCAAAGTTTGCGAGCATTTTCATATTCCTTTCCAGTCGGGAGATAATGAAATTCTCAAAGCGATGAAGCGGGGTTACACCCACCAGAGATATCGCCAGATTATCGAGAAAATCCGCGAGTGTATGCCCGATGCGTCTATCAGTGCCGATGCGATCGTCGGATTCCCAGGGGAGACAGAAGAACAGTTTGAGAATACGTTACAATTAGTAGAAGATCTTGGCTTCGACCAATTGAATACGGCGGCTTATTCTCCCCGTCCCGGTACGCCTGCTGCTATCTGGGAAAATCAAGTTAGCGAGGAAGTGAAAAGCGATCGCTTGCAACGACTCAATCACCTAGTCGCAACTAAAGCTGCCGAAAGAACCCAGCGCTATCTCGGACGCATTGAAGAGGTTCTCGTAGAAGACCAAAATCCCAAAGATTCTACTCAAGTGATGGGACGAACGAGAGGCAATCGCCTCACTTTCTTCACTGGCAATATCCAACAATTGAAAGGCAAGTTGGTGAAAGTGAAAATTACAGAAGCTCGCGCCTTTAGTTTGACAGGCGAAATAGTTTTTGGGAATCCCAATTAATCGATTTTGCCTTTTAGATCGTTCGATCGCGGTAGTTTTGACTTCATAATAATTGTCAATTGCGAATTATCAATTGCGAATTGGAGCGAAGCGACTTGATATTGCTTGCTCGAATCATAAGAAATGTATAACAATACAAATTAGTTACAAAAATTTAGAAAAATTTAAAATTTGGAAGAATCATGGCGGCTGACAATCGTAAACGGCGTATCATGGAGCATTTAGCAATGAGTTCGGATGGGATGAAGTTCCTGTCCCCGAAAAAAAGTCCCGTAACTCCTGCTACATCGGCTCCACCACCTCCACCTTCTATCCCCATTCCGGCTCCAGCTCCCGTACCGAGTACAGCCAAAGCGGGCGATCGCAAAAAGCGAATTATGGATCATATCGCTCGCAGCAGTGCGGATTTTGGCGATTTTTCTCTAGATGAGAAAGAGCGCAAAAAGCAAATTCTAGAACACCTTCGCAAGAGTATCAGTTAGGGGCAAGAGCGGCATCTCAATTTCGATCCAAGAGCAGAGCTGACCTGGCTCTGCTCTTGGATTCTTAATTGATATTTAATTATGATGATTGACTTAGCCGCGCCAAATCTGCTGGAGAATGGTTTCCGGTTCAATATCGGCAACTTTCTTCGTTGGAGATTGAATGCCAATGCTGCGCTCCGAATTGGGTGGCAGGAGTTTAGTTGCGTCTGTAGAACCAAATAAGGCGATTGTATAAGTACCGACTGCCACCGATAAGTGCATCGGCACGCTGTCAGTACACAGCATCAAATTTGCACCAGCGACGATCGCAGCTAACTTACCAAGATCCGGAGGAGACACTACTTTAAGATTGGGACGATCTTCGATCGTCGTTGCCACCCATCGCTCGTTTTCAGAGTCTCGGAGCAAAACAATCGGTAGGTTGGGCTGTTTTTGCTGAAGATCTTCGACAATCTTGCGCCATTTTGCAACAGGATAGGTGTTATCGCCTCCCTCAAAGCCATCGTAAAGAAGAATATAACCGCTCTCTTCGATATCCAGGCGTTTCTGTTCTGCTTCTGCCCAATCGATATCTTCCTTGGGCAAGGTGACTTTAAGTTCCGGGCAAGAAGATTGAATCCCTAAAGCTTGCAGCAGATCGTGATACTTGTGGGCAGCATACTGCTCGCTTTTGAGAGGAACGGAGTCAGATAAAAACCAGGAAGCATTATTTTTATAGCCTATCCGAATCGGGATGCCATTGAGCCAGAGCAACAGCCCTATCGTCCAACGCTGGCTTAAACTCAAAGCCATATCGTACTCGCGATCGCGGATTATCCCCAACAGATTTAGATAATCCGCCAAGCCGTTACGATCTCTATAGTCGAAGACGAGGACTTCATTAACATAAGGGCAAACTCGATAAGCCGCTTTAGCACGAGGCTCTATCATTACATCGATAGCGGCTTTGGGATATTGTTTTTTGAGGTCTTCCAGGGTAGGAAAAAACAAAATTTGCTCGCTAATTCCCCCAGGAACAAGAGCTATTATTCTCATCTTTCGATCTTTGGTTTAGACATCTGTCGGGTCGATCGCAACATGACAACATTCATTGTAAAGGAAGATATACCTAAACCGTTGGTTTATTCACAACAAATTCTAGATCTTCGATATAGATAATGTAGGAGTATAGCCATCTATGTCTCTTCCAATCGACGAAAGTAAGTCTAAATCGATCGCGCTTTCCTCTGATAATTTAGATTGAGTAATCGATATCCAAGTGACTATGCATTTCTTGATTCCCGCTGCCGGAATGGGAAAACGGATGGGGAGCGCTCGCAATAAACTTCTGCTAACCTTATTGGGTAAACCTCTACTGGCGTGGACGCTATCAGCAGCCGAAGCCTCGCGTCAAATCAGTTGGATCGGCATCATCGGACAACCCGATGATTTTGCCGACTTTAAGGCAATTATCGCCGAGCTTGCTCTCGCTAAACCCGTCGAACTGATTAAAGGGGGAGAAACCCGTCAGGAATCGGTTGATAATGGCTTGCAGGCATTACCCTCATCGGCAGAACGGGTATTGATTCACGATGGGGCAAGGTGTTTGGCAACGCCAGAATTGTTCGATCGCTGTGCGGAAGCTTTGTTAACCTGTTCGGGTTTAATTGCTGCTATTCCGGTCAAAGATACGATCAAAATCGTCGATAAGACTAATTTAATTAAAGATACGCCCGAACGCCGTTATTTATGGGCAGCTCAAACCCCGCAAGGTTTTGAAGTACAACTTCTCAAAGAATGTCACGAAAAAGGACGCAAACTCGGTTGGGAAGTTACCGACGATGCCGCATTGTTTGAGCGGTGCCACTTACCCGTCCAGATTGTGGAGGGGGAAGAAACGAATCTGAAAGTAACGACTCCCATCGATCTCGCGATCGCCGAATTTATTCTTCGCCAACGCCTATTCAGTAATCAGTAGGAGCGTCATGTTTGGCGTCTGCTAGACAAAGGACAAAGAACAAATGACAAAGGACAACTCTAAGGTATCGGTTATCGTACCCATTTATAACGGCGAGGCGGATTTACCCGATTTAATCGAATGTTTGAGAACGCAAACCTACCCGCGCGATCGCGTCGAGTATCTCTTAGTAGATAATAACAGCAGCGATCGCACGGGACAAATCCTAGCAACCGCTGCTGCTCAAACCTCTACCGAAAAAATCAACCTCCAAGTTTTGAGGGAAGATAAGATTCAAAGTTCCTATGCAGCGAGAAATAAAGCCATAAGAATCGCCCAAGGAGAAATTATCGCTTTTACAGACGCGGATTGCCGCCCTCAACCCGATTGGTTAGAGAAGCTTGTCATTCCTTTTGCTAATCCAACCGTAGGGATCGTTGTTGGCGAATTGGTTGCGTTGCCAGGTAACACGATTTTAGAACAATATGCCGAACGATACGAACTCATGTCGCAAAAGTTTCTCGTCGAACATCCTTTTTGTTCCTACGGTCAAACGGCTAATATAGCTATACGCAGAGAAGTTTTTGAACGAGTGGGTTTATTTCGTCCTTACCTAACCACTGGGGGAGATGCCGATATTTGCTGGCGCATCCAAAAACAGACGGACTGGAAATTAGAATTTGCGCCCCAGGCAATTGTCCGCCACCGACATCGTGCGAATCTGCGAGAGTTCAAAAGCCAGTGGCGGCGATACGGTACCTCTAATCGCTATCTACACGAACTGCACGGTGTCTCTCTCATGCGAGAATTGACTTTCAGGGAATCGTTGTACCGAGTCAGTCGCTGGTTGCTTAAAGAGTTGCCAAGAGATAGCGCTAAATTAGTTATTGGCAAAGCGAAGGCGATCGATCTTATCAGAACGCCCATCGATCTCATTGGTTTTCAAGCCAGAACGACAGGACAAAAACAAGCCAAACTATCAGAGGAAGCCAAAACAATCGAGTGGCTTTGAGCAGCTAGATTTCAGAGAGTGCGCGATTTATACAATAAAGCGGTCAGAGTAGAAAGCTGACCGCTTGAAGCTATTTACTTGTTAGGCTGAGGAGTCATGCGCAGATAAGACTTAATTTCGGTAACTCCTTTGGGGAATTTTGCTTTCGCTTCTTCAGTTGGGATGGAAGGTACGACAACGCAATCATCTCCATCTTTCCAGTTAGCTGGAGTCGCGACTTGATAATTATCTGTTAATTGTAAAGAATCAATGACCCGAAGAATCTCATCGAAGTTACGACCCGTGCTAGCGGGATAGGTAATTGTTAAGCGCAGTTTTTTATTGGGGTCGATGATAAAGACTGAACGGACTGTCAAGTTATCGAGAGAATTGGGATGGATCATCCCGTAAAGGTTAGAAACCTTGCGATCGGGGTCGGCAATAATCGGATAATTCACCGTAGCATTCTGGGTTTCGTTAATATCTTTAATCCACCCCCTATGGGACTCTGCATCGTCAACGCTCAAAGCCAGGATCTTAACATTGCGCTTATCAAATTCTGGCTTAAGTTTGGCAACAGCCCCCAATTCGGTAGTGCAAACTGGGGTATAGTCTGCGGGGTGGGAGAAGAGAACGACCCAACTGTCTCCTGCCCATTCGTAGAATGAAATAGTTCCTTCGCTAGAATCTTGTGTGAAGTTTGGTACTGTATCGCCTAATTGGAGAGCCATAGTCTTAATTCCCATAAAACTTAGATAGGGACAATTTTCAATCTTGCCACAAAAGATGCATTTTCATATCAGATTTTAGGGATTTATAATAATTCACTGTTGACGATCTGCGATCGATGACCTCAAATTGCGGTACGATCGAGGGTGCAGCGGAACAAAAATTCCCTGAAATTGAGAGCGATTGAAAGAACCCATGAGATCGGTCCGACGCGCCAGCCTATTTTGGGTCTTCAATTCTCAATTTCATTGTCATAAAAATATATTCGCCATGATATAAATTTTTTAAATCCGATCTGCTGTACTCGCTCGGCGCGTTAATTTCTACATCTTTCTTAAATTCCCTGGGACACAGGGAATGCAGCCTAGGTATAGCTACAGCTATACGACTGTCAGTGCGATCCCCCCTGCCCCCTTAATAAGGAGTAGGAGGTATGCAAAACCAGTGGATAGGACGTAAGACCATAGTTCAAGCATTGTGCCTTGACAGGCAGACCTAGATGAAACAGGAAGCTCACCCCGTTTTATGGGGTCGAGTATGTCACGAAACTCTACTCTTTCAGGAGGAACAAACTTAAATGAAACGCTTGGTTCGCATTCTAGCCTTACTAACTTTAATAGTTAGTTGCTTATTAACCCTACCAGCAACTCCCGCATTTGCAGAGCAACCTAAGCTCAATGCTGTTGATGCGATGCTGACTACCGAGTTTGGGAAAAAGATCGACCTCAACAACAGCGATATTCGCGACTTTCGGGATTTGCGCGGATTTTACCCCAATCTGGCGGGTAAGATCATCAAAAACTCTCCCTATAACAAGGTAGAGGATGTTCTCAGCATTCCCGGACTGTCCGAACGCCAAAAAGAACGCCTGCAAGCTAACTTAGATAATTTTATCGTGACCCCACCTTCAAAAGAATTCAACGAAGGTGGCGATCGCATTAATCCCGGCGTTTACTAAAAACCCGGTCAATTGGTAACTTGTCCCTCGACCCACTCTCTAATGAGTGGGTTTTTTAAGATGAATAACCCGTTCTTCAATCGTTTCCTATCTACCCAGCTGAAACGACGCAACCTCTTGCTAGGGGCCGGCGTTCTGGGAGGTTTAGCCATCGCCAATCGATCGCGCTATCTTATTGCCCAGCCCAAGTATTCCGATTATCCCTTCAGTTTGGGCGTTGCGTCTGGAGAACCCGATTCTAATAGCGTCGTCCTCTGGACGCGACTCGCACCGAATCCCCGCCGGGGAAATACCCTGCCATCGGCAGACATTCCCCTGCAATGGCAAGTGGCAACCGATGAAAAAATGCGTCGCGTCGTCGCCAAAGGCGTGGTCTTGGCAACTCCCGAATGGGCGCACTCGGTTCGCGTCGTTGTAGAAGGACTGGAAAGCGATCGCTGGTACTGGTATCAGTTTAGAACAGGGAACGAAGTTAGCCCTGTCGGTCGTACCCGCACTTGCCCCGCACCGACAGCTTCAAGCAAACGTCTGTCTTTTGCCTTTGCTTCTTGTCAAAATTACGAACACGGCTATTTTAATGCCTATCGTCACATGAGCGAGGAGGAAATCGATTTTGTTATTCATCTGGGCGACTATATTTACGAAGGTGGAGGCGTGCCTCGCCCGGATAATGTAAGAAGCCATGGGAGTCCCGAACCGATGGATTTAGAGGGGTATCGGCGGCATTACGCCCTCTATAGAAGCGATCGCGATCTCCAAGAAGCCCATCGATTATTTCCTTTTATTTGCACCTGGGACGACCACGAAGTCGATAATGACTATGCCAACTTGGAATCGCAAGATTTTGATGAAATAGCAGCGTTCGCCAAACGTCGCGCGGCAGCTTACCAAGCTTACTACGAACATTTGCCCTTCCGTCCCGCTTCTCGTCCTCAAGGCGATCGCATGCAACTCTATCGACGTTTTAGCTGGGGCAATCTAGCATTGTTTCACATTTTGGATACGCGACAGTATCGAGACGACCAAGCCTGCGACGAGAATGGCGATGGTGGCGGTCAGGTTGTAGAGTGTCAAGAAAGATTAGCCGAAGCGCGATCACTTCTCGGTCAACCTCAAGAACAATGGTTGCTCGATGGTTTAACCAATTCATCCGCCCATTGGAATATTATTGCCCAACAATATCTAGTCGCGCAACTCAAGCAGCAAAAAGACGGTCGAGAAGGTTACTGGAGCGACGGTTGGGATGGCTATGCAGCAAATCGAAAGCGGATTCTCGACCATATTGCCCAACAGCGCCCGTCCAATCCGATTTTTATCGGCGGCGACATCCATTCGTTTTGGGTTAGCGAACTCAAGTCGGACTTTCAAAATCCCGCCTCTCCTACAGTCGCCTGCGAGTTCGTCGGTACGTCGATTAGTTCAAATGGCGTTCCCTACGACCAATTTGCGTCTGTTTTGCCGGAGAATCCTCATATTAAGTTTTTTGAAAGTCGGTTGCGAGGTTACGTTAAATGTGCTGTATCGCGTCAGGAGTGGCGCAGCGACTTGCGGGTGGTAGATACGGTCAAGCAGCAAAATAGTAAAGTTAGCACGCTGGCGACATTCGTAGTGGAGGATGGGAACCCTCAAGTTCGGCAGTTAGAGCCTTGATAGAAACAATATTATTGAACTGAAAGCAGTCTAAAACGAAGTGCAAAATAGATTTCTTGCTTTTATTCGGGTAAAGGGAAAGGGAAAAGATATATAGAAGTTTTCCCTTTCCTTTTTTCCCCACCCGAAGTTTTCCCTGCATGAGAATTAAATTTTGCGATCGAAAGCAAAGGGTCTAGTAAATTAGAGAATTCCCGGCGAATTGTTAAACTCCAGCGTGACCCAAGGCTAAACCTGTGACCAGCATTCCCAATACCAAGAAAGGTTGAGCGCTGGCTTGATATTTAACGTCATTTTTGAGAGGATCGCGCAGGAAATACATGTCCTGAAAAGTAATTTGCGGGATGATTAACAATAGCAAAATAGTGGCATAAAGATTCTCATGAATGTAAATTAGGTATGCTGCTATTGCAGCTTGGAAAAGATCGATCGTTAAGACGCAAATCCAAGCAGCCGCCGTCACGCCAAACATTACGGGAAGGGATTTTAATCCCAACTGGCGATCGCCTTCTATACTCTTAAAATCATTAACGACAGCAATTCCCAGTCCGGCAAAACTATAAATCAAGGTCAAAATGACGATTGTCCAGTTCAGGTCGCCAAACAAAGCGTGACCCGTCCACCAAGGCAGAGCGATGTAACTCGAACCGAGGGCATAAGTCCCCAACCAGCCATTTTGTTTGAGTTTTAGAGGTGGAGCCGAATAGATATAAGCTAACAAAGCTCCGCCAATGGCAATACAAGTGATGGTTGGAAATTCATGACCTGCCCATACATCAAGGACGTAAGCCAAACCGATCCCGCCCAGGAGAAGGACGACAATCTGGGCGATAACCTGGGAAAGAGGAATTGCTCCCGAAGGAATGGGACGATAAGGTTCGTTAATAGCATCGATTTCGCGATCGTAGTATTCATTGACTGTTTGCGTATAGCCTGTCATGAAAGGTCCTGATAGAACCATACAAACAGCAATTTTTAGAATGTTTTCGAGCGACCACGTATATTCGCCAGAAGAAGCCGCACCGCAAATTACGCCCCAGATCAGGGGAATCCAGGTGATCGGCTTCATCAATTGCAGTCGAATTTTCCAGATCGAAGTTTCGCCGGAGGCAGCCCCTTTCATGCCCAGTAGCTGTCTGGTTTTGGCGCTGCGATCGTCATTGGTCGGGAGTTTTACGCGATCGCTCGGATTAGACACAGAAGAGTCAGACATAAGCCAGTCAAAAGTCAAGAGTTACAACTGAAATTAGAAGGAAATCACGAGATACCCGCTTTGATATTTGGCTCCTCGAACGGGTTGACCTCTCAGTGGTGACGGCAGATCGATATTCCGTCGCTGGTCGCCTGCCTCTATAGTAATCTCTGGTCCGTATTGCGTTAGCTTAACCTGCTTTTTGTCAAAACCGGGCAGAAAAATGCGAACTTGACGGGCAGCGAGATCGACAGTCATAGGTTGGGGCACCTGACTAACCGTTTGAAAATCTGGTAATGCTTCGATTAGCGGTTGCCAATCATCGCCCGCGCGACTGGGAATAGCATTCACACCGAGGGGAGCGAATTCAGTCGTTATGGCTTCGGATGCTTCAGCTTGGTTGAGTAGCACGCCGCTGACCGTCAATCCGACTTGCTGGGCGCTTCCCCAGAGATACTTTGCCGCTGCGATCGCGATTGGATCTGCTGTAGTCACCAGATAAGCAGTCACTCGTTTGGGATTGGCTAAAGCGGCTTTTCCTTCTTCTAATAAATTATTGGCGCGATCGCTCGGTTCTTTAGCGAGATCGTCCGCACTCCAGGACACGTTAAGAATGGCGCTGGTAATAGGTTGAATGAAAGGAGCAAGCACTTTCCCCACGTCGGAATCGCCCAACACCTTACGAAAACGACGGACGTACCAGCTTAAAACTTCTGGTATTCCCATCATTCTCAGGGTATTGTTATCTCCCGGTCCGTCATAGACAATGATATCGTAGCGCTCGCTTTTATCATACTCGCGAATAGCATTAAGGGCGAGGGCACTATCCATGCCCGGCAAGATCCCCAATTCTTGTCCGTAGACGTTTTTTAGAGTCGGAGAGCGCAAGTACTTCGCCTCTAGCTCTTTGATCTGTTCCCAGCTCTGCTCTAACATAATCGTTGAGAATAGCTGAACCACCGATAGGTTTGAGGTAATTTCTGTGGGAGAGTTGCTGGTAGTTGCCCCTAACAATAAGCCCAGGGTAGGGCCGGGATCTTGCCCTACCAACAAGACTCGCTTTTCACTACTGGCGAATTTTTTCGCAGCAGCGATCGCCATAGTAGTACGACCGCTACCGCCTTTCCCTAAAAAAGTAAGAATTAGAGACATTTTGACGCTCTTTGGACTGTTGGTATTCGCTATTTGGCTTTAATCGACTGGTTTGATTTCGTCTTCAAAAAACCAAGTCGCTGTATTGTCCTCAAATTCCACTATAGCTCCAACACCGCTACCATCAGTCATTTTGAACTCTTTTATAGTTCCGACTTTGCCCAGTTTGTTGGCGATGTCCGTTGATACGCGATCTCTGAGGCGATAAACCTTGACTTTTTGCCCGATTTCCATTCCTAGTTATTTTACGTTTAATTAATTCAATGAACCATTCCTCAGTTTACCGGAATCCGCGTTCTTCTATGAGGCTTGCCGGCGATTTGGTTGAGAAATTTCTATTGACAGACTGCCTGGGTAACCTAGAGGGAGAACTAAATCTCAGCCTATTCCGGTCTAAGCACGAGTTATTGTATAATTTTCGCAATTAACTTGGTCTTGTTGCGCCAAGCAAAAACCTATTCCCAAAGCAATGCAGCGGGAACTTTAATAGCTAGCAAACTTCATTGAGTAGAATTGAGCTTGTAAGTCGCGATCTGAGGAAACCAACAATTGTTGCATTCGGTGCGAGGAGTTGTCCGCAAAGCAGGTAAGTTGAGGCGTTGGCTGCCGTTTAACGCGCAGTGGCAGGCAAAGTTTGACTTGCTCAGAACCCTGGTACGGCGCGATCTAGAGGCGCGGTACAAAGGTTCAATTCTCGGTAATTTGTGGCCCCTGTTAAATCAGCTATCGCAGTTGTTAATTTATACCTATGTTTTCTCGATCGTGCTAAAGGTAAAGCTGAGTCTCAGAGGATTGCCAGAAAATAACCTCACCTTTGGTTTGTGGCTATTTGCTGGCTTACTGCCATGGATTGCATTTACAGGGGGGTTGACTCAGGCAGCAGGTTCGGTGGTAGGGCAGCCCAATTTAGTCAAAAAAGTGGTGTTTCCTTTGGCTTTACTGCCGCTGGTGCCAATTCTTTCAATGTTCGTTGAAAGTTATTTTGGTTTAATGCTATTGATTTTTTTCGTGGCAGTAACTACTCATAGTTTACATACGACTTTGGCATTACTACCGTTGATTTGGCTGACGCAGTTATCGTTAACGGCGGGATTGGGGTATTTGAGTGCGGGACTAACCGTATTTTTGCGCGATATCCCGCAGACATTAGGAGTAATTTTAAATATTTGGATGTATCTAACGCCTATTATTTATCCAGCCTCAGCAATTCCCCAGGAATGGCGAAGTTGGGTGTTTTGGTTAAATCCTATGACGGCTATAGCAGAGGTGTATCGCGATTTAATTTTAGTAGGAGAAGTGAAGCACTGGGGCGAGTGGGGAGTCGCTTCTGCAATATCTGCGATCGTGTTTTGTTGCGGATTTTTGGTATATAAAAAGTTGCGTCCGGCATTCGCTGATGTATTGTAGTTGCTTGTAAGTAGCAGCAGTGCGATGAGTGAAATTGCAATTACCCTAAAAAATGTCTCCAAGTGCTACAAAAGATACGCGCGTCCGGTAGATCGTTTGAAAGAAATTCTGTTGCCCGGAAAAAGTCGGGCAGAGGAGTTTTGGGCGCTGCGGGATATTAACTTGGAGATTCACCAAGGGCAAACAGTAGGAATTGTCGGGCGTAATGGTTCTGGAAAGAGTACGCTATTGCAAATCATAGCTGGTACGCTGACCCCAACCACGGGTGAGGTTAACGTATGCGGTCGCGTATCAGCCTTGCTGGAATTGGGTAGCGGGTTTAATCCAGAATTCACCGGACGGCAAAACGTGTTTTTTAACGGACGGCTGTTGGGGTTAAGCCAAAAAGAAATCGAAGATAAGTTTGACGAGATAGCCGGGTTTGCTGATATTGGGGATTTTATCGACGAACCCGTTAAGACTTACTCAAGCGGAATGTTCGTCCGTTTGGCCTTTGCTGTGGCAATTAACGTCAACCCGGAAATCTTAATCGTAGATGAAGCTTTGGCAGTAGGAGATGGAGTTTTTATCCATCGCTGCATGGCAAGTATTAAGGCTTTTCAAGATTCAGGAGGAACAATTTTATTTGTTTCTCATGAGATGGGTACAGTCTCTCGCCTTTGTTCGCAAGCTATCTGGATTAATGATGGCAATATAGTTGAAATAGGAGAACCAGATGATATTAGCAGGCATTATCAAGCCTGGATGTACGAGCAAATTAATGACTACCAGAAAAAGCATAATGAAGTTGGTAATAGATTAGTCGAACCAATTGAAACGCGAGACTCCCTTGAAAACCTAGAAAATATTAAGGATCGAACTTCACAAAAGATCAAAGTAAATCCTTTTAATGAAAAAGCTTATCGAGAATACCACAATATAGAACGTTTTGGAACTGGTCGCGCAGAAATTATCAGTTTTGAAGTTGTAGATAATAGCAACAAAAAAGCTGGATTTGTATATCCGAAAGATCGGATTAAACTTGTCGTTAAAGTGTTAACTTACGATCGCATTCAAAAACCCATAGTTGGCATCATGTTATATGACAGATTAAGAACAGCTATTACTGGGTTTAATACCTATCAATATCAGCACCACCTATCTAGTTTATTACCCGAACAACTACTAACTGTAGAATTTAGCCTAGAGTGGCCTGAAATTCAGGGTGGTAACTATGTTTTAGAACCTGCCATTGCCGATGGCAGTCAAGAAAATCATGAAATGCTGGATTGGTTGCAGTTTCCACTAAACATTATCTCGGGTGCAACCGATCTAACCTTTGGCGTTTTTCGCTTATCATCTGTGAATATTTCCCATCAAATTACGGTATCTCAATCCCTGAGAGAAAATTATCTAGAAACAACTCGATTGGAAACCAGAAAAGCATAGTTATTTTAAAGATCTTAAGTGGATATAAAAACTAATATGAATTATTCTCCTACAATTGGCGCTTGTTCGTGCTGCGGTCACACAAAGTTTACTTTCTCTACAGTTTTGTGGCAATCTTTAATTGATGAATGGCGACTCGCAAATTATGAAGTTGAATATATCAATCGCCAGCAAGGTTTAAAATGCGAAAACTGTCAATCTAGCCTGAGAACAATGGCATTAGCGATCGCCATCATGAAATGTTTTGGCTATGAGGGATTATTTCAGGATTTTGTATTAACCGAGCAAGCACAAAAGCTAAAAGTTTTAGAAATTAATGAGGCTGGTCAATTAACCCGTTATTTAGCAAAAATACCTGGGCATGTTCTGACCAGTTATCCAGAAGTAAATATGATTCAGATGCCATTTCAAGATGGTTCTTTTGACTTAGTGGTTCATTCCGATACTCTAGAGCATGTTAAGTATCCGATTAAAGCTTTATCTGAGTGCTATAGAGTGCTAAAGCCAGGAAAATTTCTGGCTTTTACTATACCAATGGTAGTGGATAGACTAACAAGCTCTAGAGAAGGTTTATCGCCTAGTTATCATGCAGGTGCGGAAGATATTAATAGCGTCTTAGTTTATACCGAGTATGGCGGCGATGCCTGGAAGCATGTAATTAAAGCAGGATTTAACGAGTGTCGCATTTTTTCTCTGGAGTATCCATCAGCTCAAGTGCTGGTAGGAGTAAAATTGGTAAGTGCGTATATCGATAATGTAGACGAACAATTGAGAGTGTTTGAAACAACTTTACTGTCTCAAAGACAGGCGTTACAAGCTCAATTGAAGCAAGCCCAAGATCGAATAGAATTGCTTCGGGATAACGAACGACGATCGCACTCTCAGCAGCAACAAACGCAAGTCGAATTAGAACAGGCGCGATCGCAACTACAACAAACGCAAACCGAATCAAAGCAAGCACAATTGCAATTGCAATTGCAATTGCAACAAACGCAAGTCGAATTAGAACAGGCGCGATCGCAACTGCAACAAACGCAAGTCAACTTAGAACAAATGCGATCGCAGCTACAACGAACCAGAATACAACTAGAGCAATCGCAAACTACCGTTCGTGCCATGCAAACTAGCAAATTTTGGCAATTGCGATCGCGATGGTTCGCTCTCCGACATGCCCTCGGTATTGTAGATGATGACAGACCACTGCTAAAAAGCATTTTTTCTCAAAAAAAACACGCAAATAAGGCAAAAACAGAAGCAGTCAACTCTGCTGGTAGTGACTCGCTGACAACAGTTGCTCCTAAGCTGGAAAACGCACAACCTTCTGTGGAAGCCTTGGCAGAGATTCCGCAAACTGACGATCCCAACTACCAAAAATGGCTGAACAAAAATTACCCTACTAAAGCTACATTAGGCAAGATGGCTGAGGTTGTGGAAATATTTGCCTACAAGCCAATTATCAGTTTGGTGATGCCTGTTTATAACACGCCAGAACGATACCTTAGAGAAGCGATCGAGTCGGTATTGAATCAAGTATATCCCTATTGGGAGTTATGTATTGCTGATGATGCCTCCAAAGACAATCGAGTCAGAGAAATTCTAGAGGAGTACTCAGCCAAAGATTCGCGGATAAAGGTTGTTTTTAGAACAGAAAACGGTCATATCTCTCGCTGTTCTAACTCAGCCCTAGAACTCGCTAGTGGTGATTTTATCGCTTTATTCGACCATGACGATCTGCTCGCCCCACATGCTTTATATGAAGTAGCTTTGCTGCTCAACAAACATCCAGAAGCAGATATGATTTATTCTGATGAAGATAAAATTGACGATTCTGGTAAATTGCAAGAACCTTTCTTTAAACCAGATTGGTGTCCCGATACCTTTTTATCGGGAATGTACACCTGTCATTTAGGTGTCTATCGTCGAGAGTTAGTCAACGCGATCGGAGGCTTTAGACCCGGTTATGACGGTAGTCAGGACTACGATTTAGTTTTAAGATTAACAGAAAAAACCACAAATATTTTTCACATAGCTAAAACTCTATACCACTGGAGAATTCATCCTCAATCTGCTGCAAGTGTAGAGGATGTCAAACCATATGCTGTTGTCGCAGCAGAAAAAGCATTAGCAGATGCGCTTAAAAGAAGAGGCGAACCAGGGAAAGTTATACGAGCTAAACATCTTGTAGGAAAATACGCAATTCGATATGAGATAACTGACTATCAGCTTGTCAGTATCATTATTCCTACAAAAGACTTAGGCGAAACCTTGGATAGATGCCTGACCTCTATTTTTGCCAAGAGTATTTATCCAAATTACGAAGTAATTCTCATCGATAATGGCAGTCAGGAAGAATATACCGCTAAGGTAATTGCAAAGTGGCAAGAAAAGGAAACTAACAGGTTTAGTTGTTATCGACTTGATGTACCTTTTAATTTTTCCAAGATTAATAATTACGCTGTCGAGCGAGCCAAAGGAGACTATTTACTATTCTTAAACAATGATATCGAGGTCATTACTCCCGATTGGATTGAGGCAATGGTCGAACAAGCTCAAAGACCTTCTATTGGTGCTGTGGGAGTTTTACTCTTATATCCAGATAACACCGTTCAACATGCTGGTGTAGTCCTAGGTCTTGGGGGAGTTGCTGGTCACAGTCATAAATATTACTCGGCAAATTCATCTGGGTATTTCGATCGACTCTTAACTATCAATAATTATTCTGCTGTGACAGCAGCTTGTTTAATGTGCAGGCGCAAAGTTTTTGAAGCAGTTGGAGGTTTTGAGGAGCAACTAGCAGTTGCATTTAACGATGTTGACCTCTGCCTGAAAATACTTGAGAAGGGTTACAGGAATATCTATCTCCCCCATGTGAGGCTTTATCATTACGAGTCAAAGAGCAGAGGATATGAAGATACGCCACAAAAGCAAGTTAGATTCGTCCAAGAAATAGATTACATGAAAGAAAAATGGCAACGCCTTATAGAGTGCGATCCTTGCTACAATCCTAACTTGACCAGAAACTGCGAGGATTTCAGCATAGATGTGTAATCAATACATCAATTAAAAATCTTTCGATACTTATCAGCGAATTTAATTTTTTTTTTCTGATGAATAAATGTCATAGCAACGAATATTTTACCAATGCAAATTGTTGCTATTTTTCAAAAACTCGATCGCCTAAAATATCTCTCGGCACGGCAAGGAACGCGAAGACTATTAAGATATCTCTATCAACGTGCGATATCTAATGTTAAGTCAAGAAGAGATTATCAAAAATGGATAAAGCAAAATTGCCTCACAAATGAAGATATTGCAGCAGCCAGAGTAGAAATAGAAACATGGCAACTACGACCCAAATTTTCTGTAATAATGCCCGTCTACAATGTAGAGGCAAAATGGTTAAAAAAAGCTATTGACTCTGTTCGCAAGCAAATCTATCCCAATTGGGAATTATGTATTGCTGATGACGCTTCTTCAAAACCTCACATTCGCGAAATCCTCACTCATTATACTCAAATTGATGAACGAATAAAAGTTACATTTCGCATAGAAAATGGACAAATTTCAGCCGCTAGTAACTCAGCATTAGAGTTAACAACTGGAGATTACATTGCTCTTTTAGACCATGATGATGAATTAACAATTGATGCTCTATTTGAAAACGCTAAGTTAATTAATCAACATCCAGACGCAGATTTTATTTACAGCGACGAAGATAAAATAGATGCTCGCGGCAACCGTTTTAATCCAGTTTTCAAACCGGATTGGTCGCCGGAGTATTTTTATTCCACAATGTATACTTGTCATCTCGGTGTCGTTAGAACTAGCCTTATTCGGAAAATTGGCGGTTTTCGCAGCGAATATGATGGCTCGCAAGATTACGACCTAATATTGCGAATTGTAGAAAAGACCAACAATATCTACCATATTCCCAAAATTCTCTATCACTGGCGTAATATAACCGTTTCTGCTGCGTCTGGTTCGTTAGCAAAACCGTGGGCATTTGCAGCTGGAAAAAAAGCTTTAGAAGCGATGCTAGAACGCAGTTTGTATCAGGGACGCGTAAAGGAAACAGCCAATCCAGGTATTTATAGAGTACGACGGGATATTATCGGACATCCTCTAGTAAGCATTATCATTTCTAGTACTGGGAAAATAATAGATACTCCTTCCGGTTCCCGGTGTTTATTGGAAAATTGCATCGATAGTATCGAGCAGTTGAGTAGCTATCGCAACTATGAAATTATTGTGGTTGATGGATGCGAGCTTCCAGAGTCCGCGCTAGAAACAATCTCATCTGCAAATTCATTTCTAGTGCGCTGTACCGAACTGTTTAACTTCTCTATAGGAATTAACCAAGGCGCAGCTAAAGCCAAAGGGGAATTTTTGCTGTTACTAAACGATGATACCGAGATTATAACCCCAGACTGGTTAGAGTCGATGTTGGAGTTGGCACAACAGAAAGAAATTGGCGCAGTCGGGGCAAAACTTTTATCTCCTGATGGCTACATAAGGCATACAGGAATAATTCTTCTCGAAGGAAATCCTTGCTATGCTTTCTATGGATTTGACAGCGCTCATTCAGGATACCATTGTTCCAATATTGTTAACAGAAACTACTTAGCTGTTACGGGTGCTTGTTTGATGATGCGACGCGAACTATTTCAACAGTTGGGAGGGATGGATGAGAATTTTCCTCTTGACTACAACGATGTCGATTTATGTTTAGCTGCTCATCAAGCAGGCTATCGCAATGTAGTTACCCCTTATGCCCAACTCATTTGTTATACATCGACTAGCAGTAAAAATCGTTTAAAAACTGGCGAGTTGGAGCAATTAAAAACTAAATGGAAACACTATTTAAATGGTTTGACGCGAGATCCCTATTACAATCCCAATCTATCTAAGCGCGTTTCGAATTTCGAAATGTTTTAAATGTATGAAAAAGAATCATATCCAACTTAGAGAATGTTTGAAAAGTATAGTTTTTGTCATGCCCAACGTAGCCCTTCACTCCGTTCGAGGGTAAACTCCGCTACGTGAAGCATCTCAGTTTCAACGAAAAATTGGGGAAAAATTGGGATTGTTTGCTTCATTTGATTGCACTCACAATGACAAATTCTACTGATCTTGGACTTGCCAAATATCCTCTTATTTATGCGATCCGATGCCCGCACTTTATTTTTTAACAGTTAATTATCATTCAACTGAATTAGTAGATAATTTAATTCAATCTATTTCTAGATATAAAAATATCCCGTACCAGATTGTTATTGTTAATAACTCTCCAGAAAATAAATCTATTTATTTTATAAAAAATAAATATCTATTTATTTTAGATTCTCCTAAAAATTTGGGTTTCGGTGGCGCTTGTAACTTAGGATTAAATTGGATTTATACTCAAAATCCGAAGGCAATTGTTTGGATAATTAATCCAGATGCTTGTCTATTAGAAAATAATTTCAAGAAACTCATTCAATTTTTTAATAATTATTCAGAAGTTTCAATTTTTGGGACTATTATCTACAATGCTGTCAAGAAAATCTGGTTTGCTGGCGGTCGTTTTATTCCTGCGACTGGCGCAATTTTTACAGAAGATCTGGTATCAAATACAGACTCAGCTTATGTGCCTTGCGATTGGGTTTCGGGCTGTAGTTTAATAATTAATCTTCGCAACTTTAGCGAATGTCCTCAATTCGATTCTGCTTACTTTCTCTACTATGAAGATTTTGACTTTTGTAGACGCTATGCTAATCAAGGACATTTAGTTGCAGTTACAAAACAATTTAGCGTAATTCATCAACCTTCTTCAATTACCGATCGCAATCCTTTTCAGAAAATTAAACATAGTACCTATAGTTATTTATTAACCTTAGAAAGATATACAAACAAGCTATTTTTTATTCTCAGATTAATTCGGCTTACTTTTAATGCTTCTGTTTTGATATTTATTAAACCGAAAAAAGCCTTAGGTAAAGTAGCTGGGATATTGAATTATTTCATGCGATCGCATAGGGTTTCGTTATAAGATGATAAACGGCACTCTCTTTTTTTAAAAGATTAAAAATAAAATATGAGCGATTTATTAGTAAATTTAGCCGTTGTTTTTTCAAAGCCCACAGGAATAAGTAATTATGCAAGAAACCTTTTTCTATATTTAAAAAACCTTAACTCTACTTTATTAACCCCTCAAAAATACTCTGAATTTAACTGCTACCTCATCCCCGATAATTTGTCTCCCGCTTACGGAACAAAAGGGCATTTTCGTCGCCTTCTGTGGACTCAGTTTCATTTGCCGCCAATCTATAAAAAACTACAATCTAAACTATTATTTTCCCCAATCCCAGAAGCTCCTATTTATACTGACTGTCATTTTATCGTAATGGTTCACGATCTGATTCCATTACGCTTTCTTAAGCGTTTTTCTCCCCTAACTCCCTATTTCCGTTACTACATCCCTCAAGTTCTCGATCGCGCCGAACATATCATTTGCAATTCTGTAGCCACTGCTAAAGACATTACTGAGTTTTACCGGATTTCCTCAGCGAAAATTACGCCGATCCTTCTCGCCTACGACGCAAATCATTTTCGGAAACTAAATATGCCTAGTAAGGATGAGCAACCGCCTTACTTTCTCTATCTCGGTCGTCACGATCCTTACAAAAATTTACACCGTCTCATCGATGCTTTTGCGAAAATTCCCGATCGCGACTGTCAACTCTGGCTAGCAGGACCGCCTGACAAACGCTATACGCCAAAACTGCAAGCGCAAGTGGAGGCGCTGAGTTTGCGCGATCGCGTCAAATTCCTCGATTACGTTCCCTACGAACAGCTACCAATCTTACTGAATCAAGCGTTAGCGTTAGTTTTTCCTTCGCTTTGGGAAGGATTTGGGCTTCCAGTACTCGAAGCGATGGGTTGCGGCACTCCCGTTATTACGTCCAATCTCTCCTCTTTACCGGAAGTAGCTGGAGATGCAGCACTGTTAATCGATCCCTACAACGTTGAGGAGATTACGGCAGCGATGGCAAGCGTGGCAGAGGATTCTGGATTGCGATCGCGCTTGAGTACACTGAGTCTAGAAAGAGCCAGCCAATTTAGCTGGGCAAAAACGGGACGAGCAACTGTAGAAGTTCTTCAGAGATATCTTTAAGATCGAAATTATCGTAACGGTTCCATAAAACTGAGATCTTGCATCATTCTCAACAACTGCTCTTGTAATGAATTTCCTGTCCGAGCGAAAAAGTCTTCTAAAGAAGACCCGATAGGAATTTCAGTCGATTTTAATCGAGTTGGGCTTTGAGCCTAGAACTTTAGTTAGGCGCACACTTCCAAGTTCAGGGAGTTGAAAGAAATGATTTCACATCAAGACCATCAAACTGCTTTGCCAATCAAGCGCGATCTCGCGTTAATCTATGCTTTCTCTTTCTTTATTGCCATACTCATGGCGACTGTATCTGTCGCTGGGCTTCTATACCGCACCACCATTTATCCAACGGAAGAGTTGCTTCGGGCGTTCGTATCCAATGATATGGTCAATCTTTTCGTCGGGTTACCAATTCTACTTGGCTCAATGTGGTTAACATGGCGTGGCAAACTGGTTGGGCTACTCTGTTGGCCAGGTGCGCTCTTCTTCGTGTTATACAACTACATAATCTATGCCTTCAAGCTAGTATGTTATTCATTGCTTTGATAATCTTTTTGCTGTTACAGCCATTCTTAACCACTGCTCCATTCGTAATAACCGATGTTATGGTGGTCTTTACTATGGGGCTGATTTGCTTCGTTCCGTTTGCGCTCTTTGTGCGTGGAGTTGTGGCAAAGCGTGCATAAACAGTTGTATCCGGTTTCAGGTGCGAGTCTCGCGTTCGGTGAATGCGCCTAACACTGGGTTGCAGGGTTGCAGGCGACGTTACTCCGCTACGCTCCGCAACGCGCCCGAACCCGGCCGTTCTGGGCGTTGATGCCAAAGGTACAAGATCTCAGATGACAGAGATGGTTGATTGCCCTCACCCCCAACCCCTCTCCCAATTTGGGAGAGGGGAGAAGGATGTCGATCGCGACTAATGAAAATTGGTATTAACTCCGAAGCAAGACGTTGAATCGTTCCACTAACGCCTCTCGGATTTTGTTGTGGACGGGTTCGACTTCCGCGTCAGTGAGAGTGCGATCGCTGGATCGATACGCCAAACTAAAGGCTAAACTCCGCTGCCCATCCGGCACATTTTCGCCGCGATATTCATCGAATAGTTCGACCTTATCTAATAAACCGCCAGCCGCTTTTTTCATTGCCATCTCTAGCTCGACAACCGATACTTTTACCGGAGAAAAGAAAGCCAAATCTCGTTCGAGAGCGGGATAGGTCGAATAGGGACGGAAGCGAGGAGTCTGCAAGTCTTCGCGAGCAAGCGCTTCTAGCAAAACGCTACAACTCATCTCAAAAGCATAAACAGCATCGAGCAAACCGCGTTGCTGCCTGAGTTGGGGATGCAGTTGTCCGAACGTTCCCAGACGCTTGCCGCCCCACCACAAAGAAGCAGTACGCCCTGGGTGCAGGCGAGCGTCTTTTCGATCGGGTTGGTATTCTACCGCTAAACCCAGGCGAGCGAAGACGCTTTCTAATATGCCTTTGGCTTCATACCAAGTCATGGGCGCTGGTTTGCCGCTTCGGCTCCAGCGCCCTTCGCTCATCAGATCGCCGCCGAGGATTCCGGCAATTGAGTCGGCTTCCCGCACACCATCTTCGGATCTCGAGAAGATGCGACCGATTTCAAAAGCATTCAACGCCCCATTGCCCTGAGACTGGTTGTACTCGAAGGCATCGATCAGTCCGTCCAGTAAATTCGTCCGCAAGGCAGAATACTCGACAAAGAGAGGATTGGCGAGGACGACCTCATCTTTTTCTGGCTTGACGAGAGAATACTGAACCACTTCGGTCAGTCCCACGGCTCGGAAAGCCTCTCTTAGCTGCCGTTGCGCCCGATCTTCAAAAGAAAGACCGCCCGGTTCGGTTTTATCGGGAAGCTTATCGATAAAGCGATCGTAACCGAACAGGCGAGCGACCTCTTCAATCAAGTCGATTTCCCTTTCCAAATCCCGACAGCGGTGGGGAGGAACCGTAACCGTCCAAACTTTGTCTTTTGTGGAGACGAGTTCTAGCTGACAGCCCAAATCGGTCAGAATTCGCTCGACATCTTCGGCTTCGATTTGACCGATCGCATTGTCTCGTTTAACAGCACCCAAAACCTGATGAACGCGAGCGAGACGCAGTTGGATCGACTGACTCTTTGTATTCTCGCGCCCATCGGCGATGGTTTGAGCGATGGGCGTACCGCCTGCTAACTCGACAATCAGCGCGATCGCTCTGTGACAGGCGATGTCTAATTCGGCTTGGTTAACGCCTCGTTCGTAACGGGCTGAAGACTCGGTACGCAAGCTTTGAGCGCGAGAAGAACGGCGCGTCGCCACGGGATCGAATAAGGCGGCTTCTAGAATAATATTCTGGGTTCCTGGATGAACTTCTGTCTCTTCTCCACCCATGACTCCCGCCAAGGCAATGGGGCGATCGTTAGCTGTAATCAATAAATTTTGCGGTTTGAGCGAGCGAGTTTGACCGTCTAGGGTTTTTAGCGATTCGTTCTCCCTGGCAAAGCGCACCCCAATAGTGAGGCTATCTCCGCCGGCAAGGGCTTGGGTGCGATCGCGATCGAAGGCATGTAGCGGTTGTCCCCATTCCAGAAGAATATAGTTAGTCGCATCAACTACATTATTAATCGGTCGCACGCCTGCGGCTTGCAGTCGCCGTTGCAACCATTCGGGAGAGGTGGCAATTTTTACCCCTTCGATGACGGTGCCGATGTAAGCAGGACAAGCTTGTTTGTCGGCAACTTTGAGGCTGAGAATTCCATCTCCTGCTGGAATAGAAATCGGAGAAACTTTGGGAAGGTGTAGCGAAGCCCCCGTCAAGGCGGCGACTTCCCGCGCGACTCCTACCATGCTTAAGGCATCGGCGCGGTTAGCTGTCGGGGAAATATCGATAATGACATCATCTAACCCCAGCAAGGGGCGAACGTCGCCGCCTAATTTTAGATTTTCTTGGGAGAAAATATGAATGCCTGCCGACTCTTTTTCTAAGCCCAACTCAGCTAGAGAGCAAATCATCCCTTCCGAACGAACTCCCCGCAGTTTAGTCGGGCGAATCTTTAGGTCAACCGCAGGTAAATAGGTGTTGACTGTCGCGACTGGGACGTAAATATCTGCCCGTGCGTTGGGCGCGCCGCAGACGATGTTTAAGGGAGTTGGTTGACCGATATCTACCTGACAGACGCTCAATTTATCGGCGTTTGGATGGGGTTGGCGTTCGACTATTTTGCCGATGACAACGCCATCGGCTAATTGACGGCGATCTTCAATTTCTTCTACTTCTAAGCCAGCAATGGTTAGCGTTTCGGCTAACTCCTCAGGAGCGAGAGTGACATCTACTAATTCCCGCAGCCAGTTGACAGAAATCCGCATCGATTCGTTGCTTTTACTTACCTCAGCTTGACTATTTTACCCGATCGCGTAATTTTCATCCGGTCGTTTTCTTTTCCAGTCCTGGATTGCCTTAAATAATAGCGCCCATATTTCGAGTATGCCACAATTGAGTGATGGCACTTCGGGAAGCAATCGAGATCGAGAAGTTTATCTATATGCTAGTTTTTGTCATCCCCCTCAAGAGTCCGCAAGTTTCAAGGTCTTGGGAGCGCGTCTGCCAGTTATTTGAGAGAACTGTCAGATCGGCGTGCAATCAAACTTCGCCTAATTTTCACGTTATCGTTGTCTGCCACGAAAAACCAAACATTGAATTCACTCACCCGAAAATTACCTATCTTGAAGTCGATTTTCCCTTACCTAAAGAAACTAATCCAGTCGCGAGAGGAGATACCGATAAAGGACGAAAAATTTTAAAAGGTTTGATTTATGCCGCGCAGTTTTCTCCTTCTCATACAATGGCGGTTGATGCTGACGATTGCGTCAACCAGCATTTAGCTGAATTTGTCGAGCAGTACCCTCAAAACAATGGTTGGTATGTTTCTAGGGGATATAAATATCAAGAAAATACTTCCTATGTTTATTTAACAAGAAAGAATTTTTATCGAATGTGCGGAACGAGTAATATTTTAAGATATGATTTGAATTTTTTACCAGAAAATCCCGAATACAATCGAGGTTATGGCTACTATAAATATTACATTCTTCACGCTAGAGTTCGCGACGTTTTAACAGAAAAAGGAATGCCGCTTGCTCCCTTACCTTTTGCGGGCGCGATCTATATATTAGGATACGGAGATAACGTCTATGGCAACGCCAAGAATTTTTCCTTTAATTTTTTCAATCGTAGAAAATTAACGAAATCGATACGAGAAGAATTTTGTTTATCTAGTATCGTCTAGTCTAACTGAGATATATTAGAGATTTTTTTAATAAATTCCTAAAAGGATATCCCTCAAGCAAGACTATGGTTAGAGCAAAAAAACTAAAACTCAAAACCTCTCAAGTATTTACAGAACTTTTTGGCGATCTCAGGGAAACTAGAGAAAAACCCCTCGATCTCAAAGAGAAACTAGCCGAGAAACGAAAAGCTAAAGAGGAGCGCAAAAAACTTTTGGGGATCGTTGGGATTGCGATCGCTTTTGCGATCGTTGTCGGTCTGCCATTGGTGCTGCTAGTAGGAACGAGACCTGCCGCGATCGTGGCTACGGGAATTCCCTCCTTGCTTTTATGCTATAACTATCCTCGTTTAGCCCTCTGGGTATTTCTCATCTACATGCCCTTTAGCGGAACCATCACCTATTGGATAGGGGGAGGAAATGCTCTATTTCAGTTGAGTAAAGATGCAATTTACGTTCCTGCTCTTATTGCTTTGGTCGTGCAGTGCAAGCGCAAGCGACTGCCGATCCTAATTCCCAAACAATTATTGCCTACCCTGGGCCTCCTGTTATTTAGCTGCTTGCTCACCTTATTTTTGGTCAACGGCATGCAGGAATTGCTTCCTTACTGCCAGGATTTGGGACCAAACGAGCGATATGCCCTGGATGCGGCAGGCAACTATATCTTAAACGAGAGGGGGTTGGTGGTTCTAAACCCCTGCAAAGAAGGAAGTCCTTTTTTCCAGGGAGTTTTGGGACTTAAGGTGCTACTCGGTTATGTGCCGCTTATCTTTTGCACCTACTATCTCATCAACGACAAAAAGAAGCTACTGCTTCTCGGTCGCATTCTCGTCATGCTGGCGATTGCCTGTTGCCTTCTGGGGCTGGCACAATATTGGATGTTGAAAACGGGGCGGTGCGTTGGAACGAGAAATTTGATGGGAAACGATCTCTTCAAACCGACCGTCGAGGCTAAATGTTTAGTCGGTGGCGCTCTCCTCTACAGCCCGCAAGTGGGACAGATTCGCTTGCCGGGAACTTTTGTGTCTCCCTGGCATTGGGCTTGGTTTTTAGTTGCCAATGCGGGCATCTGCTTTGCGACTGCGTTTAGCGATACCTCTTTCATTTGGCGGGCAGCTGGTTTGACGGGGATGGGATTGGTGTTTGTCAATGCCGTAGTCAGCGGTCAACGTCTGGCACTGGCAGCAGTTCCAGTCTTGATTGCAGTTTTGCTCGTTCTTACCGGACAGATAGCCAATTTGAAGCGATTTATTCCGATTGGCGTGGGACTTACGCTCGTTTTATTTCTCTTTTTCTCTTTCTTGAACCCAGATTTTATCCAGGAGAGGATTGACAGTTTTGTCGGTCGTTGGAATACCTCGCCTCCTCAGCAATTTATTCAGCAGCAATTTCAATATGCTCTAGCCAACCAAACAGGAATTTTAGGCAGGGGATTAGGCAAAGCGACTAACTCTACGCGCGTTTTCGGTCCGGTATCGCTAGTAGAAACTTTTCATCCCAAACTGCTCTTTGAAATCGGATGGCCCGGACTGATTGCGTTTATGATTTTTATTACCCACTTGACGATACTCTCTTTTAAGAGCTATCGTTCTGTACGCGATCGCGCTTTGTACAGTTTTGGTTCCAGTTTCTGGGTTTTCATGTTAATTATCGGCTATTTTCCCTACTGGTATCCCCTAGATACCGACCCGGTAGCAGTGTATTACTGGTTGTTTGCCGGAGTGCTGTTCAAATTGCCAGAAATCGATAAACAAGAACGAGAAAAATTGAAAGCTGTCAAAGGGAAAAATTCTTCCCGCAGCAAAAACAAAAAGTCGAACCTACGTAAAAAGAAACTTTCTGCTGCCTAGAACAGCTACTTTATATAATTCAGATGGTTTTTCCTTCAATCTCCATCATTATTCCAACTTATCGGCGAGAAGAACCTCTCCAAGAAACGCTAGAGGACGTTCTCAAACAAGACTATTCTGCCTTTGAAGTTCTGGTTATCGATCAAACGCCAACTCATACCCCCACCGTTGAAGCTTATTTAGAACAACTGGCAGAAAGTGGAAAGATTCGCTGGTTTCGCGTCAATTGGGCGAGTTTGCCGGGGGCAAGAAACTACGGCGTGCGGCGAGCGACTGGAGAGATTATTCTGTTTATCGATGACGATGTAAAGCTACCAGAGGGATATTTACAAGCTCACGCGCGTAATTACCAAGAACGTCCAGAAATTGGGGCAGTCGCAGGACGAGTTTTCGATCGCATGAAATTAGCCGATTCCCAAAAGATAAATCCCAAAGATTCGCCCTACAGCATTGATTATTTGCCGCCTCAAGCAATGGATCCCGGCATTGCTTGGTATTACATCGATTTAGTTCATACCGTGAAACCGCAGCGCGTCATTTCTACCAGAGGCTGTAACATGTCCTTCCGACGAGATATTTTTACCGAACGCGGCATCTGGTTTGACGAACGGTTTCGAGGAAGTGCGGTGAGAGAAGAGTCGGACTTTTGCTTGCGACTGCGGCAGACGGGCTATCATATCTGGTACGACCCAGAAGCTTATCTAGTACATTTAGGGGAAGAAACGGGCGGCTGTCACGATATCAACACGCGATCGCTCCAATACCAGCTTACTTTTTATCACAATCATTTCCTTATGGCGCTCAAAAATCTTACACCCGTCCAACAATTGCGCCTCTACGCCAAACTTTTTGACTGTCACGTTCTCGGCAATCCCCCTTGTAACAAAGGTGGTTCTCCTATTAAAATTCTCACAAGAGGGATTTTCTATAGTTTAGGCTTTCTTGATGCCCTCAGTACCTTGGTAAAATCGCTGTGGGAAAACGGACAAATTTACTCTCGTCAGGATTTAGAAGGATCGGCAGTACCAGTCACCCAGCAAGCAAAAGTTTAATATGATCGAAGGAAACAACTGTACGATCGACCGAGCCGCCAGCGGCAAGCTCATTTTTGCAGGCACCCTGCTGATTGCAGCGGTCTTCTCACCACTACCACTTGCTGCGCAGATCTCGAACATAGACATCCCATACATGGCATTCTATGACCATCAAGGTACTTATGCCTCCACAATTGGCATCGGTACTTCGGCAGCACAAGCGCTTACTGAAGTCAGTCCACAAACCATTTCGGCTCAGAGATTGACTGGGGAGACTCTGCCAGCTAGCGCCCTGAGCTTTCGCTACTCACCACAGGTCACAATGCAAGTGCGCGATCGAATTGCTGAGCAGTTTGCAGCACAGTCTCCCGAACAGGCTGTACAGATTCGTTGCGAGTTCGCGCAGGCTGATGTTGTCGGCGAATTTCGCCGTTTAATCCAACGCTATGGTTACGATCCTGATAACCTTGCCCACAATATGGCTGCTTTCTTGATTTTGCAGTGGGAAGTGCTTACCGAAACGCAGGCGCAACCGCCTCAGATGAAGGGCGCGGCAGAACAGGTTGCGGAGGCGTTGCTCGCTGGCTCACTGCTGCATGGCATGAGCGATGCTGACAAGCAAACCGTCGCCGATTCAATGGCATACCAGGCGCTGATGTCGGTGCTTGTGTTCAACGATCTCAAGCAGCGCGGTGACAGTACCGGCATAGCACGGCTGCGCGAAGGCATCATTCGCAGTGCGCGCGAGCTGGGCTGGGACTTCAATCGCATCGAACTTACTAGCCGTGGCTTTGTCGCCGCACGCTAATCCATGATGTTGATTGATTGACTTGATAAATCTTCTCTAAGACAGGCGATCGAGGGTGCGATATTGAATCGCTTCTGCTAAGTGGTGGCTCTTTAAAGCTTCCTCCCCTGCTAAATCGGCAATCGTGCGCGAGACTTTCAAAATACGATCCATTGCCCTGGCAGACAGTCCCAATTTGCGAATAGCGGCTTCTAACAAGTTGCGACTGGGATCGTCTAACTGGCAAAAACGCCGCAGATGAGACGATCGCATTTCGGCATTGCAGCGGACTGCCGGATCGTCTTTCAATCGATGCTGGGCGCGATCGCGAGCTGCGATCGCCCTCTCTCTGACCGTTTGGGAATTTTCTCCCGTTTCTCGTCCGGTCATTTCTTCGGGTTTGAGTCGATTAACCGCTACTTGCAGGTCGATTCGATCCATCAAAGGTCCTGAAAGCTTTGCCCAATATTGCTCGCGCGCGCGGGCAGAACAGGTACAAGGCTGAACCGAATCGCCAAAATAACCGCAGGGACAGGGATTGGTACTTGCCACTAGGGTAAATTGCGCCGGAAACGAAACCGATTGACGAGTTCTCGAAATACTGACGTATCCATCCTCTAGGGGCTGGCGCAGGAATTCCAACACATTGCGCTTGAACTCGGTTAGTTCGTCGAGGAATAACACGCCTCTGTGTGCCAGGGAGATCTCGCCTGGACGGGGAAAGCTCCCGCCGCCGACTAAAGAAGGTCCAGAAGCGGAGTGATGGGGACTGCGAAAGGGACGTTCTCTAATCAGAGACCCTTTATCTTTGAGCAATCCTGCCACCGAATGAATTTGGGAGACTTCAAGGGCTTCGGTAAAACTCAGGGGAGGTAAAATACCGGGCAAACGCTTAGCGAGCATCGTTTTTCCGCTTCCGGGAGGCCCGACAAAAATAAGATTGTGTCCGCCTGCGGCTGCGATTTCGAGGGCGCGACGCGCGTGAGTCTGTCCTTTGACATCTGCTAAGTCTGAAATGAGTTGGGGGGCGCGATCGAATTCCGCTTTAGCATCGAAGGCGACTGGCTTATAGTTCTCCGGTTGACTGAGAAAGTCTGCTACTTCATAGAGATTTCTAAATCCATAAACCGCGATTCCTTTGACTACGGCAGCTTCTTGGGCGTTATCGGCAGGGACGATTAAACCTTGAATGCCCATCTTTTGGGCGGCGGCAGCAATGGGTAAAACGCCTGCTACGGGGCGTAAGCTACCATCGAGAGAAACTTCGCCAAGAAAAAGATAATCCTCCAACAGTTGGGCGTTGGCTTGTTCGGAAGCGGCTAAAATCCCGATGCTGATGGGTAAATCGAAGATCGGTCCTTCTTTGCGCAAGTCGGCAGGGGCGAGATTAACCACAATTTTGCGGACTGGAAAAGCAAATCCCGCATTTTTGATCGCGGATTTGACTCTCTCCTTAGATTCTTGAACCGCTGCGTCGGGTAAACCCACTAGCGCGATCCCTGGCAGTCCTCCAGAAACATCGACTTCTACCGCTACTTTAACCGCGTCGATCCCAACGATTGACGCACTCCAAACCCTTGCTAACATGTAATTTCCACTCGATTGCTTGTCTGTATAGTCTTAGTATTCCCCCAAACAAGCGCAGATTATGCGTCTAACGCTGTAGATTCGCGCCAGCTTGCCACCTCGGTTCTCCCGACTCATAGGCACCAATGTTGGGGGCTTTACCGACAAAATCGTCGGTCAACCCAGAGATAGGGATACCTTTATCGATCGCAGAGGAACCTGGAGGTAACACCACCTTGGTTCGGAAAATAGAGTCGCGAAACGGCGACCACCCCAGGACAGGATCGGTACCAGAAATCGTTACGTCCTCATTGTTGTAGGACGCAAAGGTTATCGGTGCTGCTTGCGTTCCCGAAACGGCAGGGCGAACCGTCTCCCGATAGATTCCAGCTCTTATCAGGCAAGCTTGACCCGGTTTCGTAATGTCGGCGCACTATTTCATATTCAGCAGGAGCCAATTGCGCATCGCCGATTTCGCTGTCAACGATCGCCAAGACAGTCGATAAGGTTGGAAGAATTCTTATATCCCATCATTTTAATGCCAGAAGGCAAGCGCTCTAGACTCGATTACGCTTGTCCTGTTAAATCAATCTAAATTCTTTCTGGCAATGCTTTTGTAATACCAATTTTCTAGCGATCGCAACTTAGCTTGTCGAGCTGCAAAAGATTACAAAACGCTACATTAAAAACCAATCATTACTGTAGGGGCGGTTTTTTTAGATTAACTGTAGGGAAATCGCTCGCGTTTTTCGATAAACCCACCTCTGCTAACTAATTTCCGATCGCTAGTCAAGAATATTTATCGCAAAGATTTTTGCCATTGAATTAAATACATAAAAACGAAAGCTATTTATCTATAAACATACTCTGTACTACATTGATATAAAAATTGCTGTCAATAAAGCCAATAGTTTTTACGGCGTTTTAATCGTTAACTATAAGACAAAAAAGCGTTTTATTATACAAAATACTAAAGCTTCAATACACTATTATTTTCTAAATATAAACTCAAAAAACTCAGCGTCCTTTACTACTATCTTTTGGCACAGGCATTAAACGTTTGTGCGTCGATCGCATTGAAAAAAATCAAATCGTTCCCATAGCAAGACCATGTTACAAACTCTCGAAAAAATCGAACCAAAGCAACCTACCTATCAAGATCGAGATCGTTATCGACTGGAGAATCTTCCCGATTGTCTGAATATCGTCAAAAAGGGTTCGGAATATTTAGGGATCGAAGCATTAGAACAAATCGAAAAGATTCTCGTGCGCGTTCACAATACCCATGCCATTGCCTGGGATTTTGGCGGAGTTCTGATGGATGGACATAATAAGTTTTTTATCGAACTGTACGCTCGATCGCATGGGATCGATTTAAGCAAAGAACAATTAATAAAGCTTTGGGAGATTATTTTTAAGAGCGATCCGATTCCCGGCGTAAACTATGATGCCCTCAAAATTGGTCGGGCGACTCCCGAACAATTTGCTCGTCATGCGATCGAACATTTTAATCTCGTATTCGCCGAAGTTGGCAAAGAACCTGTCGATATTACCAACAAAGAAATTCAAAATTTTTTGACACTGTATTACAGTCATTACGATCCAAAACATGAAAATCGTGAGGTATTACAGTGTCTTCATAAGTTGGGGATTCGCCAGTATGGATTAACTAATAATTTTATGGCGAAAATCGAATATTTTTTGGAACAGCATGAGTTTGATTATTTACAGTGGCTCATCATGCTCGTGTCCGAAAAATTTGGCGCTAGCAAACCCGATCCGAGAATATATTTATCATTTAAACAGCACGTTTTTTTAGATCTTTTTGCCAAGGAAGCATTACAGGTGAACCTTCCCAATGATGCGATCGAGCAGTTATGGGAAGCTATATTTGGAGAAGAAGCAGAAGTTCCTAATTTTGTTGCCTACGAGCAAAAACAGATTAGTCGAGAACAACTGAGTCAATACGCGATCGCGCAATACAACTGGGTATTAAAAAAACTCGGCTATACGCCCGTCGATGCGACTTTATTTGCCAGCCGATTTTTAGAGTTTTGGACGCAGCAATACGATCGCATTGCCGAGCAAACCATCTTTGTCGATGACAAAATCAAGAATCTCAACCAAGCCTTTGAGTGCGAAGGAATTTTGGGAGTTCATTACGACGCCAATCAAGGACAAAAGTTAATCGATCGCCCCGTGATTCGGGAATTATTGGAACAAGAGCAACTCAAGCAAGTCGTGCGCACCTTGCGGGAATTGACAGTACATCAAAATGCTCTCAGTCAACGAGCAAAGCAGGTTCTCGATCGCTTGATGCCGTTTCGCATTCGTCATGAAAAACTGCTTTGGCAGGCGCACATGCAAAAGCATCGACAGATTGTCGATGCGCTATCAAACGAGCAAATTTATGCCTTGCTACAACAACACTACAAACAGCTTTATACGACGCATTTTCAATTAGGGCAATTGGTCGAGCGCCAGTATACCTTGGTGCATCGGCTAGCTAGTTTACCCGAATACACCTACGATGAAGCCCGTCAGATCGTCCTAGAACTATTCGAGACATCCGATCTGTTTCTCGATCAAAACCGAGACCTTTATCCCTGGCAAGAAACCGAGATACCCAGAATGATCGCAACCGATTTGGGAGACATTCAAGAAAGCGAGTCGCTCCTCAAGAAAAAATTATTGCCAGAAATTAAACGCACGATCGTTGATTATATCAACCTCTTAGATGTATCCCATCAGCCCGTCATTCAAGAGCTAATCGAACGATTGCAAACGCAAGCAAACGATATAGAGACGCTCAAGCAACTGACGGAACAGTTATTGCAGCAGCTTGCGGTTTTGAACTCGATTCGAGTCGTACCGTGGCAGCAGATCGAACAATTGTTTGAAAATTTTCGGGAAATGCTTGTCCCCATCGAGGAGAAATGGTTAGACCTGCAGGAGATGCGATCGTTTGTATCGCGTCAACTCGATCGATGGTATCGACAGATCGAACAAGAGGCGCGACGAACCTCAATGGATTTGGTGCCCCTGCAACGAACGATCGCCGACTGGGAACAGAATATTCATCAGCTAGAAAGCACCTATTTCGAGCAATATCGCCGTTGGCAAATCCTCAAAGAGCGAGAGATTGTCGCTTTATATAAGGATGCCATTCTCGATGAGGTGCGCGATCGCTTTTCTTGTGAAGAACTTTATCAGTTTATACGCGGTCTAATGCTGCGGGTGTACGATCTGCCTCGCTGGAAAGACTTAACCAAACCGACGGTCATTCTGATTAGCGGTACGTCGGGATCGGGCAAATCTACACTTTCTACCCACCTAGCTCAGAGTTGCGGGATTCAAAAAGTGTTTTCTACCGATGAAACCGGACGGGCGAATACGAAAGCGATTTTGGACTTCCTTTTCGGTCATCAAGAGGCAGCCAAAGCTTTTCCAGCCCTGTATCAGTCTTCCTTTCAAGGAAGTATGGAATCCTATTACTATCAGGCGATCGTGACCGCGATCGGAGTGGAAGGTTTGGCTAAACGATTGCACAAACAAAACACGTCCGCCTTAATTGAAGGCGTAGGGCTAATGCCGGGAATATTGTCAGAGGAGGTATTTGAGCGTCTCAATATCGATTGGCTCATCTTGCAGGTCGATCGCCAACAACATTGTCAGCATTTTGCTCGTCGGGCGCAAACGGCGACATTGCGGAATGCCAAACGGTATCGGGAGCATTTTGAAATGATTCGACAAATCCAGGAACAGCTCGTCGAGATGGGATTGAAGCATGAATTGACGATTGTCGAAAACAGCAGCTCGATTCAGCAAACCGTGCGTATGGCTACCGAACGGATTAAAAGTCCCCTAACCACTCAGTTTGTAGAGGTTCGCGATCCGATTCGGGAGCAGATGAGCGAACTCTTGGCGATGCAACGACAGCATTTGCCGATCGCAATTCGGTTTGATGTCAAACGCGCGGCACTAAATTTAGGCGTTTTGGAAAGCCAAGTTGTCGAGCTTTTGCATCGCTTTGGATTTGAAGAGGTGCCAAACCGACGGCATCAGTGGATGCGTCGGGTAATCCCTGCTAACTTGGGTTAACTCAGATCTTGCACCTTTGGCATCAACGCCTAGAACTAAAGTTCTAGGCTCAAAGCCCAACTCGATTAAAATCGACTAAAATTCCTATCGAGTCTTCTTTAGAAGACTTTTTCGCTCGGACAGGAAATTAATGACAACAGTAGTTGTTGAGAATGGTGCAAGATCTCAGTTAATCCAGTTACAAGCCGTCGCGAAAGCATAAGCCGTCTCAGACAACAATTGTTGCTGTTCGATACTAACTTGAAGCTTTACAACTAAGGTCAGAACTTGATTCATCCCACCAAAAAACTGACAAAGATGATTATAGCTCAATTATTGTCGCTGTGCTATCGCACGTTTTATACTGGTTGCAATTCCTGAGGCGGCGGTTTCGTCGTCGCACGGCGAAACTCCAGCCGCCATCCTCACCGCCAAATCAGAGATTATGGCGGGAGCCTCCTTGCAACATTAAGGTGATTAGGCAAATGGCTAGATGTGGCGATCGCTAAATCTAACCGCTACACCAGCTATCTAACATCCGAGCTTCTAGCGCTTCTGGATATTCCAGGCAATATTCCTCAAAAGCCGTTTTGGGAAGCTTTTCTGCTTTTTGACGCGCTGCCTCTGCTTGCAGATCCTCGACGATTTCCCAGGCAACCGCACATTCTCTACTCTTAGCTCCCTTTTGAGCACAGATATTGCGGGCATCTGCGATCGCTTCCTCGATCCTTTTGTCTAGCCAAACGGTTTGGGGTTGCTCGACAAAATTCCCTTTAAGGAGGATATCGGTCATCGAGATCGTGCCCAGAAGTTTGCCTCGAACGATCGGGGCAATGTGAATGCCAGTCTTAGCAAATAATTGTGCCACGTATTCTATGCCGAGATCGGGATTGACGACGATACAAGGTTTGGTCATGATTTCGTAAACGCGCACTTGTTTGGGGTCAACTCCCAAAGCAACCACTTTGTAGGTAATATCCGTCTTAGTGACGATCCCGTAAGCATCCTCTTCATCACGAGGAGTGACGATCAAAGCGCTCAAGTCCTTGTCCTTCATCAGCTCAACAGCCTCAGCTACCGTTGCCGAACCGCGAATAGTAACCACATCTCTCGTCATAATTTCTGCTGCTTTCATAAGGTTATCTTCCTCATTGCTCGTCTGGTAGAATCCATTCCTGCTTCTTCCTGGCGTTGGTTAGAAATTCGAGTTTAGTGCGATCGCGTTGCATTTCGCCGACACCCGCACCTTGGGGGAAAATCGCTCCTGTCGGACAAGCCATCAAGCATTTGCCGCAGGAAGTGCAGCTTTGAGAGGTACCCCAAGGTTGATTCAGATCGGTAATCACAAAAGAATTGGTTCCTCTTCCTGCCATATCCCAGGTATGAGCGCCTTCGATTTCGTCGCAAACGCGGATACAGCGAGTGCAGAGAACGCAACGGTTGCGATCGATGCCAAAGCGAGGGTGAGAAACATCTACCTTGCGATCGGGATAATGATATTCCAAATCGATGTGGTCTACGCCCATTTCAATCGCCAAATCTTGCAATTCGCAATTGCCATTAGCAACGCAGACGGAACAGATGTGATTCCCTTCGGCAAATAGCATCTCTACGATGGTGCGGCGGTATTTCTGAAGGCGTTTTGTGTTTGTCTGCACCTCCATTCCTTCACCCACTTTCGTCACGCAAGCCGGCTGAAGTTTATTGCTGCCAGCGATTTCTACCAAGCACAGCCGACAGGCACCCATCCTAGACACACCTTCTAGGTAGCATAGCGTCGGAATGCGAATTCCCGCATCCTCGGCTGCTTCTAAAACGGTTTGTTCTTCCTGGGCGCTGACTAATCGATCGTCGATCGTTAATGTTTTGACTGCCATAATTCTTGCCCTCCGATGGCGATCTCATTCTCTTTCTCCGCTATTGCCCTGGACAGGCAGTTTCTCTCCCTATTAAGATTTTTAGGTCAAAAGTTTGAGGAACTTGTGAGGAGAGAAGCTTAGCCAATTCAGAACGTTCGAGCTAGAATTCGGACAACCTAGCTAAGCAGCGACCAAAATGAAAGAGATTATCTATCGAGGCGCTAATTCGTGCGATAGCAAGATTATTGCCGATTATCTTTTGATGGCAGGGGATAGTTTCTTTGAGTTTATACTTGATGACCTAGTGCCCGGTTTTTCAGCCAAGCAACTGCTCGCACAAGCGGTTGCTTCACCAGAAGGATTGCGATCGCACAAAAACTGTTACGTTGCCAAACACAATGACAAAATCATCGGTGCTATTAACATTTTTCCAGTTGATGCCCTCAAAGATGAAGATCTGAGGCTGTTTTCTGGCGAGCGATTGGCATATATTACTGATTTTAACGAAGTTCAGGACTGGGGAAGCATGTTTCTTGGCAGTATCGCCGTTGACTTGCCCCATCGAAACCAAGGGATTGGCAGTCGCTTGCTCGACTGGGCATTAGAACGTGCCCGCAGCCAGGGATTTCATCGCCTCAGCTTGCATGTTTGGGCGGATAATGCGATCGCGCGTCGTTTCTATTTGCATCATGGATTTCAAGAAATCGGCGGTGCCGATCTCCTACCCCATCCTCGCCTAAAGCATACTGGCGGCACTACTCTAATGAATCGAGCAGTTTGACCAAGGTCGAATTTAAACTTCTGTACGGGCGGGTCGATCTAAAAAATCTAGGAACTTAGCAACAGCGAATCTAAAAAACCGCCCCTACAACTCCCAGTAACTAATGTAGACACTGATAGCTGATATGATTTCTTCTCGCGTACTTTGTTTGGGTGAAATTCTCTTCGACTGTCTCGCCGACCAACCCGGTCGAGAACTAGAACGAGTTGAATCCTGGACTCCTTATCCCGGCGGAGCGCCAGCTAACGTAGCCTGCGGGCTGGTGAAACTGGGAACGACAGCGGGTTTTATCGGCTGTGTCGGTCGAGATAAAGCCGGAGACGACTTGGTAGCGTTATTGGAAAGCACTGGAGTAGATACAACGGGAGTCCAACGCCATCCCACCGCACCGACCCGACAAGTATACGTAACTCGCTCGCAAGCAGGAGAGCGGCATTTTGCCGGATTTGGCGACATCGCAACGACCGAGTTTGCCGATACCCGTCTAGCTGCCGATCGCTTGCCAGAGGCGTTATTCGCCGGGGCAGATTATTTGGTGATGGGAACGCTAGAGCTTGCCTATCCCGAAAGCCGACAAGCAATCTATCGCGCCCTAGAATTAGCTAAACAACATCAGGTTAAAGTTTTCGTAGATATTAACTGGCGACCCGTCTTTTGGTTAGATGTAGAAGCAGCTCCCTCTCTCATTTGGGAGGTAGTCAAGCAAGCAGATCTGATTAAATGCTCTGATGATGAGGCGCAATGGCTATTCGAGACCGAGAATCCTAAAGAAATTGCCCAACGAGTAGAGACTGTCAAGGGAGTATTAGTAACGGCAGGAGAACGCGGCTGTAGCTACAGTTTGGGCAATAGTTCGGGAACTTTACCCGTGTTTAAGGTAAACGTAATCGACACGACGGGGGCTGGCGATGGCTTTGTGGCTGGTTTCTTGCATCGGTGCTGCCAGCAGGGAGAGCAGATTTTTCAGAATCCAGAAATGGCAAAGGAAGCCGTTACCTATGCTAGTGCGGTAGGGGCGCTGACGACAACCAAACCGGGCGCGATCGCGGCACAACCAACCGCAGCAGAAGTCGAGGAATTCTTAAGCCAGCAATGATATAAGTAGACTGTGGCGGCAAGCTTGGAAATGAATTTCTAAGCTCTAGTTGAGACTAAAGCAGCATATACAAGAGGTCTAATGAACCAACGAATCTATCTACCGTTCGCGGATAGTCGATGGCGCATGAAGATGAGCTTAAAACCTCTCAAACTTAAAGACTGGATTGAAATTGACGAGCGGTTTACTGCTTATCTCGCACGCAAACAAGAGCTTTTAGAGCATCACTATCGCGAAGTCTTTGCCAGTCTTCCAGGCAGCGAGCGATCGCAAAAAGAAGTTCTAAACTTATTACTAGATTATCTCCCCAAACACTTTCCCAGCCATTATCAGCGCCAAGGCGATCGGATCGAAAGTTTGCTCGCGCAGCAAAGCTGGAACGTTGCCGATTTTGAGACAAATCCCCTCGATCTGGCAGGACGATTGGTGCAAGAGGATTTATGTCTGATGCAACCCAGCCCTGATGGATATATTTTAGTTGCTGCATCCGTTTGTTTTCCTTTCCATTGGCGATTGCAAGATAAGCTGGGGCAGCCGCTCGCTCGAATCCATCAACCCGTTCCCGAATATGCCCAAAAGCTCGAAGAGCCAGTCAACAATTTTTTCATGCGCCTAAAAACAGATAGCCCCGGATATCGCTTGAATTGGGGAATTGTCGATACGCCAGATCTGTCTTTGACACGCCCTAGAAATCCCCGTCGCTCGGATGCACCCTTTACAGTCGATCGTCTAGGAGAGAAACTCTGGCTGAGAGTGGAACGTCAAACCGTGCGACGGCTCGAAACGAGCAATTGCGTTCTCTTTACCATTCGGACTTACATTTATCCACTTTCAATCTTAGAAAGTTATCCGGCGATCGCGCAAAATTTGTCGGCAGCCATTCAACAAATGCCGCTAGCAATGCAGCGTTACAAGGATATACTTCCCGTGCGAGAGGTGCTGCTCGATTATTTGGGCAAAATCTACCGCTTCGTGCCATAGAAATAGGTAGCTGCGATCGTGGGAGTCTTTGCCCAAAAATCGCATCCGCAGGCAATTTCATCGAAATCTTCGAGCCATATTCTCAAGCCATCGGGGGTAACGCGCCAATAGTCTTTAGGTTCCTCATGGAAAGGATAGTGAAAGGGCAACTGCACCCAAATTTTCCCGTTGGGCTTGAGGACTCTGTGTAATTCGGCGATCGCTTTTTGTGGATAGGGAACGTGCTCTAGAATAGACCAGCAAACAGCCGCATCAAAACTCTCATCCTCAAACTTCAAATCGTGAATATCATAGTGATAATCAATAAATTCGCGCTTGTCGTACTTATCGACACTAATCCAATTCGGACCAAATTTCTTCCCCATGCTCTCTTTAACGCCGATTTGTAGGCATTTCTTATCTTGACAGCTCTTAATGAATTCGTCGAATAATTTGTCTCTTTGCCCAGCGACAGGATGCAATTTTTTTGCAGCTCTTCCGTATTCGAGCAAGAAATAGAGTGAAGGAGATACGTTCATTAGCTTGGAGTATATGGGTTTGAGTAGCTTTTTCCTTCTGCCTAGCATCCTTCAATACCTCATTACGATGATGGTTGGTTATTATACCGTGGGGGCATCTGCTAGATTGCAGTAGGGGCGACTGTAACTGAGGGGGGATTCTAGGGAGTGTTGCCCTAAAAAGTCCGGGTTGCTCATGACTCGTTCGGTGCTGCCGTCATAGACAACTTGCCCTCGACTTAACACGACCGTGCGATCGCACAACTCTAATGCTAAATCCAAATCGTGCGTCGCAATTAGTTGAGTCAGCGATAAATTTTGCAACAAGTTAATCAATTGTCGGCGAGAACGGGGATCGAGTTGAGCTGAGGGTTCGTCTAAGACTAACACTTGGGGCTGCATCGCTAATACGCCCGCGATCGCAACTCGTTTTTTTTCTCCTCCCGATAAATTATCTGGATTTTTGCGTCCGTAGTCGTTTATATCTAAATCAACAGCTGCCATCGCTTCTCTGACTCGCTCTCGCAATTCTGTCCCCCGCACGCCTTGATTTTTTGGACCAAATGCCACATCTTCCCACACAGTTGTCATAAATAGCTGATCGTCGGGATTTTGAAAGACTAGCCCCACAAAGTTCCGAATTTTGGTCAAATTCTCAGCATTTACCTGCCACTTGCCGATCTTCACCCGTCCTTGTTGGGGTAATAAAATTCCATTTAATTGTAGTTGCAAAGTAGATTTTCCCGAACCATTAGCACCGATTAATGCTACTCGTTCGTTGGCTTGAATTGACAAATTAATGTTTTTAAGCGCTTGAGTTCCATCAGGATAGGTATAGCTCAGGTTTTCAATTGAGATTGGATTGTGGTGCATTGTTGGGAATGCCAAAGTAAATTGACTAGAATTCACCGAGAAATTTCAAGTAAAATCATTAATTTTACTTTTAATTTTAGTCGTAATTGAGTTTTTTATATCAAAAAATGCTTTGTTTAGCAAAACAAAATATCTCGTTCTAATCAAATCATCCAGAATTCTAAATTAAAGCGAAGTAGCCTGACAGGATTAACTTTTTAAGATGTTATCTTGAATTTTAAATATCGTTTTTGGAATAGTTAATCATCTAAAAAAATCTTTCAAAGACAGGACTATTTTATTCTAGCTGCCTAAGATGAAAAATATTTGAATGAATTGTCCAATATTTTAAGACTTCTATAGAGGCTATAGCCGAACCAAATCGACAAATTTGGTCTCTCATCTAACTAAAAACTGCTATAAGACTATCTCTAAACAAGAACGCTACAGACGATCGAGGAAAAAGCCTTACACCCAGAGCGGCTGACTAATTGATAATTCGCCATTCGCCATTAAAATCTAAAAACATTGAATTCCTAGCTAGAATCCATCTCTATTCCCAATTGCGAACTGATAATTGCCAACCGACGCGGACTTCCACAAAGTGGAGGAGCATCGGCGAATTGGTAGAAGATGTTTCGCTTCGCGATCGCTCCGCTCAACATGACATTCTCTACTTTTGGGACAATCTATAAAAAGACAGAAACAGATATTGCCATTTTGCAGAGATCGCTCGATTCTATCGACAAGATTTTTTTAGAGTAATGCGGCAACAATCGGCAAAGCTGATAAATTAAATTTTTCGATCAGTTTAAATAAAAAATTTGCCCGCAAATTACCAGAATCCCAGTAAAAATCAAAGCTAGAAAATCCCATTTCCTCAGCGGCAACAGTGTTTCAGTTGTCGATAATCCTTGATAGCCGCGTGCCAGCATTGCCTGATAAATTCGTTCTCCCCGTTCGTAGGTACGGATAAAGAGAGAACCGAGAATATGACCGATAACCAAGCGAGTCGCCGAATTATTTGCCATTAAATTTCGCGCGATCGCAGCCTGACGCATGGTGTTAAATTCGGTAATTAAAACGCCCAAGTAGCGATACATCGATGCCATAATCGCCACCAGCAAAGGCGGCATTCGCAAGGCAATAAAAGCTTGGAGAAGATCTGGAATAGAAGTTGTCAGAATTAGAACATTGAGTATCAATAAAGATAGCAATACCTTAAGAGTGACGCTTCCCAAAACCGTCAGCCCGACTGTGGTAATCTGCAAAGATCCCCAAGACCAGATTACGCTGCCGCCACCGCGAAACAGCGTTCCCAATAAAACGACGACGACAAAGGCAAACTCGACGGCAACTCGCTTGAGTAATGCCACTAAGGTCACTTGACTCACTAAGATGAGTCCCCATATGCCAATGCCATAAATCGCCCACGTCCACCAACGTCCGTTAGGGGTAAGGGCAATGGCAAAAACGCTTAGCAGGACGCACAGCAATCGCGTCTGAGGGGCTAGCGAATGCCAAGGCGTATGCTGATGGCTATCAGTGTCGAGGCGAAAAGCAACGACGTGCAGGAGGATCATTGCTCTCAATCCTCTGGAGATGGGGAAGGTTCGTCTAGAGTATTGGTTGGGGCAGAACGACGAACTACCAACTTGCCCACTCCCCAAGCCAAGCCAAAGGTAACTAAGGTTCCTACCAACCCAGCCAAAGAAGTTGCGACTCCTTCCGGCACGCCTCTGAGGGCATATTCTTCAAAAATGGCATAAAAAGGCAACTTACGGGCGGGAGCATCTTCAGTGGCTTTGCGATCGAATTTTAAATCTTGAGAAACGCGATCTAAGCCATCGGGATCGGAACTGGCGAAGGGCGATAGGAAAACTGCTACCAGCAAAGCAATTCCCAAACCAGCAATAACAAAGGCTCGATTGCGTTTTCGTTGAAAATTATTTGCCATAGAGAGCTAATCCTGAAATTAATGGAGCGAGTAAGGACGAGATAACGATTGCTGGGTTCGACGAGGTGGATCGTAAAATAGATCGGGACGCGATCGCCAGACAAAACTTACTGCCACTACTGTAATCAAAGCTTCTCCAATACCGATTACCACGTGCCAAGACATCATAGCAGCCAAGGCAACTGCTAAAGGCACGGTTCCCGATAAAGCGAGTTGGAATGACGCAATCGCAGCAGCAACGACCACGCTTGCCCAGCTTGCTACCGCTATTCCCACTAACATTCCCCGCCAACTGTTGCGACCGATGGCAAAACGGATCGCTTTATAGAGATAGTAACCGCCAAAGGTGCCAACCAAACCCATGTTGAAAATATTAGCGCCCAGCACTGTCAGCCCGCCGTCTTGAAATAGAACCGCTTGGACGATAAATACAACTGACATAACTAGAGTTCCCGCCCAAGGACCGAGTAACGCGCCAGCTAGAGTGCCGCCCAATAGGTGACCCGACGTACCGCCAGGAATGGGGAAATTAATCATTTGGGCAGCGAAAATAAATGCCGCACAAACGCCCATTAAGGGAACTGCCCGTTCTTGATAGTCAGCTTGCACTTGCTTGAGTGCGATCGCGATTAGACCGATGGAAACGATCCAGGTCAAGAGGCTGATTGGTAAACTCAAAAAGCCATCCGGAATGTGCAGGGCTAAATGAGGCTGTAGCGCCCAGTGCAACCAACTTGAAGACAACACCTGAGAAAATAGATTGGCTATAGCCATAGTCAGAGATTGCAAAGCCTTTTATTTTTAGTCTTCTCACTTTTGTAAAGCTTTATCAATCCCCCTAGAGAGGATTTTTAGAACATCTTTAGATTCATTACAGATTTTTGCTTTTCAAAGGCAGGGACTTTCGTGTTAGTAATTAATAATAAGGATTACTATAGATAAAAACGTTTTTTCAAAACACAACGCATGAGAGATCTGGATCGGGAAAAAACTATTCAAGCACTCAACAGAATTATGGAATTTGAATTGGCTGGCGTCGTCCGCTATACGCACTACTCTTTAATGGTGACGGGTCCCAATCGCATCCCGATCGTGCAATTTTTTCAACAGCAAGCGAATGAATCTCTGCTTCATGCACAACAGGTAGGAGAAATTTTAACCGGGTTAGAAGGACATCCCAGTCTCAAAATTGCTCCCATTGAAGAAAGTTACGAACACAGTTTGCAGACGATTTTAACAGAGAGCCTCAATCATGAAAAGAAATCTCTGGAATTGTATAAAGACTTATTAGATACGGTAGAAAATGCCAGTATTTATTTAGAAGAATTTGCTAGAGGAATGATTGGGCAAGAAGAATTGCACAATATTGAAATCAGAAAAATGTTGCGCGATTTTGTATAATTAAAGTCAGAATGCTGACGGCTAACTGAATGATGAATTTAAGTGCTGCCTTGCCGACCTTTGTTGTCACGTTGCGAGAAGGGTTTGAAGCTGCTTTAGTAGTGGGAATCGTTCTAGCTTGTTTGAGTAAAGCGCATCAGACTCAACTCAATCGCTGGGTATATCAAGGCATCGGCGGAGGAATGGTGGCAAGCGTCATGGTAGGATTTCTTCTAGCGGGAGTGCTTCAGGAAATAAATTCCCATCAAAGTCCTTACACGCCAGTCATTAGAGAAGTTTTAGCAGGTGTTTTTGGTCTGGTTGCGATCGCGATGCTCAGTTGGATGCTGATTTGGATGACGCAACAAGCTAAGTCAGTTAAATCTGATGTCGAAGGCGCAATTCAGACAGCTTTAGCACAAAATGATAGCGCCGGAAAGGCAATTTTTCTTCTCGTTTTTATTGCCGTCTTACGAGAAGGTTTTGAAACTGTTTTATTTATTCTTGCTAAGTTTCAGGAAGGATTTATTCTGCCTGCCACGGGAGCCATAACTGGATTGCTAGTCGCTGCCGGACTGGGCATATTATTGTTTAAATGGGGAGTTAAGATTAACATTCGCCTATTTTTTCAGGTGATGGGAATTTTACTGTTGTTAATTGTCGGCGGTTTGGTTATTGGCATGCTCAAGCACGTCGATGCGTCAGTAGCGCTACTGATGCAAATAGATTGGCGCTTCGCTAATTGGTGTATTGTACCCGGAGAGTCTTGTCTTTTGGGACCGCTGGTTTGGGACACTTCAGAATTTCTTCCCGATCGCGAGTTTCCAGGGATTATCCTCAAATCCTTGTTTGGCTACCGGCAAAAGCTTTATCTAGGACAAGCGATCGCCTATTTACTCTTTATGGGACTTGTCGGCGGAGCCTATTTTCAAAGTTTAACTGGGCGATCGGTTTTAGGGAAAAACTCTGAAAAGACAGTCGAGAAAGCAAGTTAATGTGAAGTCGGAAGTCGGAATTCGGAAGTCGGAATTAAAAACCAATTACTACTGTACGGGCGGGTTTTTTGCAGTAACTATTGGGAAATCTCTCGCGTTTCTAGATAAAACCGCCCCTACTAACCACTATCCACTAACCACTAACTAATCCCCCATCCTTTCATCCGCCGTTCTCCTTGAAGAGGTTCAAGGAGCGTGCGGCGGCTTCGCCAAAATCCAAAATGGTATTACTTTTTCAGTCCTCGTTTTCGATCGCTTTCTTGGCTAGTTCGATCTGCCGTCGCTTTTCTTGTTGGCGCGATCGCTTTTCCTCAGTAAGGCTGTCAATACAGTAAGGACAAGAAATCCCCTCCTCGTAAGCTGGAGATGTCTTATCTTCCTCAGAGATGGGATGTCCGCAGCTACAACACATATCATAGCTGCCGATTTCTAAACCGTGTTTCACTGCAATGCGTTCGTCAAAAACGAAACATTCGCCCTCCCACAAACTCTTTTCGGCTGGAACTTCCTCTAAATACCTTAAAATGCCGCCTTTGAGGTGATAAACTTCCTGAAAGCCTTGTTGCAGGAGAAAAGACGAGGCTTTCTCGCAACGAATTCCCCCCGTACAGAAAAGTGCCACTTTTTTATGCTGACTGGGATTGAGGCGAGCGCGAACGTATTCGGGAAATTCTCGAAACGAGCGAGTTTGCGGATCGATCGCGCCTTTAAAGGTACCAATCTTAACTTCGTAGGCATTGCGAGTATCGATAACGAGAACGTCTGGATCGGAGATTAAGGAATTCCATTCCTGCGGACTGACATAGATGCCGACGCGATCGTTGGGATCGACTTCCGGTACTCCCAGCGTAACGATTTCTCGCTTGAGACGGACTTTCATGCGCTCGAATGGAGGAGTTTCAGCCTGGGATTCTTTGTGTTCCAAATCGGCTAAACGCTCGTCTGAGCGCAAAAAAGAGAGCGTTGAATCAATGCCCTCACGAGAACCCGCGATCGTGCCGTTAATTCCTTCTAAGGCAAGTAGAATCGTTCCTTTAATGCCATGCGCCTGGCAATGAGCAAGCAGCGGAGCTTGTTTAGCAGCGAAATCGGGCAATCTGACAAATTTGTAGAAAGTAGCAACGATTTGAGCCATTTGATTTTAGATTTTGGATGAGAGTAAAGTTTGTCTTCGACGGTTGCTAAAGCGATCGCTTTGGTAAAACTATTGATATTTTTTGAAATTTAGGTGTATACTGATAAAGGTGCGTAAATAGCGAGGGGGTATAGCTCAGTTGGTAGAGCGCCTGCTTTGCAAGCAGGATGTCAGCGGTTCGAGTCCGCTTACCTCCATTAAAAAACATTATTAGATATACTCGAAAAACCTTGCAAGTTTTCGCAAACACGAATGCCCGGTCTATTTTAGCAATCCCTTCGCAAATGTGGCAGAGAACGTTTAGACTATTGGTAATTTGTTTAAATCAACCCTAGAACATACGACAGAAGAGAAAGCATGAAGCAACGTGGCGTAACCATCTGGTTTACCGGTTTGAGTGGTGCTGGCAAAACCACCATTACCAGAGCATTAGAACAGAAACTGCGCGAACAAGACTATCCGGTAGAAATCTTAGACGGAGATGTGGTGCGCGAAAACTTAACTAAAGGGTTAGGTTTCTCGAAAGAAGATCGAGATGAAAATATTCGTAGAATTGGGTTTGTTGCTAACCTGCTGACTCGTCATGGAGTGATAGTTTTAGTCTCAGCGATTTCCCCCTATCGAGAAATTCGAGAAGAGGTCAAACAACGCATTGGAGATTTCGTTGAAGTATTCGTTAACGCTCCCTTGGCAGTGTGCGAAGATCGAGATGTTAAGGGGCTGTACAAACGGGCAAGAAATGGGGAAATTAAATCATTTACCGGAATTGACGACCCTTACGAACCTCCCCTCAATCCCGAAGTCGAATGTCGCACCGACCAAGAAACGATAGAAGAAAGCCTCGCTAAGGTTTGGCAAAAACTTGAAGAAATGGGCTATCTTCGTAAAGCGGTGACGGTATAAACAGTCGTCGGTAGGGGCAAGGCACCCCTTGCCCGTGCAGTTTTTGGAATCATGTTCTCAACGATCGAGTTTTCTAATCCCTGGTTAGTTGCTGTTGGACTGAATACAGTATTATTAGCGATCGCATTCCTAGCTCCCAAAAAATTACTTACTCCGGCTGGATATTTAAACGCTTGGTTTTTAGGCGTTCTGATTTGGGGAACGCTGGGATGGCAAGGATATGCGATTGTCATGTTCTACTTCCTAGTCGGTTCGGGTCTAACCTACGTCGGCATGGCGCAAAAGGAAGCAGAAGGCATTGCAGAAGAACGTTCTGGCATGCGAGGATCGGGAAATCTTTGGAGTTCGGCATTAACAGGAACAATCTGCGCTGTGGTAAGCTTATTTGCAGATACGCCGATTCGAGAGCTATTATTATTAGGCTACGTTGCCAGCTTCGCGACTAAACTCTCCGATACCACGGCAACCGAAATCGGAAAAGCCTATGGAAGAAAAACTTTTCTGATTACTACCCTACAACCAGTCGCACGGGGAACAGAGGGAGCAATTAGCTTAGAAGGAACGATCGCAGGGATTGTCGCCTCTGGGGCGCTCGCAACTTTGGGTTGGGGAATCGGTCTGATCGATCCTATCGGGATAGCTTTGTGTGTCGTTGCTGCTTTTGTCGCGACCAGTGTAGAAAGTCTGATCGGCGCAACGATAGAATCTAAATTGAGTTGGTTGACCCATGATGTTGTCAATTTTCTCAATACTTTAATTGGCGCGATCGCGGCGATATTAATGGCTTCAATTTTTTTGATTAATCTACAAACTAATTAATGCGATTTTAGCTCAAACCGATTTAGGATCGAACCAACTCAGATCGAGATAATTAATTCGCGCATAGGGTTCCAAAGCCGTCAGAACGCGATCGCCATAACTGCGATAATTGATCCGATTATCCAGCAGAGTGACAATTCCCTGAGACTCCCGCAAAGGCATGACGGCGCGTTGAATTTCTCTTAAAGCCGTGGGCAGAAGATAGAGACGGAACCAATCTTGACGCTGACGCTTATAGTACGCTACTCGCCCGGCTACGAGGGGATTTTCCAGGGAAGGAATAGGTAAAGTGGCAACGATGAGAAGTTGGGGAGCAGGAAATCGTTCTTGATTGTCGCACCAAAATTGCCAGCCAGACACTAAGATGCCGTTTTCTGCTGGGGCTGTCTTTTCTACTCGAACTCTAGAGCCAAATTCAGCCGCTATAGTCGCCCCCACTCGCGCTTTTAAAGGGACATCTTCAACCAACACGACGATGAGTTTTTTGGCGCGATCGCAATAACTTACCAAGGTGCGGACTTCTTGCATTAGCGCCCCCTGAAATTCGGGCGTATTGGGCAGAGGAAAACGTTCTGGTACGTACAATTGAATGTATTCATTCTGTCGGTTGGGAAGGAATTTCAGGCACAGCAGATCTCCCAACCCCAATCGCTGGCGGTAAACGGAGGCATTTTTATCGCTATCTAAAAAACTACCAATTAAAACGACTGGCTGTTGCTCCCAAACTTGGTTGAGGACGCTAGCAACCTCTACAGGCGCAACATGTAGCGTAAAATGTCCGCTGTCCCTGTCGATAGATGCCCACATCATCTGTCCTTTCGTTGGCCACCGATGCCAAAATCGCTCGAAGGAGGGAATTAAAGACGATTGCGCTGCTAAAGTTGACAATAAGCGTCGCAAGCTTTCTGTTTCGGCATCTTCTATGAGATAGCAACCATAAGGATTTTTGGGGCGAGCAAAGATAGCTTTGGTCAGTTGGACTCTGACATCTCGAATGAAGTCTGCGTGGCGGGGATAGCTTTGTACGAGATCGCCCCAGTGCCAATCTTCGATCGCGGCACTCAGGCATTCTCTGGCCCACTCTTCTAAGTCATCGGCGCGATCGATTACGGTAAGAATATTTTGAGGAAAGCGCCCTAAATTTTCCAAGCGATCTGCCAGCCATGCTTGGGGCGAAGTCAGCATCAGTCCTCCAAACCCTTCCAACCAACGATCGACCGTGCGAATTTCTTTGTGAGTTTGCAACCATTCCTGAAGTTGAGGGATTTCGACCTGTAATAAGTGTTGTTGGACTGATTTGGGCGCAACCAGAAGCACCGGAGTATCGCTTAGCAGCGCGGGGGTTAGATAGCTGAGACAATATTGGGTTACGGGACTCCCCGTTTGGATGAGCGCGGAACGTTGCAGTCGCAAAGCACGAGAAATAATCCTTGCCATGGTTAAATGATGAGGCCAGTTTGACTTTCCCCGTCCTCGGAGAAAGGAAAGTAACGACGAATGAACTTCAGCCTCTAGGAGTGGTGCCATGGCAGTATAGACAAATCACAAGGGAACGCTAAAGGAGCTATAGTCTAGCATAAAAAATTTTGGAGAAGGCTTTTTAAGGACGGAGGGCAGAGGTCGGAGGACGGGGAATAGGGAGTGTGGGAGACTTGGGGGATAAGGGGACAGGGAGACAAAAGACGGAATTGACAATTTAAGTGTCGCAATAGAACGGCACCACCTAAAATAAAATTCATGCAGTATCAAATCTCACTCCCAGAAATTCCTCCTTGCGCCTGGAAACGTCCCATCGGTTTAGGTTGGGACAAGCCCTACACCGTTCGCTACGCTAGCAATCTCGACGATGGTCCTTGGCATGGAATGCCTTTGGGCGGATTCGGTGCGGGGTGTATCGGTCGTTCTAGTCGAGGCGACTTTAACCTCTGGCACCTCGACGGCGGCGAACACGTTTTTCGCTCCCTTCCTGCCTGTCAATTCAGCGTCTTTGAACAACCAGAAGGCGGAGAGGCGCAAGCTTATGCCATGTGTACCGAACCGCCAGAGGACGGGACTTTATCTCGATGGTTATGGTATCCGAAGAAAAAAGGAACTTACCACGCCCTCTACCCCCGCAGCTGGTACGAATATAAGGGAGTTTTTCAATCGGAACTCGTTTGCGAGCAGTTTTCTCCCATTTGTGCGGGCAATTATCAGGAAACAAGCTATCCTGTTGCTATTTTTGAATGGACGGCACACAACCCAACCGATAAACCCATTACCCTCAGTATTATGCTGACTTGGCAGAATACAGTCGGTTGGTTTTCCAATGCCATTAAGTCTCCCAGCATACAAGTACGAGATGATGGCAGTCCCGAATATGAATACCAACCCCGTTGGGGCGACAGTACGGGGAATTTCAATCAGTGGATTGTCGATAATTTTCGCGTTGGTTGCTTGCTCAACCGCATCCGACTCCATGAAGACGAGATTGGAGAGGGAGAAGGACAAATCTGTTTTGCCAGCATTACCAATCCCACGATAGAAGCTTCCTATCTCGGTCGCTGGAATCCTAACGGTGATGGTTCCGAGGTCTGGGATTGCTTTGCCGCGAACGGGTCTTTACCCGACACAGAAGACGAAACGCCTGCCGAACCGGGAGAGCAAATTGCTGCTGCTATGGCAATTCGCTTTACCGTTCGTCCCGGCAAAACTCGCAAGATTCCCTTTATTTTGGCGTGGGATTTGCCGATTACAGAATTTGCCGAAGGGGTGAAATATTGTCGCCGCTACACCGATTTTTTTGGGCGCACGGGAACTAATGCTTGGGCAATAGTTCGTACTGCCCTCAAGCACGGAGATATGTGGAAGGAACGGATTAAAGAGTGGCAGTCGCCGATTCTCAAACGCGAGGATTTGCCAGATTGGTTCAAAATGGCGCTGTTTAACGAGCTATATTTGCTTGCCGACGGCGGAACTTTATGGACGGCGGCAACCGAAGATGATCCTATCGGACAGTTTGGGGTACTTGAATGCATGGACTACCGCTGGTACGAAAGTCTGGACGTACGCTTGTACGGATCGTTTGGACTGATGATGCTTTGGTCGCGCTTAGATAAAGCGGTGTTGGAGGCGTTTGCTAGGGCAATTCCGACGGGAGACGATACGCCTCGAATTATTGGATATAATAAAGCGCCAGCAATACGTAAGGCTAAGGGGGCAACGCCGCACGACTTGGGCGCACCGAACGAACATCCTTGGGAAAAGACTAATTACACTAGCTATCAAGATTGCAATCTTTGGAAGGATTTAGGTAGCGATTTTGTTTTGCAGGTGTATCGGGATTTCGTGCTAACGGGAGCGAAAGATGTTGCTTTTTTGTGGGAATGTTGGCAATCAATCGTAGAAACCCTCGCTTATTTAAAAAAATTCGATCGCGATGGCGATGGCATTCCCGAAAATTCTGGCGCACCCGATCAAACCTTCGACGATTGGCGGTTGCGGGGGATTAGTGCTTATTGCGGCGGATTGTGGATAGCGGCACTAGAAGCTGCGATCGCTATAGGCAAAATTTTAATCGAAAATCCGCCCAGCAATCCCGATCTAGAGCTAGAAAATTACCCGCAATCGCTCCAAAATACCATTCAAACCTATCAAAATTGGTTGCAAGGAGCGCGATCGCTCTATCACGAAAAACTCTGGAATGGAGAATATTATCATCTCGACAGCGAAAGTGGTTCGGATATTGTCATGGCAGATCAACTATGCGGCCAATTTTATGCCCGTCTGTTAGGATTGCCAGATGTCGTAGAACGGCAATATGCCGAATCTGCCTTGAAAAAAGTCTATGAAGCTTGTTTTTTAAAGTTTCAAGACGGTAAATTCGGGGCGGCAAATGGAGTCAAACCCGATGGTTCGCCAGAAGATCCTAAAGCCACCCATCCGCTAGAAGTTTGGACGGGAATTAATTTTGGGTTGGCTGCATTTCTGTTGCAAATGGGAATGAAAGATGAGGCATTTAAGCTCGCAGAAACTGTCGTGCGACAAGTGTACGACAATGGGCTGCAATTCCGCACGCCCGAAGCGATTACAGCAGTAGGAACCTTTCGAGCGAGTCATTATTTACGCGCTATGGCGATTTGGGGAATTTATGGCGTTTTGACCGAGTTTAAAGAGGTCAAATAAGTTTAGCTTCAAAAAGTGAGTAGTGCGAGCATCTTGCTCGCGCACGGTCAGATACTCGCACTACCAATCATCTTATAAATCATCTAGGATCGCTATAGGCAGCAGGAGGGATTAAGATTGGCAAGAGTTCGCGTTCGCCAACACGTCAACCCACTCAGTTATAAATATCAAACTCCGATTTCACCTCCCAATTGGCATCAAGTTTATGCCTCTGTGACTCAGCCATTACACCTCGATATTGGTTGTGCGAGAGGGAAATTTTTATTGCAAATGGCACACCTACACCCGCAGATTAATTTTTTAGGTGTGGAAATTCGCCAACCTCTGGTAGACGAAGCGAACGAACATCGCGATCGCATGGGATTGACCAACCTTCATTTCCTATTTTGCAATATCAATAACTCGCTCTCTCCCTTACTCGAATCTTTACCAGCAGGGACTTTAAAATGGGTTAGCATTCAATTTCCCGATCCTTGGTTTAAGCAACGCCACATGAAACGCCGAGTCGTACAGCCAGAGTTAGTCGATCTCCTGGCAACTCATCTGGTAGATGAGGGAATCGTTTTTCTGCAATCGGATGTAGAATCCGTCGCTATCGAAATGCGCGATCGCTTTTTAGCCCATCCTCGCTTCCAACAACAGCATGCAGAACTCTGGCTAGAAACCAATCCCTTTCCGGTTCCCACCGAACGAGAAATCGCCACTCTCGCTCATAACAAACCCGTTTATCGAGTTTTAATGAAAATTGCGAAATGAATTGAGATCATCGTAGGATTTGCACGGGCATAACTAGATAAGTCATTTTTAAACCGCCTAGCGGCGTAACAATAACGGGTTGATTGCCTTCATTTAATTGCATCTGAATATCAGAAGAGGGTAATGCCTTCAATCCATCCATTAAATATTTAATATTAAAGGCAATTTCCAGGCTATCCCCAGTAATTTCTGCACTCATGGATTCCTTGGCACTGCCCAAATCTTGAGACTCTACCGATAGAGATAATTGTCCGCGATCGCGATCGATGGTAAATTTAACCAAATTATTTTTTTGATCGGCTAGTACGGCAACTCGTTCTAAACTCCCAATCAGTCGCTTGCGTTCTACCGTCACCGTTCTGGAAAATTGTCGGGGAATGAGTTGTTGATAAGCAGGATAAGCTCCTTCTAATTTCAGACTGGTTAAACGGCGATCGCCCAACTCAAAGATAGTTTGACTTTCATCGACATACAAGGCGACAGAATCAGTCGCTTGAGCCGTTGCTAGCATCCGTTCTAATTCTCGTAAAGCTCTAGCAGCAATGGTAACCGCAAAATTGTCTGAGGCGCGATCGCCCACTTCTGTATTTTCCAATGGAGTTTCCACCACTGCCAAGCGATGTCCGTCGGTTGCCGCAAATTCTAAACTATCTTGAGAGCCAGCTAAATGCACTCCAGTCAAAACTTGCTTGGTTTCATCGGTGCTAGCAGCAAACAACGTACCTTTTAACCCGTCGCTCAAAGCCGATACGGGTAGTACGATTCCTTCTCCCTCTTCTACCTTCGGCAATTCAGGAAATTCCGTCGCACTCATGCCCCTGATTTGAAAGCGTCCAGAGCTAGAAGTTAGGGTAGCGAGCGGATTTTCTTCTTCCTCGTCTTCCGCAGCCAGCGTAATTTCCTCTTCTGGCAACCGAGCTACGATATCGTTGAGGATTTTCGCGGGTAAGGTCAGTCTTCCCCCTTCGCTCACTTCGGCACTAAAATTGGTACGAATGCCGAGGCGACTATCGAAGGCAGTTAAACTGACTCGTTTCCCTTGCGCATCTGCGACGAAGAGAACGTTACCTAAGACGGGATAGGTAGGACGAGAAGGAACGGCACGACTGACCAGGGATAAATTAGCGTTCAGGTCGCTTTGAGAGCAAGTAAATTTCATCGGTAATCAGAATCGAGCTTTAATTTAGAACGATAGTACTATACGCGATCGCGAGGGATCTTTCTTTGTCCATTCAACCATTCTTTTTCCGGTTTTTATCCTGTGGAAAACTTGTGGAAAATCCCGTCTAGTTTTCCACAGAGTATATATACTTATTCGAGTTGCTGGTGAAATTCCTCGTCATATTTAGTCCCCCTCCAATCTTGTGCCGATTTGACCTGTTCTGGCGTTAAGTTTTTGGCTCCACTCAAGTCAGCTCCGCTAAGAAGAGTGGCTCCGTTGAGAGTAGCTCCATTGAGGTTGGCTTTCCAGAGATCTGCCTCTCTGAGATCGGCTTCTCTCAGGTTGGCTCTGATGAGGTCGGCTTTCCAGAGATCGGCTCTACGGAGGTTAGCCTTCCAGAGATCGGCTCTACTGAAGTTAGCACCGCTGAGGTAGGCTCTACTAAGGTCAGTTCGGCAAAGCCTTGCCCTGCTGAGGTCGGATCCGATCGGGTAGGTAAAACTCAAATTCAAGTATTTTCCTTCTGGATCTTGCGCGAAATTACGCCGTCCAATGACAGTAAGCGCTGCTTGAACGTCTATGGCAATTTCTGGTAACTCGTCTTCTCGATCGAGCGATTGTTGGTATTCTTGTAAGCAATTTTAATGTTAAAATATAGGGCAACGCCTACAAAAACTATTGCGATCGCGCTCAAAAAAATATCGTTATGAATTGAATTCCCTCTAGGAGAAAGTTGAGTTTAGTTTCTTTATCCGACAGCTGATTCCAGAGATTAACGCTCGCGTCCCCTAATTGAACCAGTAAAAGCCAAAGCTTAGAACATACCCAAAGAGCCAAAAGCGCGATCGAAAGATAGATTAAAAACTTTTTTCGCTTAGCCAAAAAGCTTGGCAAATCGGCTAAGCGGCTTTCCCAGCTAGTCACTTTCTGCCTCTCAACGAATACCGATACCCGGATTGGATCTTGCAAGCATTTTTGAAATGAGTATAAAGAAAGAGATTTTCTATCGGTCTGGGTTTTGATGGCTAATTAGCAGTATATAACAAGGTATTTAGAGTTCAGGGTATAGAACAACGCATAAAGGTCGCGATTTTAGCATATATTTTAATTTTAAGGTTAAGTTCTGATATTTTATCCCTTTAATTCAGTATAGCGAATGTTTGCTAAGTTTAACTTTTGTTATCTAGGTTAATGCGATCGAGCAATTGAGACAGGGTTTGACTGAGTTGGGGGTCTTGTTGCCGTAGCTGACCGATTTTCTCGCAACTGTACATAACGGTTGTATGGTCTTTGCCACCGAATTCTTCGCCAATTCTGGGCAAACTCAGATCGGTATGCTGGCGCATCAGATACATGCCGATTTGTCTGGCGATACTGATTTCCCGCCGTCGAGAATTTCCTTTCAAGTCCTCAATCGAGACTTTAAACGTCTCGGCTACCGCATTCAAGATGCTTTCTGGAGAAGCTGCCGCCCTTTCCATGGGCGGATTGAGAACTGGGGCAAGGTTTTCCACCGTCATCGGCAAACCCGAAATGGAAATGTAGGTAATGGCACGAATTAGCGCCCCCTCTAATTCCCGAATGTTGGAAGTGTAGTTAGCGGCGATATATTCGATGACCTCTCGCGGCAGGCGCATATGTTCGTATTCGGCTTTTTTCTGCAAAATTGCCATCCGCGTTTCTAAGTCGGGGACTTGAATATCGGCAATCAACCCCATCGAGAAGCGAGAAATAAGGCGATCCTGCAAGCTGGGGATCCGTTTGGGCGGGCGATCGCTTGCCAAGACAACTTGCTTTCCGGCTTCGTGTAAGGTGTTAAAGGTGTGGAAAAATTCTTCTTGGGTGTATTCTTTACCTTCGATAAACTGAATATCATCGACCAAGAGCACGTCGGCCGTGCGATAATGCTCTCGAAAGCTCTGCATGCTATCTTGACGAATGGCACTAATCAGGTCGTTAGTAAACTGTTCGGTAGAAACGTAGAAAATTTTGGAATTCGGGTGTATTTCCAGACGATAATGGGCGATCGCTTGCATGAGATGAGTTTTTCCCAAACCAACGCCGCCGCAGAGAAACAGAGGATTGAACTCTCGTCCGGGAGATTCGGCAACCGCCAGCGAAGCCGCGTGTGCCATACGATTGGTCGGTCCGACTACGTAGCGAGAAAAGGTATATTTTGGGTTTAATTTGGTCGGCTTCGGGCGATCGCTCGCTAAACTATCTACTACTGGCTCAAGCATCAAGCGAGAAGCATCGGGATCGCCAACAATCGCGAGATTTTCTCCTTGGGCGGCTGTGAGTTGAATTTCTATCGGATAGCCGAGAATTTCCCGTACCGTATCGGCAATGGTTTTGAGATAGTTTTTTTGTAGGTGATTGAGAATAAAAGGGTTGGCAGCTCTAATAACCAAACATTTGTCTGTTAACTCTTGGACTGTCGCCGTCTTAATCCAGGTCTCAAAAGCGGGACGAGTTAGTTGTAGCTGAAGTCTTTCTAGAACTTGATTCCAGAGTTGTTGTGGGGACATTTACACGAAATCGATCTGCGATCGGTGACTAGAAACTTATAGTTTAGCGATATCTAGAAGAGAATAGTATTATCTATTTTTAAGTCCGATTGATTAAAGAAAT